>CAZYZR010000148.1:0-2506 GCA_964651945.1 uncultured Oscillospiraceae bacterium | reverse complement strand
CCAGCTGTATTTGGGGTGATGGCATGTGTTTGGAATGTAGTTGGAGGAATTAACTATGCTGTAGCAGCAGTTGGAGTGGTTGCAGTAGCAGCAGCCGGTGTTGTTTACGGCTGGGGTAAAGAGTGCTAATTAGGCTCTTTTCTTAGAAAAAAGTAAGTAATTCGTTGCCTGTTTTAAATTGATTTGCACTAATCTGCCACATTTAACAAAAAAACAATTATTGATAAACAGAGGTTAATATTTTTGAAAAGTGAAAAGAAAGAATTAAATTATGTTATAACCTTTTTGGGACAACCTATATATTATGAGAGTATTACATATTTGGAAAGAAATACTGAATATGAAATTATTGTGAATAGGAAAGAAGGCTTAGAATCAGAGAGAATTGTAATTGAAAAAGAATCAAAGAGGATTCTTGAATATCAAAAGATGAAAGATAGAATACAGGTTATGTCATTGAAATATATGGAAGATGACATGTATTTGTGTGAGAAAGATTCCGATATATATATAAAGAGCAGAAGTAAATTTATGCTTCCAATAATGTTTCAGTGTCAGGATTGCTTTGAAGGATTAGATGATAGAATAATAGTGAAAAACGTATTGATACCGGATGAGGTAATATCTGTTTTACCTTATGAATACTATTGTTTTTCAAATAAAATTAATATTATTAAACCTGGATATGTATCCTTGGAATATTCAGACGATGGTCAGTTATTGTCACTGAAGGATTTTGATACGCAATGTGTAAAAAAGAGAATCTGATTAGAGTAATCTCGGAAAGTAGGTAAGTGAAGCAGAAAATGAGGACTGATGGATGAAGAAAATGAAAAGTAAATAACCGGAATGGCAACGCGTCCGACATCGCAGCGAAAGGATTTAATGGAGAGCATGACTTTAAAACCTCCCTAGTGGCAGATTAAAAAAGGATTCCTTAAGCCCAATGCGGTACGGTATTTATGTTTCCTGTTTGGTTCTCTTCTTCAGCCGTGCGTCCAGATGGATGCAGATACAGATGATCATGGTAAAGAAGGAATAGTGCTTCCTGGTGTGGATGCCCATATCATGGAGATGGTAATCATTTAACACCCGGTTGTTTACCCTTTCACAGGAAGTACGGTTATTGTAAATCTTCTTATATTCTTCTGTCCCTCTTGGGACAGGGGTATAGAGACGGATGTCCCAGTCCGGTTTCGTATAGACACAGCGGCCATAAGAAGAGGGAGAACATTTCTGTTTACAGGGGCAGGAATCCACCTTGCCGCAGGCAAGCGGACAGCGCCATTTGCGTGAATGCTTCTGCTGACAGTATCCCCAGTTGACCATGCGGAATCCTGCCATGCACAGGGGAGTGCCGTCCGAGTCAATGGAAATGGAGTCCGGGATGGAATCCGGACGCCCCCGGTTATCATTGAGGTCGATAAAGGGGCGTATCTTCCAGTTCCTGCACAGCCCATAGGTGGCATAGTTGTCATGGGTGGAGTCCAGGCAGATATCCCTGACGGGGATATCCGGGTTGATTGTCCTGAATTCCCGGAGGGAGACGATGGCGCTGACGCTGTCGTGCCGCCTGGCGTCCAGGAAACGGATATGCAGGGGCAGGTCAACGCCGTATTCCGTGTTATGGGAGCAGAGCATGTAGAGGGTGTGTCCGAAATAATAGGTTTCCTCTTCGCTGTCCCAGCCCCGGTGGGCATCGGGTTCCGAGAAATGCCGTTTACAGGAGCAGCCGATGATGCCGTCATCCATACACTTGCAGACTTTATGCCCGTAAGGGGAAGCATGGGAATGGACACAGGTGCCATCGCCGGAAAGTGTGAGCCCGCCCTTCGGGATGAGTCCGTCGTTCATGGAAGGAAGGAGGGCGGCGAGGCGGAAAATCTGCTGGAGCCTTTCTTCAAAATGGAAAGGGAATTTGTTGTGTTCCAGTGCATAGGAGGCCATGGTGTCCGTAATGCCGGAGTGTTTATTGGGAAGTTTCTTTCCTTTGCCGGGTTTTTTAGAGGGCTTTGCGTTTTTATCCTTTGGGAAGAGGTCTTTCCTGCCGGCGCGTTGGGAGGCTTTGCCCTGAGGCCAGAGCCTGTCCATGAGGTCAAAATAAGAGCCAAGCGGCGGGAGGGAGCCCTGTGGGGAGCCGATAAGGACAGCAAGCAGGCTGTCAGCCTGGAAAAACCGAGCAGCATCATGAGGATAAGGGAACGCAGGATCTGCACCTGATTTTTAGCGGGCCTGCCGAGAGGGGGATAGAAGCTGGAAAGGTATTCCATAACGGGATCCAGGTTCAGCAGACAGAGTTTATCCCTGACGGAGCCGAATTCGAGGCGAAGCCTTGTGCGCTGGGAAGAATCAAGATGTACTTTTGTCTCATGCAGGAAATAGAGATACTCCTGATGGGACTGCCAGTGGATCAACATATGTGTGTCCTCCTTTGGTGTGGTGAAAAGTGAAGGGTTCTCCTTAACCAAAGGGCCGCGTTCATTGATTCTGTCCTTGAATCAATGAA
>CAZYZR010000147.1:0-2516 GCA_964651945.1 uncultured Oscillospiraceae bacterium | reverse complement strand
GCCTCAATAATTCTGGCGTAGGATCCTTTCGGATGTTCTGCCTTTTTGGGGTATTCCACGTCGTCTATATTGAAAAACCCAAGGTCTCCCATAACGGGCATGTCAAATTTTTCGCTTTTCGAAATAGTTTTAAGGGTATCGCTGCCCTCATCTCCGAATTTTCCGGCATCCGGTGCCTTACCGATGCCGAAGCTGTCAAGAACTATCAGAAAAACCCTTTTGTCGTCTTTCATAATTATCCTCCCTGCGAAAATTTTTAAATCTAACAGTATTATACATCATAACCCAAGCATTTAATATAAACAAAATGTCAAAAAAATCAGCCTTTTTATGAACGAATAGTACATAATTTCCGGCTAAAAAAATAATTATTCTATTGTGAAAGATGTATTTTGAGAGTATAATTTTTAAATAAATAAAATTTGTCCGGAACTTTCGGGCATTTTATGGGGGTTAAAATGAGAAAGACAAAAATCATTTGCACACTGGGGCCATCCACAGACGATCCCAATGTGCTGAGGAAACTTATGCAGGCCGGGATGAATGTGGCCCGTTTCAATTTCTCCCACGGTACTCACGAGGAACACCTTGAAAGGCTTAAAAAAGTAAAGAGGATAAGAACAGAACTGGGGCTTTATGTTGCCACTATGCTGGACACAAAGGGCCCTGAGATAAGGATAGGAAGATTCAGAGACGGACGCATCTCTCTGAAACAGGGAGACAAGTTCACCCTCACCACCAAGGATATTGAGGGGGATGAGCACACAGTGAGTGTCCTTTACAAGGATTTTCCAAAGGATGTGCAACCCGGAACAAAGGTGTTGTTTGATGACGGCCTTATTGAAATGGCAGTGGACGATATAGACGGGGATGAGGTCCATCTGACAGTTCAGAACGACGGCAAGTTGTCAAACAACAAGTCAATAAACCTTCCGGGAGTAAAACTTTCGATGCCATTTGTGAGTGAAAAGGACAAAGAGGACATACTTTTCGGAATTGAAAATGATTTTGATTTCATTGCCCTCTCTTTCACCCGCTGCAAGGAGGACGTGCTGGAAGTAAGGAAAATTCTCGAAGAAAATGGATGCACATCCATGAGGATTATCGCAAAGCTGGAAAACGGCGAAGGGGTTGAGAAAATAGACGAGATCCTGGAAGTCGTGGATGCCATAATGGTGGCCAGGGGCGATATGGGGGTGGAAATTGATTTTGCGGAGATTCCACAGATTCAGAAAGACCTCATTACGAAATGCTATAACTCAGGGAAGCCCGCTATCACAGCCACTCAGATGCTGGAGTCAATGACTGAGAACCCACGTCCCACAAGGGCAGAGGTTACCGATATTGCAAATGCCATTTACGACGGAACCAGTGCAATAATGCTTTCCGGTGAAACTGCCGCAGGCAAATACCCGGTTGAAGCTGTAAAGACCATGGCGGCTATTGCGGAGGCCACTGAAAACCATATAGACTATAACCAGGCTCTTCGCGCAAGGGATTACGGAAGAGGCCTTTCCATAACAGATTCTGTGGCACACGCCGCCTGCGCCATCGCCATGGATATAGATGCAAAAGCCATTATAACCGTCACTAAGAGCGGATTTACCGCAAGAAATATCTCGAAATACCGCCCGAGCCTGCCCATTATAGGGTGCAGCGACACTGAAAAGTCCTGCCGTCAGCTGGCACTTTCCTGGGGTGTTACTCCCCTTCTGATGAGCACCGTTCAGAGCACTGATGAGCTTATAGACATTTCAATAGCCACGGCCCAGAGAGAAAAACTCGTGCAGGACGGGGATCTGGTGGTGGTGACTGCCGGGGTTCCCGTAGGTGTGGCAGGATCCACAAACATCCTGAAAGCCCATATAGTGGGCAAATCCAGCCTAGGCAACCTGAAATTCTGAAAATTTGAGGATCAGATTAAAAACACTCCGGAAAATCTTCCGGAGTGTTTTTGCTTTTTACCTTAACCTGGAATAAATCTGCGGCTCACATTGCTGTGCATTGACAATCCTTACATCGTTTTTTATTTCTAAACTAAAAAACAATTTTAAAAAATCTTTTTATGCTTATTCATTCTGAAATTTTTATGTTTAAAAATATTCCATAAAGATTCTAATTTATTCTTTATTCCCAGGTGGACGGGAGTTTTCCTCCTGGCATCTTTATGGGTTCCGGATAATTTACGCCGTAAAGCTCCAACTCAACCTTTTCTATTACCTGCGGCTCAATAGGTTCATTTACTGTAACGCCGGGGTATGGAAAAGGGACGGGTTTTGTAGGGACCTTTTCAAGCCTGTAAATCTCGTCCATGCCCTCAGTGACAATCCCAAAAACAGGATAGACACCCTTGTGCTCAGGGCAGTCTCTCAGCGGGAAAAAAGGCTCACACCCGGCAATTCCCATATCGCCGTATCCACCCATGCAAATACACCCCGGGTGGGAGTCAAGAGGTGCGATCTCCGGATGAAGGGCAAATTCGTTAGGGATAAGATATTTGCACTCATTGCGGCGGA
>CAZYZR010000146.1:0-2592 GCA_964651945.1 uncultured Oscillospiraceae bacterium | reverse complement strand
TTTCATTCGGAATAATGTCATCGATGTCAGGAAAGAACACCCTTTTGTATTCAAGCAAATCAGGATTGTCGGAATTAAGACTGAAAAATCTGCAATTTCTCTCCTGTCCGTATGAAACCGAGGTCCTTACCAGTCCATCCAGAACTCCCATATCGGGAGCGAGGACATCCAAAACTTTGGTTATACCTTTCTCAAGACTGAAAAGTGACCAGCCAAATAGGTCAGCCCCATCGGACAAGATATAACCCTGAACTTCGCCTTGAAACCTGCCCTTGTTGAGAACATCTATGATCTCAGGCTCTTCAATAGGTTTTATGACAAACATTCAGCCCTCCGGTAATTTTCACCTTGATTTGAGCCCTGCTGAGTCTTTAAGTGCCTTAATCTCTCCTTTTTCCAGTGGCCTGTACTTTCCGGGCCTTAGCATTCCCAGCTTTATCGGCCCCTCAGATTTTCTGACAAGTCTCGCAACTTCAAGACCTACTGACTCGCAAAGTCGCCTTATCTCTCGGTTTTTCCCCTCTTTTAGGGTAATTTCCAGCACAGTACGGTTTTCATCTCCCAAAACCGGCATAACTTTGGCAGGCCGTGATCGTTTTCCGTTTCCCAGCAAATATCCCCTGGAAATGGAAGAAATCTGTTCTTCTGTCGCCCCTGGCTTTACTGTAACTCTGTAGGTTTTGGGAACGGAGTGAGAAGGGTGAGTCAGGGCATTTGCAAGCTCCCCGTCATCTGTAAGGAGGAGAAGACCCTCGCTGTCCTTGTCGAGCCTGCCTACAGGGTAAACTCGCACAGGAATATCCCCCAAAAGGTCCATCACTGTCTTTCGCCCCTTGTCATCGGATGTGGTAGTAATATAACCCCTTGGCTTATATAGCATGTAGTAACTGTACTCCCTTTTCCAGGAAGGGTGGTAGGTTATTCCGTCTACAGAAAGCAGGTCCCGACCCATGTCCATTTTGTCGCCTATGTTGACAGGGTGCCCGTTGAGCTTTACTCTTCCCCGGGAAATAAGCTGTTCAGCTTTTCTCCTGGAGCATATTCCCATGTCTGACATTGCTTTCTGTATCCTGGTATCACGCATATTTACTCGGCTTGTTCCCGTGTCTCACTGGGCTGTGAAACCTCACTGCTTTCGGCATCCCGGGACTCCTGGACAGCTTTTATAATATCCTCGGCCTTGTCATAGACAGTCTCGGATTTGTCCCCTTCCTTGTCTTTGTTTACAAGACCCTCAACTTTATCTATTACTTCGGGTACAAGGTTTAAAATCCTGTCAAAGGTCTGGCCACCTTCGGCGAGCTGAATGAGCCTCACGTTGGTCCCCTGTATTACAAGGAAACCGACAGGCGTAATTGAAGCACCTGATGATGCTGCCCCGCCGAAAAGGTCCTTCTGTTTCTCTGTGGCAAAATCGCTGCCACCTGATACAAACCCAAAGGAAATTCTGGAAACAGGAATTACAGTAACTCCCTCCCGCGGGGTTATAGGCTTGCCTATAATCGTGTTGGAATCCACAATCTCCCTCATTTTGGCGAGTGCATCTGCCATTATGCCCTGTATTGGATGATTTTCCATATCTATTCTCCTTTTTTGAGGCCTGAGGCCTTTTTATTTTCTTTTATTATTTTTGAAGCTGCCTTTGCCGCATATACGCCCCGTCCAAGAAGCAATGCCGGTGAGGCAGTTATCTCTGTGTAGAAATACAGACTGCCGCTGTACTTATTCCCGAAATCCGCTATAAATACAGGAGATCCGTAATAAAGTCTGAAAGTCTGCTGCAAAAGCGGGTTAAGCCGGTAAAAGGCTCCGGTTATTCTGCCATATTTTTCAGTCAGTCTCCACCGCTCAGGGTCATATACCGGAATAGTAAATGAAAGATCTCTTACCACAAAAGACCTAAGTACCCTCTTCATCACTCTCCCAAAAGAAGCTATAACCTGCTTTATGAGACCAAAAGAAATCTCAATTTCAGAAAGAAAGCTTTTTTTCTCTTTTTCCTTTGTGGAGGGCTTTTCCTCTGTTTCAATTTCTTCTTCGGGCTTTTTCCCCTTTTTATTTGCCAGTTTTTTAAGAAATCCTCTGAGCGGCCATAACTGCAGCTTTAAAAATAATAACCTTATTTTAACTACAAATCCATCGGCTTTGTCATATTCAATAAAGATCTTCTTTGGCGGAAGCAGCAAAATAATCAGCAGTAAAAGTATAAGAAAGAAGATCCCCGAAAACCATAGGACAAATTTACCCATCTGAAAGCCTCATCTGTCCGGCCTCATCAGCGGTTACACTGGGTAACTGATAAATATTCTCAAGGGAAAATGCACGGAGAAATACATCGGTAGTCCTGTATGCCACAGGCCTGCCCGGGATCTCAAGCCTGCCTGCCTCCTCAATAAGCCCCTTATTCAATAGCGTCGAAAGACTGGAGGAGCTGTCCACCCCTCTTACCTGGTCAATAAATGCCCTGGAAACAGGCTGGTTGTAGGCAATTATGGCGAGAGTCTCCATAGCCGCATTCGATAATGGAGTGTTTTTTCTGGTATCAAGTACTTTATTAACCATATCGGCCACCTGTGGAGCAGTTACGAGAGA
>CAZYZR010000145.1:0-2610 GCA_964651945.1 uncultured Oscillospiraceae bacterium | reverse complement strand
GTTCAAATCCTGTCGCATCGACTTTATTATTTTGAGCGGAAATGCCTAAAATCCAGTGTTTTCAAGGGTTCCCGCTCATTTTTTTGCCTTTTCTCCTGCCCATTTTACAATGAATAATTGTACGGCACAAGCTGAGATTGTAAAAAATTTTGTCACAAATTTGCCACGGATTTTTACATCCCTGATAAAAAGCCCTGGATTTTTCCAGGGTTTTTTATCAGGGATTTATTGTTTACTTTTCGGAATCGGAATTACCTGCCATCCCTTATATGTCAAAGAGCCATATTTTTTTCCTTGTGCTGCTCTCTTTGCTCCGCATAACCCGGAGCGTGTGTTGTGAAATTCTCTGCTATCAGGCTCTACTCCAAAAAGTTCTTTCCCATTTTCCCTTAACCAATTGTTGAGAGAGCGAAAATGGTAATGTTTTCCATCCGGGGATATCAGATGCCAATCAATCGCGTTGACGTTCGTCTCGAACGGTCCGGATCGCGGACTTTTAAGAGCAGCCTCCGTTCCGGCTCTGCAAAGTTCAGTTACATCCCGTTTCCTGCCGGCTGCTGCGATTTTCTCCTTTGTCTCCGCGCTTCGCTTTGCGCCTGTCTGCCGGTTCCTCGCCCGAATTCGCTGACAGGCTTTGCTGCACGTTATTTTTTTACTTGATGGCGGGGCATAAAATTCTTTCCCGCACACCACACATATTTTTTTATTTTTCTGCATTTTTCAGTCCTTGATACACCTCTTTTTCCATCTATTTTCCCTCCTTATTTTCCGCGGAAATGCTGTCCAACTTCTCCAGGATCAGCCGCTCTGCCCATTCTGGCGGTTTCCTTTCTCCGGAGTCCCAGTTTTCCAAGGTCCTAATTGGGATTCCTAATTGTCGGGATATCTCAGCCCGGGACATCCCGAGCTGTTCTCGCTTTTCTTTAATTGTCAACTTCCCCCTCCATTTCGGATTTTGTTTCCCGTTCTCCCCGTCTTGCCGATAGGTCAGCTTTTTCTCTATTGTAAGCCATCGTCACTTCGGGGGCTCTTCCTCGTATTCACTGAGGATGAACTCCAGTGCCGCATCTTTGGAGCCGACGTTGTAATCCTCGCGCTCCTCAAAGGGGCGAGAGACTGACACACACCAGTCCCCGCTCGCGGCTTGGTACAGCTCATAGTCTGTACCTTCGATTGCATAAATCGCATATGCCTCCATTTTTCCTTCCTTTCTGCCCTCGTAGCCTCCGGGGCGGGTGGTCTCTTTACGCTTCTTCGATCCCAAATTCGTTTTTTAAGAGCTCGGCAAATTCCGGGACTCTCTGGATATACGCTTCCAAGAATTCTTCCGGCTCGCAAGGCGCGAGTTTAAAATGCAACTCTTCTCTTATATCGTCATCCATGTAACTGGCGATGACATCCATTTTTTCCTGATTGATTTTCACTTCTGTGCCTTCCCAATTTGTAAACTTTGCCATTTCCTTTTCCTCCTTGGTTTTTGTTTTCCTCTTTCTGACATTATGATACCACTCATTGAGTGGTTTGTCAAGCGTTTTCTCAAATTTTTTTTAGAAATTTTTTGCAAAAAATAAGGGCATGCCCACCCGGACATGCCCAAATCTCAAACCAAATCATTTACTTTTTTCTGTACCGCCTGATAGTCATACCCGGCGGCTTCCAGCCTTTTCTTCCGCTCTGCTCCATCTCCCCATTTCCCGGCAATCACCTCTTTGGCGATCTCCGTCAGGGATTTCTTTGCCGGTTTCGCCAGCCTGTTGACGGCATCCTGCACCGCCTCGTAGTCGTACCCGGCGGCGGCCAGCTTCTTTTTGCGCTCCTCGCCGTTGCCCCACTTGCCGTCAAGGACTTCCTGCGCCACCTGCTCCACGGTCTTTTTGGCAGCGGATTTTTTGTTTTCGCTGCCGATCGGGGACGTGAACCAGCTTTCCGGTTTCGTCCCGGTCAGCCGGTTGAGGTCGTTTACCCCGCTGACCCCCGGCAGGCTCCCCTTGCTGGTGTACTGGTGCAGATCAACTCCGGCGTGGGCGGGATAGGCCTTGCTGTACTTGCCCGTGTTCAGCCCGTATCTGGCTTCCCACCACGCTGTATTTTTGCCCCGTCCTGCGATCACGGCCTTGTAAGTGCTGTACTGTGCGTACATCGTGTACAGCATTACTTTCCCGCCCAGCTTCTCCAGATACCGCAGGGCCTCTTTTACGCCGGATGCCGGGTTTTTATCCTCGATGTCCAAAATGTATCCGACAAAATATTTGCCGACTTTGCCTTTGCAGGTTGACACCAGAAACCTCGCCTGCGCCAGCTCCCCGCCCTTGTTCAGGAACGTGTACAGCCAATACGGAATCTTCCGGCTTTCACAGTTCTTGATGATGGTGTCAAGTGTCGGATCAATGTACCCGGTGCCCTGCGTCGCTTTTGTAATCAAAAACGGGCAGTTTTCTTTGACCCGGCTCCAGTCGGTGACGGCGTGGTAATGGGAAATATCCGGATAGAGTTTCACTGTGCATCACCGCCTTTTTTCGCCGGCTCGTCGTATCCCATCGCCCGGTCACTGTCTCCGACTCCCTCCGTCGTCGGGTCGGTTACGATGCCAAGAATGGACAGGACGACGAA
>CAZYZR010000144.1:0-2611 GCA_964651945.1 uncultured Oscillospiraceae bacterium | reverse complement strand
TGGCGGAAGTCGGCCCCACAAAGATGCAGGTCATCAAGGCTGTGAAGGACATCACTGGTCTCGGACTCAAGGAGTCCAAAGAGCTGGTTGACAATGCTCCGAAGACTATAAAAGAGGCCGTCCCGAAGGCGGATGCCGAGGAAATGAAGGCAAAGCTGGAAGAAGTCGGCGCGAAAGTCGAACTCAAGTAAATTTTCCGTCAAAAAAGGCAGCGGAATTCCGCTGCCTTTTTATTTTGCTTTTATTTTGTCGGAAATCGAATCACATATAAGTTATCTAAAAGGGGATAATGGAGATTTTATTAAATTGCAATGTCTCCTTTCCCGGAAATTCTGATCCTCAGACAATTATTGAGAAGGCTTATTTTAAATATATTTTAATGCTGAAAGCCGATAAAGGTACGGCAAATTGCAGGATTATTTGCATTTTGGTTTTGAAAATCTTAAAAAAGTTACCCTAATTTTTCTGGATTATTAAAGTTTGCGATAATAAATTCAAAATCATATGGCACCTATCCGAAAAGTGCTCTCACAGCCCCAAGCACACCATAGGACGCTATTCCCATTATGATCCCCGCGGTTAACACACCGAAGAGGACTGCAATAAAGGATTTTTTCTTGTCCAGGTCCAGCAATGCCGCGGCAAGTGAACCTGTCCAGGCCCCTGTGCCGGGCATAGGGACTGCCACAAACCGGAAAAGTGCCAGAAATTTTGCATCCCCGAATTTTGCCCCCGCCTTCCTTCCCTTGTCAAGGCAGAATGTGGCTATCTTTCCAAATAATTTTGTTTTCTGCAGCCAGAGAAGTATGGGTTTTACAATATACAGGATAAAAGGCACAGGTATCATGTTCCCAAGAGCCGCCACAAGATATGTCGAAAAAAACGGGAGCCCGCATGCCACACCCCAGGGAACTGCCCCCCTGAGCTCCACAACCGGAAGCATAGAAATGAGAAATACTATGATATAGTTCTTGAATTTTGCCATAAAAGCCTCCTTGTCCAAACAGTGCAGTATATTTTACCACACCCAAATACAAAAATAAAGTCATTCAAAACTTTAGGCCGGTAAAATTGTTGTAAAATGAAAAAACCAGATACTATTTGAAAAATCCGCAGTGTGTATAGTTGAAAAGAGTTTTATTTTCCCCTGTGTAAGTTATTGTATTATGGCAATATTGATGTCCCTTTAAAATTAAATTTTTATTTTAATAGATAATCTCATTTATTAATTGGATTATTACTTAGTAGCTTGGATAATTTCGGACAAAGCAGAAAACGTAAAAGCCTTTAAAATCAAAAGTCAAAGAAATAAAAAATTTCCCCATTTGCATTCGATAGTCGGCTTTGTTATGCCTGAGTACGAGGCGTTAACAGAGCTTTTATGAAAATCATAAATATTCTGCTGTTTATCTTTTTTATGGCAAATTACGGGTAAATTCTGGCAAAAGTGTAATTTATATTCTTTATCTTCTCCTTTTCTTTCGTGGTACTTGTCCTTTGTTTATTATTTCCTTTGCTCTGTATTTTCTCAGGTTCTTACAGGTTTTATAAAAAAATAACGTTCTTTATTTATATTGTGTCTCCTTTTTTACAATTATAAATAAAATATTGCAATCAGCTGCCAAAGAAAATCGAATATTTTATATTGAAATAACATGTGAAAGATTATATAATTTATTTCACCGATTTATTGCCGGGATAATTTTATTGTTCCGGATCGGATTTGTTTTACACTTTAAACGGAGAAAAGATATGAAGAAATTATTGACTTTGTCACTCGCCCTGCTCTTTTCATTTTGCACTCTCACCGGCTGTGTTTCAGGCAAAGATGGAGGCGGAGGAGGAGACGAGAGCGAGCCCGAGCCTCCTAAAAAGGTATATTATCAGGAGTGTTTCACAGGTGAGGAACAGGGACCTGATTATGCCGAAGGACAGCGTCCCGTAGCTGTAATGATAGACAACATAATGTCCGGCGGCAGGAGCATGGCATGGCCGCAGAAGGGTTTGTCAAAGGCTGATGTTGTGTTTGAAATGGAGACTGAAGGCGGCATAACCCGTATGCTCGCTCTTTTCCGCGACTGGAACGATATGACAGTTACAGGCCCTATAAGGAGTGCCCGTGATCAGTTTGTTCAGATGATGCTCCCATTCGGATGTCTTTATGTACATGACGGTGGTTCCACATATGCCAAACAGATGTTGTACGACAGATTTGGCTATGAGGATAACGGCTGTGATCTCCAGCCAAATACAGGTGTCTCTTTCAGGGACGCAAATGCAATTCCGGGAACCGACACAGAACATACCGAGTATGTATCGGGGCAGAAAATCGCAGATGCTATATCCGACGGTAAAAAAGATCTCAACGGATATTGCGAAGAGCCGGATCTTTTATTTAACTTTGTGAAATATGATGAGCCGGTCAGGGTTTTGAGCGGGCCGGATGTCAGCCGAGTTGACTGGATGTTCTCAAGTTCATATTCAGCTTATGTTGAGTATGACCCTCAAACCAATAAATATACAAAAACACACCATAATCGCTCCAATGGCATAAATGGTCAGCTGGTGGACGCTGAGAACGGCATGAATCCCGTGGAGTTTGACAACGTGT
>CAZYZR010000143.1:0-2616 GCA_964651945.1 uncultured Oscillospiraceae bacterium | reverse complement strand
CCCTGTACCAAAGGCAAGGTATTGCCGATACCCAGAGGAAAGTGACCGATAGCTGTGCTACCCTGAAAGTCTGGACCGCATCGGACCCGAGAAATTTTCCAAGTCTGGACAGATACAGGTACATAATTGCATTGTGGTCGTACAACCTGTGAAGCCCTGTATATATCCCGGCAGTCTTTACTTCACTAATAAAAGCATCAAGCCACTGAAGTCTGAGGGACATATATTCAAGGCTCAATGGGGTTCCGTCCGGCATGCCGTTGATTTCAGATCCCAGCACAGCTAAAACTGAAAATATTATCCCCGCAACAATAAGGAAAAAATATACAAAGACTGTTTTTATCCGGCCTGTGTTTTTCCGTTCCGATTGTCTCATGGGATGGATATCATCTGAGAATGACGCCACGTTAGATCCTCCTCGCCAAAAATGATTAATGATTTAGAGTAATTAAACCACAAACTTTATTTTGTATGACTTTTGGGCAATGTATTACACATGTTTTAACTTTTTCTGCATTTGCGTCTGCGATAAATTGTTTTTAAACTTGTCCAAAAAATCTGAAATGTCATCATAAAAGCTACGAGAACCATGCAGTCCGCTGCGGCGACAGCTCCGTATATATAAGTTCTGTTTATCGGTGTACCTGCTATTCCGGTTGACAGACCCGCAAGAAAAAGCACACCCAGAATTCCAAAACCAGTGAGAATATCTTTTATTTTCTCCCTGTTTTTCTTTAAAAATGTATATAAAATCCGTACTATAGCTGTTGGAATTATCACAATATATGCATAAAAAGCAATTCTGGAAGGATATATAAGCCTTTTTAGCCGCAGTACAGGATTTATCACGGAGTTTTTCCATATTGTCTTGAAACAGTAAAAGAATTTTCTTATATAAGAACCGAAGAAAAATCCCGGGTAGCTTTTTATCGCGTTGAAATATTCTTTTTTTATCCGGTCTATATATTGTGGCGATTCCACACCCAGATAATAGCCATCTGAAACGTCATACAGCAAATCCTCTTTCCCTTTGTATGCAAAATTATCGGAGTAGGTTATACCAAGAGGATTTTCCTCCCACCCCAGACCTATGTACCGGGAATGCCAGGGACCCATTATTGGAAGAGGTTCTGGCTGCCCTGTTATCTTTTGGTAAGCTGAGGGTATAAAGGATGTAAAAAGAGAATAACACAAAAAAATACTCAGCAAAACCCCCGCAGATTTTATCCGCTCTTTCCGGCTTTTATTTTTAAACGCCGGGACTATCAGTTTAAGGGTTATAAGCAATATAATCAGGGAAAAAGTTCCCAGCCCTGCCTGGGATCTGAAGACATTTGCCCCTCCTGCCACAAGCCGCAGGAAAATAATCCATAGAATATGTTGTTTGCTCCATTTTTCCCTGAAAAGGAAGAACAGAACCGGAAGCCGGACAAATGTCATCATGCTGGATGCAAAGTAACTGTCATTTCTGAAATATACGCTGTAAGGGCAGAACACTGCAAAAAACAATGAGGAAGCAACAGCCCGCGGAATACTGCTGGTTGCCCTGTACCACAGAGCGGGCAAGACGGCCATCCAGGCTGCGGTTATTGTCAGCTGAGCAAAATAAATCGTATATGCAGAGTCGGCGCCGAGGAATACCCCGAGTCTTGACAAGTACAGGTACATCACGGAATTGTGATCATAAAGTCTGTGCAATCCGGTATATATGCCTGTTTGCTTCACTTCTTTAATAAGTGTGTCAAGCCATACCAGCCTTGTCTGCATATAGAAATCCCATATCGGTCTGCCGTATGGGGAACGGGTGAATACGGAATTGTTTATTGAGTAAAATGCCATCACCCGCCCGAAGATAAGCAGGAGGAAATAAATTAATGAAATCTGGTGTTTTGTGTTTTTGTCTTTGATGGCCTGTGAAGCGGAACTGCTCATTTTATCCTGAAAATGTTTTTGTACCCCCTGAAAGGCGCGTATTACGCTGTCAATTATATCAAGAATTCCAAGTATAGACAATAAAATATTTGATTGCAAATTGCAAAAGAACCACAACCCGGACCCGATTGTGCAATTAAACCCTATACAAAATTGTTGTGCTTTTATTGGAGTGGTATTTTTTTGCGATTGTTGTGAAATATTGACCTGCAATTTCCCTGCCCTTGAAAAGGCCCCGGTCCTGTTATATAATTTATTCATATTGATACGTATTCCAAAACGGATTCGCGCCGGACTTTTTTGGGGAAAGCAGGATTTCGGCCGTTTCCCGGTTGACTTTAAATATATTTTAGGGTGGTACAATGGCAAAATATGTTTCTCCTGAGGCGAGGGAAAAGAGAAAAAAGCAGAGAAGAATAAGGCTCATTGCAATGTATACCTGTATGGCTGCATTTGTTCAGGTCCTCACTTTCGGCATAGTAAAAGTGGTCGAATTTTTTTCAAGAGATGATGAAAAGCCGCCTCTTTTGGCAAATTCCGGCATTCAGCAGCCAAATACTGATGTGGATAAACAGCAGGAAGAGTGGGAGGGTTACACCGGTCCGGTGGAGCAGACCATAAATCTGGGAATTGTGGAGCCTGATATGACTATGATACAGGTCCCTGAGAACGGCAGAGTGGATA
>CAZYZR010000142.1:0-2650 GCA_964651945.1 uncultured Oscillospiraceae bacterium | reverse complement strand
CCGACAAAATGCCCCTCCTGGTGGATGCACTTTCAAAAGAGGGCTTTTCGGAGGATGAGATAGAGAAAATTTTCTGCAAAAACGTGCTTCGTGTGATGAAGGACGCGCTGAAATAGATAAATTTTTCAGAGGGAATTATTTGTCGCTTTCGACAATCCTGTTTAAATATTAATATTATTATAAAAGCAAAAGCCGCCTTACGGCGGCTTTTTTGTCTTGACCTGTGCAATGCTTTTTGGTATTGCACTATATAGGACTGCCAAGTGTATTCCCGGGGTTTAGAGTGGACCGTCCTCAAATACACTGGCGGGCGAGACTTTTTTTATATTAGCTGATTAACTTCATTTAAATTATTATTGTAATCCGTCGAAGGCTATCGCACAATTTCTGCCGTGATGTCTTTGCCTTATTTATTCTCAGTGTCAACTTTTCCGGGGGAGTCGTTGTCCTCTATGCCCTCATTGCCCCGGTTTCATTGTTTTCCGCAATTTGCCGGGAATCCTGCCCCAAATTCGACAATTTGAGAACCTTGACAAGCCTGAACTCTGCACCACCGGCAAAAAATGCCGAAGCGAACAAAAGCACTGTCAGTATGAATTCTTCTCGGTATAAATGTAGAGCATCATATTGTATGATATCAATGACAAAAGCAATATGAAAAAGCATATTCCGGAATAAATACTCCGGGCCTTTATTTTTTAAGCAAATTTTTATCCATATTGCACCGCTCCTATAAATTGAATATTAACAAATATAAAATTTTTATTAAACGCTATTACAAAAGATACACATTTCTATGCGATCTATTAAAACCGGCAAATTGTTTTAAACACATAGGATATAAAGTGGGACATATATGCAAAATAACTAAAACACCCGGCTGTTTTTGTACCCCACAAATATTTAAAAAAATTATTGTATATGATAAAATAAATGTAATAATTATAGCCTTTCGAGGCAGAAAAGGTGGAATCAATATGGCAGAATTCAACGGTACCCCCCACAACCGGGCCAAACTGGGGGATATAGCCAAGACAGTACTTATGCCTGGGGACCCGCTCAGGGCAAAATTCATAACAGACACATTCCTGAAGGACGCAAAGCAGTTCAACAATGTCCGCGGCATGATGGGCTTTACAGGGACCTACAAAGGAGTGCCGGTGTCGGTTATGGGAAGCGGAATGGGCATGCCCAGCATAGGGATATACTCCTATGAGCTGTACAACTTTTACGGAGTGGACAACATCATAAGGGTGGGCTCCGCAGGTGCCTTCACGGCAGATCTTGCCCTGTTTGACGTGGTTCTTGCCGAGGCGGCATACAGCCAGTCTACCTATGCTAAATGTGCCTATGGGTATACCGAGGAGCTCCAGTTCCCCTCTCCGGAGCTGAACCGGAAAATAGAGGAAGCCGCTGAAAAGCTGGGCAAAAAGATCAAAAAGGGATATATCCACTCCAGCGACAACTTCTACTCAGACCCCAACCTGAAAAAGGAGCCGGTAAAATACAACCTTCTGTGCGCCGAGATGGAGAGCTTCGGGCTGTTTGCAAATGCCCGCTACCGGAAGAAAAATGCGGCCTGCCTTTTGACAATTTCCGACAGCCTTGTTCTCAAGACCGAGACCACAGCCGAGGAGAGGCAGACGGCTTTCCTGGATATGATGGAGATCGCACTGGAGACGGCAATAACCCTGTAAGCCGGGAAATATCCGGAGAAAAATGCCGGAATTTATGTAGAAAATGACAAAACAGCGGGTTTTAAAACCCGCTGTTTTCAATTTATCACAATTATTTTTCCTTTACATTTACTTTACAAGGGCAAAGGGTTATAATAAATTAAATGAATTTTTAATAAGGAGGGTCAGAAAATGATCGATTACAAAAAACTGGCACAAAAAAACCAGGATTATACAGTGGAGATGAGACGATATTTTCACAAGCACCCTGAGCTGAGCACCAAAGAGGTGAACACCAGCAAAAAGATCTGTGAAGAGCTGGAAAAAATGGGAATACCCTATAAAACCTACGAGGATTACACCGTAATCGGGGTAATTGACTCCGGTAAGCCCGGAAGGACAGTGCTGGTGAGAGGCGACATCGACGCTCTGCCTGTGCAGGAGGAGACGGGAAGGGAGTTTTCGAGTGTTAATGACGGAGTTATGCACGCCTGCGGTCACGACTGCCACGGGGCGATGCTGCTCTCAATAGGAAAGGGACTTATGGAGGTAAAAGACCAGCTATGCGGAAAAATCCTCCTGGGGTTCCAGGTTGCCGAAGAAAACCTGAAAGGCGCACGCACTATGGTCCAGTATGTAAAGGATATGGGCGGCGCCGACAACTCGATAGCCCTTCACGTGGGTGCCAGCGAGGACATCGGCACAATCTCCTTAGTTCCGGGACCCTCTGCATCGGGGGTAATAAGCTACACAATAACCGTAAAAGGAGAGGGCGGCCACGGTTCGGTGCCCCACAAGGCAAAGGACCCCATTAAGCCCGCCTGCGAACTGCTTCTAAGACTCTCCGCGCTGCCGTCAAACGCCATAGATGCCCAGGATCCGGTGGTGTTCTCGACCTGCTACATAAACGCCGGAACGGCTCCGAACATTATCCCTGACACCGCAAAACTCATGGGGACAGTGAGATATTTCAA
>CAZYZR010000141.1:0-2726 GCA_964651945.1 uncultured Oscillospiraceae bacterium | reverse complement strand
CCGCAGCCCGGATTAAAGCGTAAACCAGCAGGTTTAAAAATCTTGACACATAGGCAGTGACCACTCCGTTTAAGCCCAGCCGTCGGCAGAAAACTATCCCGATGGCTGTGGGGAGCCTGGGGAATGAATAATCCGAGAGAAATCCGTAGTCCGAAGCCCGCACGTACTCGGGCTCATTTTCGTCCCCGAAATGATCTATGGCATACCTGTAAGTGTAGGCCGTGGTGTTGTAGCTTGTGATCCTGTAGTACCTGTCGGTGGCCCTTATGTAAAGCCAGTAGTCGAGGTCGCTTTCAATCCCGCTCAGCCTGTTTGCCAGGTTGTAGGCGGAGCTGTAGTGTACCCCCTCATCCGGGGCGGAAAACGGGGGCATGACTGCCTGATAGTATATCCCGCAGATCAGTATAGTGGCAAAGACCCGGGCCGTCTTCCCTCTTTTGGTCTTTACGGACAGGAGTATCACCGCCAGTCCGGCGGAGAGGAAACTTGCGATTACAGCCAGGATTTTATATGCGGTACCGGGCTTTTCCCCCAGGCGGTCGTAGGTCTTAAGGAGAGCTATGTCCCCCACGCCGTCCTCCCCCCGCAGGGAAAAATTCCCCTCCTCTTTTCTCTCGAACCCAACGGAAAACACCCCGTCCCCCGGGAAGACAGGCAGTATTTCCACAGTCAGGCTGTGCTCCTCCCGGTCGGTTATCTCCTTTTCAAAGGGCACAACGGTGTAGGTGGGGCTCACCTGCCCCATGGAAAACTCCCTCTGCCCCAGGACCTGTCCCCCGCTGTCCTTCACAAAGACGGTGACGGTCCCCTCTCCCCGCAGGGAGGCGTCCAGCTTTACGCCTATTCCGCAGACAGGGCCCTGTATTTTTACATTCCGCACTGCCCGGGACCCGGAGGGCACCCGGAGAAAATCAGTGTAGCTGTCGTTTAAGAGCTCAGTCTGCATCTTGTCCCGGATCTCCCCCATATAGTACTTATAGGGTATAAAAAAAGCCAGGCAGCAGAAAACAAACCGCAGCAAAGCCACTGCGATTTTTGTAGCCAATGCCTTTTTCCCACAGGACAATGAACTTGTTTTCTCGTTTTCCATATTGCCTTCTTGCAGTTTATTTTCTGACCCTGAACCACTGTATCAGGATTATGCTTACAAACATTTTCAGCATATATCCTGCGCTGTTTACCGGGTTGTCCAGGTAACTTTCTCCTTTTGTTCTCTGTCCCATCTCCACCTGAACTTCCCTGACATCCGCCCCGTTTTTCATAAGGTAGCTTATCGTGTCAGGCTCCGGGGCGTAGTTGGCGTCCAGGGAAAATTCTTCTATCATCTTCCGGTTGAAGAGCCTCATGCCGCTGGTGGGATCCGTCAGCTTTTTCCCGGTGGTTATGTACATTGCCAGCCGTATAAGGTAAGATCCGAATGTTCGCAGAGTCTTGGGCTTGGGCTTTGTGACGAACCTGGAGCCCACCACGATGTCCGCACCGGTCTGCTCCATGCACTCCACCATAGAGTCTATGTACTCCGGCAGGTGCTGCCCGTCGGCGTCAAACTGCATTGCCCGGTCGTACCCGTATTTTTTCCGGTAGCGCAGTCCCCGCTGAAACGCCCCGGCAAGGCCCAGGTTCACCGGCAGGTCCAGAAGGTTATATCCCCTCTCCCCGGCTATTTTCCCTGTGTCGTCCTCCGACCCGTCGTTGACTATAACGTAATCATATGGGGTTTTCTGCAGCAGATTCTCCACTACAGCCACTATATTTTCCGCCTCATTGTGGGCTGGTATTATTATCAGAAGTTTCATTTCGCTGTTGCTTTCGTCCGCACTGTGGCTATACTCTCAAGCTTTGATGCGGTTTTCTCCCAGGTGAACTTTCGTATGAGCACTTCGTAGGCCTTTTTTGCTGCCTCTTTCCTCCACCGGGGATTTTCATAGGCGTATTTCAAAGCTTCGTAAATGCTGTCCTCGTCCATATTTTCAAACAGAAGCCCGTGCTGTGGGGAAATTATCAGCTCCGGGGACCCGCCGGCAGGGGTTGTCAGGACGCATGTCCCCGCAGCGGTCCGCTCCAGCACGGTAGTGGCAAAGCCCTCCGAAAATGTGGGCAGGCAGAAAACATCCCCGAGGGACAGCAGAGCCATATTTTCATCGTAGGGGAGCCTTCCGGCAAAAATCACGTTTTCTCCCCGGATTTCCCTGGCTTTTCCCGCCTCCGGTCCGTCCCCGGCCATAACCAGGAGCATATCGTCCCTGCCCCGGGACAGCCTCCCGAAAGCTCTTATCAGCTGCAGAGGTCCCTTTTCCGGTATGAATCTGGCGGAAAAAGTCACCACGAATTTACCGTTTGTATCGGGGAGGCGCCGCATAAGCCCATCTCTCCCCGAAATCGCTGCGGCCTTTATCCGCCGGGGGTCCACGGAGTTGTAGAGGGTTTTTTCAGTGTGTATTCCGAAATTTTCAAGCCATCTGCAGCAGGCCAGGGACACGCCGTAAAAGTCGCCGCAGAATCTTTTCACAAAAGAACAGGCGGCATGTTCGTAGGCCTTCCCGAAAAGCCCGGGTATCCCGTCCCTCAGAAGGTAGGCCGTGCCGTGTTCTATCACTATCGCCTTTTTCCCCGCTTTTCGGCAAAGGAGGACAGCGGCCAGGGACAGGGGATAAAATCTGGTCTGCACCACCGCAAAATCCGCCTGACCGATAATTTCCAGAATTCTCTTCTTCTCCCTGAAATAC
>CAZYZR010000140.1:0-2760 GCA_964651945.1 uncultured Oscillospiraceae bacterium | reverse complement strand
AGGACTCTGGACACATTTCTCTAAAAAACTTCGCATAACGAAAAACTTCGCATAAGGCCTTCCCTTTCGAGGCCCCATCCCGCACAGCTGTATGGACAAGGCTGACTCCGAGGCGTCCGCATATCTCACTCAATTGCCAGTTCTTGTACGGGGAACCGTTGTCTGTGTAGAGAACAGCCGGGATTCCGTAGGCGGAGATAGCCTGCTTCAGGACGCACTGAAAATTATAAGCATTATCGCTGAAGAACAGTTCCGCGCCAACAATTAACCGCGTGTGGTCATCAATTATGGCAACGCTGTATACCTGCTTTGGGACGCCGTTGTCATTGATTTTGCAGATGTAGCAGGTGTCTGCCTGCCATATCTGCCCAAACTGTTCTGCCTCAAAGGCCTTGCGGTCTCGCATCTGGGGATTTTCAGCGGTTACCAGTTCGTTTTTGTGCGATCTGATGAAGCGTTGCACGGTATCCACACTGACATCTTTGGAGATGTATCCGTTCTCCCTCAGGTGCATGTAGATTTGGGTACCTTTCATAAGAGGATGCGCCCTGAGTTGTACCGCAATCTCCTCGCATGCCTCCTGGTTGAGCTTGCGGACAGATCCGCGATCGCTTCTGCCTCTTGGCTTGAGACCGTCATATCCATCCCGATTGAAATCTGCCAACCATTTTTCAAGAGTTTTATGGCTGGTAATCTTTTCTCCGTTGGGAGCGGTAAGAGGCAGCAGTGACTTGAAGTAAGCTGCAGCAGAGGGCATTGAGTGCGTATTGGAGATTACGGGCGCAATGCACCCGAGGCGAAAAGTGGCCATTTCCGTCTCTTTGCTCAGGTCTGATAATTTCGATGACTTTTTGGACATCCTGGTTAACCTCCTTTCGGGCGTCACCAGAATAATCCAACCTCATCTGAGTGTCACTGTCACCTTATGTTATTCCGAAAAAAAGCCATCCGGGAATGGGGATACCTCCGGTATTTTGCGGTGCCTGAATACCTCTCTCTTTGGGTTCGCGTGGCTTTGCATGAAAGACTTCCCAGTCATCTCCCGGAAGTTGTAACCGAATTCGTCATACCTGCACTTCTCCCTGATGTATTTCACGGCATCAGCCCCATTCAGAGAAGCATTCTTTAACACGGCGCATAACTCCCGAAGGCAACCTTTAAACCGCCTGAGAAGGCGATAGTATGTGCTTTCAGAGATACCAAACTGAGCACACATCTCGGCAATGCTAACGCCTCTCATTTCTAACGGCATGAGCCCGTAAGAAAGAATTGTGAGGATTGTGGCAGCTGAAAATGTGCAATAAGGAATGATGCCGTCACTTAAAATAGCATGAGTCGCACCGCAGTTTTGATTTTTACACTTCACACGCTGTACATCTACCGTCTGTGTCTCTGTTAGTGTCTCACCATCATATTCATATTTCGATTTTAGCGACACAGGGCCCCTTTTCAAAGTAGTAAGGTTCCGCTTATATCTGCTGAAGAGTTTGACATCTCCACCGCACTGGGCACATTTTGGGAGATCCGCATCGTTTATCCCAAGATGACTACAAAAGAATTCTGTGGTGATATCGTTCAATTTTTTCTCATTCATCTTGATCAGAAAGATCTTGCAATGAATAACAAAATAGAGTATCATGGCATCGTGGTGTGTGAGCCCGAAAGGGTTCATACAGGCATTGGAAAAGGGGGGAGCACTGGAGCGCGGCCCCCTTTTCCTCTACCTATCTCCTTCCATAAAATTCCATTTTCCTTCTGGCAAATGGTATGAGTTCTTAACGATTAGTTTAGTCTGGCTCTAATTACCTATTTTAGTGCATGGCCATAGTAAGTCAATAGTGGAGAAGAGAATGTGCGGCTTTTCCTGCACACTCTCTTCTCCACTACTCTTTTTGCGCCTATGTTAATCTGCGGTAAAACAAGGAAATCTGTATCTCTATTATTGCGGTTCAACAACATCTTCGGGTAAAATGTTTCCTGAGGCCCCTCACGGCCTCTGTGAGCGATTTTAACGATAGAAATATCACCTAAAGCATAAAAACGCCCTGACAGCCATTCTGAGGCTCTCAGGGCGCAACCCGTTTCCGTTCCGGAAACGGGAAACGCTGGACCTGTTGACAAACCTGTTTTTCCGAGATGTCAAGCAATCAGATCACTAAAAAATTATTTTCCACAGGCGCATCCGTTTACACTCTTGAGGCAGGATAATATGTCAATCAAAATCAAAACAGGTCGCTGTGAGATCTGTTAATCGGCATTTTATATGCGGTTGATCCCCCTTGCTTTGCAACAGATTAAATCGTGTAGCGAATAATTTAATTCTCCGCATTTTGTGGCAAATTAAATGATGTTGCTGGAATTGTTCGCCACGGGTTTTATGATTCAAGCGGCTATGGTACACTATGTATGCTTTCCCTGTACGGAGGGTAGTGCAACGCTGGGGAGCGACACGAGCGCCGTGCAGGGTTCCCAAAGGTGGTGCGTGAGCACTGCCTTTTTTTATTTCGCCTGGGTACCATATCCTGCACCGCCCGGCACCACCTTTCCGGAAACACAATGCGCTAAACCCTGGGGTCTGGGGCATAGCCCCAGCGCTTACGAGCTCTGCACGCCAGGTATTCGATGCGAAGTCCTGGATAACAGTGGAATCCTGCGGGCTTTTGTGGTATGATTGGCGCCCGTAAAAATAACGAGCATTTTCAAAAGCCCTGTAAAATAACACCATACTTAAGAAGAACGCGGCGGCAAGGCAGCCGCGGG
>CAZYZR010000139.1:0-2782 GCA_964651945.1 uncultured Oscillospiraceae bacterium | reverse complement strand
CATATGATGTTTTCGCGCCAAGATTAAGGTCAAAACCGTTCCCTATAAAAAATGTGACTTTCATGATTATCTCATTTCTGCCATCCTTCAGATGGCGATACAAATAGTAATAAAAGGCTCGACTCCTCCTACTTCAGAGTGCGGGGCAGGATTAGTTCAGAGAAATTTCTCCTTCATGTTGCCGTAATACCCGTGGAAATGAAAACTGTTGTATAAAATCACCTCATCTGTCAGGCGCCTCATTACATGCAAGCTTATGGAAAAGAGGTTAATAAGATAAAAATTCACTAAATATCTTGATTGCGAACCGGTCTGTCATCCCGGCTATATAATCCAAAATCGCCTGAATATATATTTCTTTTTTCTCCAGCCTTTGATATATCTTTTTGTTTTCACACTGTAATGACAAATCCTTCAGCTCGCCTTTCGGAACAATATCGCTATTACAATAACGAGCCAGCCATTTAGAAAAAGAATATACAAGTGTCTGGGACTCATTCTGCAGTTCCGCCAGCCGCCCCCACGTATGGTTTGCGTCATAGGCCTCTAATAATGTCCGGAAAATATTCTTTATGATCATCTCAGAATAATCTTTAAACGCCCTGAGCCTTTTATTTTCATAGATATATGTGGAATTAAAACGTTTAATTTCATTAAGTTGGTTAAAAAACCTGTCACTTAGACAGATTCCTCTCTCCGGTGAACTGTTTTTGCAGATATCAATAATGAGATTATGCATTATTACTGTTGTGTTAATAGCTTTCTGGTCATTTTCACGGGCCATGATCTGAAGCTTTTGTCTGTCTTCCTCATCCAAAAATCCAAGACAAAGCGCATCCTCAATATCACGCCCAATATACGCGATTCTATCAGAAATCTTTACAATACAGCCTTCCCAGGTGGCCGGCTGATATTTGCCCGGTTTGTCAAATGCATTCAAGTCAATCATTTCATTTCTTGGGAACAGCCCGTTTTCATCAATCTCACCGCAATGCGCAACAATACCATCCCGTACCGCATAAGTCAGGTTCAGATTCTTATACACCCTGTATTGATTTTCCAGCAGTTCCACGTCATCTACTAACCTCAGGCCATTTTTCTCATGCCAGAATTCTGTCCCCAAATGTTCCCTGCACAACTGTCCAATTACGGCTTCACCATGATGTCCAAAAGGCGCATGCCCCAAATCATGTCCAATTGCGATTGCCTTTGTCAGCTCAGTGTTAAGCCCCAGGTATCCGGCAATGGTGCCGCTCACAGACTCTACATGGGCTACGTGCTCCATCCTTGTACAGATATGGTCATTATCTATATTAAAAAATACCTGGGTTTTATGTTTTAATCTCCTATAGGCGAGGGAATGCAGGATCCTTGTATAATCCCGAGCAAAATCAGACCTTACGTCATCCGTAGTCCGGTATAATTCATCCTCTCTTTTAACAAGTTCCTTCCAATAAGCATTTCTATCTGTTGCAGCTACCTTTTTAAATTTTCCCTCTTTTCCCATGGCTCATCCTTCCTCCTTCAAATTGTAAGACGGCATATATCCTTCACGCGGTTGCGTTTCATCCAACAGTCTCTTTAAAAATTCCAGGAAATTTTTCTCGGCCTCTGCCAGGGATCCTTCATTCTTGAAAACAAAATCATAGGGGTAATCCTTCACTCCGTCATCCGAAGCATTCCCCCATTTTCCCCCGTCCAGTATGTCACGTTCCACCAACAGTGTAATGCATTCAACCTTAACACATTTCCTGAATTTTTCGATCTCATCCTTTTCCCTGATTTGCACAAACAGGATCTGCCCATCCCCTGCCAGAAAATTATCATACCGGGAACACAAGTACTTTAATGGCAGGTCGTTATATTCAATCATCGCCTGTTTAAGGTCAGACAAAAACTTCCTTCCCTTCGCATCCTTTTCCCCCACCCATCCGCACTGTTTCGCAATCTCCTTAACCGGGGTAATTGCCGAGATGTTTTCTACCCTGTAATGTTTTGCGGCAAGGCTGCACAGTGTATCTTTTCCAGCGCCGCCTTTTCCGTTTATGATAATTACGCGTTTTTTCATCAATGCCTCCCGGTTCTGTAATACTCTGGATACCTTTCATATGAAAATCCTCCAACCGCTTCAAAATCATACAGGGCGGTCATTCCAATTGTCTTCACGCTGTCTATGATTTCATCCTGCATTACAGGGGACTGGTCTGGGGGCATATTCACTATTTCTACGGGTATCTCCGACAGCTGCAGACGGTTTGCAGCTAACATTTTATGATGCCCTGCAAGGATAAAATAGTCATTGTCAAGCGCAAAAACAACAATATTTTCCGTGCAGACTTTTTCGCTGAAGTACTTCATATATCGTTTTATTTTGTCTTCATATATTGACATCAGGCTTACCGTTGGGTAAAGCCTCTTGGGAGAAACCCATTTCACCATAATATTTACCTTTCCCTGATCCGGATTAATCAGAAACAAAACTTATCCATTTTGTGTAAAAATCGTTAATGAGCGGTTTGTTGTTACTATTGTCTACGCCTCACTCCAGTCAATCTCCATTCCGGCCTCGTCTAATTCCTTCATGACCCGTTGTTTCCAATTTTGATCCCGCAGAGAAATATAGGTCACGCCATCCAGATCACTTGGGGTCTCAACCTCTTCGTCTACCAGAGCAACCACCTTATCTCTCCCAAGCTTCGCGACAAGATATCCATGTTCAAAAACCACATTCTGCCTTGCTCGTTTCCGCAGGATGCTTTCTTCTGTAGATCTTCCTTCGTCA
>CAZYZR010000138.1:606-2785 GCA_964651945.1 uncultured Oscillospiraceae bacterium | reverse complement strand
TTAAGTTTGAAGCTTGCACCATGTTTTAACAATGATTTTTTTAATTATTATAATAATATATATTAAAACACATGTCAATACTTTTTTCCCTGTTCTTTTTCCCACTATTTTATTTTGTATAAATTTTTATAAGTATTTTATTAAATTGAAAACGCACTTCAAGACGTCCGTCCGAAAACCCGTCTTTAGGATTTAACACCATGATTGTTTAGGAGCACTTTATTGTCCAGTATGATGTTAACCCGCTTATCTGCGGGCTTTTTTATTTGCTAAAAAAACTTGACAAAATTTTTTATTTATACTTGACAATATGGTGCTATGGTGTTATAATAGAAGAGGGTGATTTTTATGGCTTATTTCCTTAAGAAAACAAATAATAAAAAAGGAACTTATTTACAAATTTATTTTAGCTTTTACGATCCGGAGCGGGGTCATACCGCTCACAAATCCTATAGGGCTATCGGTTATGTTCATGAGCTTCAGGCTAAAGGAATTGATGATCCCATCTCTTTCTATAAAGAAGAGGTCATTAAACTTAATCAGGAATTCAAGGCACAAAAAAATGCTGATAAGGACAAACAGATTTCTGAGGATTCTCCTGAAAAGCTGCTGGGATATTTCCCTATGAAAAACATTAATGACAGCCTTTCTGTCAAAAAATATATTGACTTGATGCAGACAGCTACGGATTTTCGTTTCAATGTATTTGATATGATGTCGGCCCTTATCTATGCTCGGCTTGTATGTCCCTGTTCAAAATACAAGACATACGATGAAGTGATTCCTAAACTTCTTGAGTCGTATAACTTTTCTCTCAGCCAGCTCTATGAAGGTCTTGAGTATATCGGCTGCGAATATGAAAAGATCATTGAGATCTACAACCATCAGATTAATCAGAAATACAAGTTTGATACTTCGCATACATATTTTGACTGTACCAACTTTTACTTTGAGATTGATAAAGAGGATGCCTTCAGGAGGAAAGGTCCTTCAAAGGAAGGCAGGAAAGATCCTATCGTTGGCCTCGGACTTCTTCTTGACGCAAATCAGATCCCTATAGGCATGAAATTGTTTCCGGGAAACGAAAGTGAAAAGCCAGTGATAAGGGATGTCATGAAGGAATTGAAAACGAGGAACTCCGTTTCCGGAAGGACAATACAGATAGCGGACAAAGGTTTAAACTGCGCCGAAAATATTCTTCATGCTGTAAAGAACGGTGATGGTTATATATTCTCCAAATCTGTGAAACAGCTCCCTGAAACTGAAAAGACATGGGTTCTTCTTCCTAATGACTACAGAGATGTAAAGGACGATGCCGGGAAATTACTTTATCGTATAAAAGAATGTGTCGATGACTTTGAGTACAGGATCAAAGACAAGACTACAGGGCGTTATCAGACCTTTCGTCTTACTGAAAAAAGGATTGTCACCTATAACCCGAAGCTGGCGAAAAAACAAATTTATGAGATCAAAAGAGAAATTGAAAAAGCAAAATCCCTAAGAGCTTCTCAGGCGAAGAAATCTGAATATGGCGATTGTGCAAAGTATGTGGTATTTACTCCTGCAGATAAGAAAGGGAATGAAACCGATGGGAAAATCAAAGTCAGCATGAATGAAAAACTCATAGAAGAATCTCTTGCACTGGCCGGGTACAATATGCTGGTCACTTCAGAGATATCCATGCCAGCGAAAGATATTTATGAGGCATATCATAATCTCTGGAGGATCGAGGAATCATTTCGTATCATGAAATCTCAGCTGGATGCACGGCCTGTATATTTGCAGAAAGAAAGCACGATTAAAGGGCATTTTCTGATATGTTATCTGTCGGTGGTATTGACAAGATTACTGCAATTCAAGATACTTGACGGCAAATATTGCTCTGAGGACATTTTTGAATTTGTTCGTGACTACAGGGTTGTGAAAATATCCGACCGCAAATACATCAACCTTAGCCGATGGACATCCTTTACTGAGAAGTTTGCATCTATTACGAAACTGCCGCTGACATCCTATTTCCTGAGTGAAAGTGACATAAAAAGAATGCTAAGTCACAGATTTTAAATCGTGGCTTAGCACCATTTTTTGATGCTCTACTCCTAAACTCAGGTACCATGTCTTTCTCACCCTTTCAATCATTTTTTTCTGCTTAGGAGACAGGTGAGCATCTCCTTTTTCA
>CAZYZR010000138.1:0-596 GCA_964651945.1 uncultured Oscillospiraceae bacterium | reverse complement strand
AAGGGAAAATTGAAAAATGTAGGGAAAACATAAAGACTTTAACCGTAAATTATTGTAGAATATATCTGATAGAGGTGAGGCAATGAGAATAAAAATTGAAGAAAAACAAATCAAATGGGGATTGACTGCTTTTATTGTGGTAGTTTGCTGTATACTGGCCTTTTTTATAATATACAGACTGGATGCGGTAAGTAATGCGTGCGGGGTTGTCATATCGATATTGACACCTTTCCTTTACGGCCTGGTGATGGCCTATTTGCTCTGTCCTGTCTACAATTTTGTCGTGCGGGTTAACTACGCGTTTCTGAAGAAGGGATAGCATAAGTTTTCCAGGGCGCTCGGGATATCAAAGGGTTTGGCTACTATCGTTGCCTTAGTTGTGATGTTTGTAGTCATAGCAGGCGTACTCTGGATGATTATACCGGGACTGGTCGACAGTATTATGAAGATAGTAGCCATATTGCCTTCAAGTATGGACTCGCTGCAGGCATGGTTTGATAATAAGCTGACAAAGCTGCCTGTGGCACAGGAAATGGTGGACAGCAGCATAAATTACTTTACGGATAACGCCATGAGTTTTTTCCGGGAGAAGATAC
>CAZYZR010000137.1:0-2811 GCA_964651945.1 uncultured Oscillospiraceae bacterium | reverse complement strand
ACTTCGGTAATAGACAAGGCTATGGATGATGTGAAAAATGGCCAGGGAATGCTGATTTTCCCGGAAGGCACCAGAGGATCCGGCGTGGGTATGGGCAGGTTCAAATCCGGGGCTTTTCTTGTGGCAGCGGGAACAGAGGCCGATATCATCCCTGTCAGAGTTGTATACCCCACGAAAAGCGGGAGGCTCAGATTCCTATACCCCGCTGCAATATGCATAGGCAAAGCCATTTCCTCTGGGGACCTGGGCCTTTCCGACGGATCAAAACACGCCCTGCGCCGGGCAAAAACTCTGGTGAGGCAGAGGCTGGATGAGCTTTACGCAGATTATTGTGACAAAGTGGGATATATTCCTCCGCAGCTTCCTCGGACCCGGGATAACACAGAGGTGAAATAAATATGAAGATTACCCTTGCAAAAACTGCCGGATTCTGTTTCGGAGTCAGCAGGGCTGTGGAAATGACCAGATCAATGGCGGAAAGCGGGAAAAAGGTAGCCACTATGGGCCCCCTTATTCACAATACTCAGGCAGTAAAGTCTCTTGAAGACCTGGGTGTTGTCACAGTGGAAGAAGGGGACCCTCCTCGGGAGTACCGGGTGGTTCTGAGAAGTCACGGTGTTGAGAAAAGTGTTTATGAGGACCTTGAAGAAAAGGGGTTTGAAATACGGGATGCCACCTGTCCCTACGTAAAAAAAATTCACCGGATTGCCCGGAAAACGGGAGCAGAGGGCAAGACCCTGCTGGTTGCGGGGGATAAAAATCATCCCGAAGTTCAGGGAATAGTGAGTTATACTGACGGGGAAGTTTTTGTCTTTGACGGGCCGGAGGAGCTTTCAGACTGGCTCGACATCCCCGAAAACCGGGAAAAACCTGCAAATGCGGTTGCGCAGACAACTTTTCTGATGAAAAAGTGGGTTGAATGTGCAAATCTGATAAAAAAAGTATGTACAAATTGCGAAATCTTTGATACAATATGTAGAGCTACTGACGAAAGGCAGGCAGAGGCCACCCTCCTTGCTAAGGAAAATGACCTTATGGTGGTTATCGGCGGCAGGCATTCCTCAAACACCCAGAAGCTTGTGGAGGTTTGTCAGGATTATTGCCCTGTAGTCAGCATTGAGACGGCAAAAGAACTCAGAAAAGAGTTTTTTGAAAATATACAAAATGTGGGCGTCACTGCGGGTGCCAGCACTCCGGCGTTCATAATTCAGGAGGTACTTGACAACATGAGCGAGGAAATTCGTGAGGAGAATGAGAACTTTGAGAAGATGCTTGAAGAGCCCTATGCTTCTCAGCCTAAACTTTTCAGGGGTGCAAAAGTAAAAGGAGTTGTGACCAGCATTACCGACAATGAGGTTCTGGTGGACCTTGGGCGGGCTCATTCTGGTGTGATAAAATTCAGCGAACTCAGCGACGACCCGTCTGCAAAGCCTGAGGAACTGGTCAAGAAAGGTGACGAGCTGAACCTCATAGTTGTCAAGGATGATGACCAGGACGGGACGACAGAGCTTTCAAAGAAAAAATATGACGCCATAGAGGGTTCCGATGCCGTGGCCAGGGCCGCCGAGACAGGCGAAGTTCTGACGGCCAAAGTGGTTCAGGCTGTTAAAGGCGGGCTTGTTGCCTATGTGAAAAATACCAGGATTTTTATCCCCGCATCCCTTTCGGGCCCGAGAAATCAGCCGCTTGAACCTCTTGTGGGTACCGAACAGGATTTAAAGATAATTGAATATTCAAGAGAGGGCAACCGCAGGAAGATCATAGGTTCAATAAAGGCCGTGAAGGATGAAGAGGCCAGGGCAAAGAGAGAGAAGTTCTGGGATGAGATTGAAGTGGGCAAGCATTACGATGGCGTTGTAAAGAGCCTCACACGCTACGGCGCTTTTGTGGACCTCGGAGGTGTTGACGGTCTCGTTCACATTTCAGAGCTCACCTGGGAAAAAATTAGGCACCCCAGCGAAGTCGTCAGCGTAGGAGATGTGATAGATGTATTTGTCAAATCCTACGACCGCGAGGCGGGCAGGATAAGCCTTGGCCACAAAAAAGAGGAAGACAACCCCTGGACAAAACTGCAGAATGAATATGCCATTGGAAGCATAATCAAAGGAAAGGTAGTGTCAATAACCGGCTTCGGAGTGTTTGTCAGGATACTTCCCGGAATAGACGGGCTTGTTCATATTTCGGAGGTCTCCTATGACAGGGTTGAGGACCGGAGCACCGTTGTAAAGAAAGGGCAGGAGATTGACGTAAAGCTTCTCAATGTGGATTTCGATGCACACAAAGTTTCTTTGTCAATAAAGCAGACCAAGGAGCCCCCGGTGAAATCCGAGGAAGAATAGCAGCATAAATATCTTTTACAAAGAAAAAGACCCCGTTTAGGGGTCTTTTGTTTTTTGAAATTTTCAGGCCTGTTTTTTCTTTTTTCTTTTCAAAAAATAAAACAGCAAGAAAGAAAATCCGAAAAAGCTCAAAAACGTAATCACTATCCTCCGGCACATGTTGTACCAGAAAGGCAAAGGAAACATATTGATCATTGTGCTGATTTCAGGGTCCAGCAGCCACAGGTCGTTTCGGAAAAACACTTTGTGAAACATAGTCCAGAAAGTGTTGAATCCGAATAAAAATGCCACAGCCATTACAGAAATAATCACAATCACGACTGCAGCGGCGGGAAGGTATCCCTTGACGGACCCCTGCACATATTTTTCAAAGCCATATTTTTTTATTAAAAGCCGCGAAATAAGGATAAATATAAGGCCAAAGCCTATCATACATCCGAAAGCCCCCCTGTATAAGGATTTTACATCCACC
>CAZYZR010000136.1:0-2840 GCA_964651945.1 uncultured Oscillospiraceae bacterium | reverse complement strand
TGCGCCAGGCAGCTTCCGTGAATGCCTTCCCGTACTTCTTCGCCGCGTCTCCGGCCTCGCACATCTCCCGCCGGACTTCAGATTTGGCGCGGGTGACCAGCGTATCGAAACGGGTCGAGGCATGTCTGAAGTCAGCGTCGGAGAGCATCCCGCCCGATTTCTCAGCCAAAGCGTTGTACTTCTGAAAGAATCTGGCAAAGTTTTCCGCCCGTCGCCAGCCGTCTCTTTCCGTGACGCCTTTGAGTTCCCGCAGGACGTGGGCGTGGCACAGGGAATGGTTGTTGTCCGGGAGAGACTTGAGACAGGGACGCCGGCAGTCGTGGACCAGCACTCCCCGGTACTTCCTGAGAAACTCGAAAACCTCTTCCGCATCCTTGCCGCGGCTGAGGGAAACGAAACTGGCGGTGTGTTCGGCGTGGAAATGGTTAAAAACCAGACTTTTTTTCCCGAGAGGGTCATGCCGGTTTCATCGACGCACACGTAAGGAGACTTCTCGATTTCATCGAGCAGTTTCCGGCGGAAGTCGAGTGCCGAGAGTTTTTCGGCGCATCGCTCGACGAAGGTGCAGACCGTGGCGGGGCTGAGTGAGGTGAGGCCCAGGTCCTGAAAACAGGTGGCCAGCCTCTTGCTGGGGAGCATCTGTCCGAAGTTGAGGACGATGGCGTGCGCCTGGAGACCGTGATCATACTGGATGCGGTGCCAGGCCTCCCCTTCATGGTCAGGAGGGGGATAGACTGTTCCTGTCCTGCGGTCGCGGACCTCGCAGAAATCGAACTGCCGGACGTGCCGGACGACTATCAGGCCGACGACCTGCCGGGAGGTGACGGTGGTGATTTCGAAGTTTTCGGGGTGGAGCAGGACTTCCCGGGCAATCAGGGGGTTGTAGACTTTCAGGATTTCGTCAGGTTCGGCCACGGAGGGGAGGAAGTGCGGCTCGTGGCCGGGCTGACCGCCCGGTTTTGTCTTGCCCGAAGGCTGACTGTTCTTGATTTCCTCGGCTTTTTTTCTGTGGCGGGAGGCGGCGGACGGGTCAGCGGAGGGAGGGACGCTGCTGTTGGAGGAGTCGGCAGGCCCGTTTTTGACAAAAGCCAGGACATTGCCGACGAGCTTTGCCAGGAGGGCAGGGAGTTTTGGGTCGAGTGCGGAGAGAGATGCGTCAATCTCAGTCTTCAGGGAGGGGCCATCAAAAGCAATGCTCATGAACTCAAGAAGAGTGGGATAGACATTATTGATAAATAGCCTTGGATTCATGATTAGCTCCTGTAAGAAACAGTCTAGACAAAAAAAGTATTGAGTGCAAGAAAAAAAATTGTAGTTCAAAACTATTTATTTCATATAAAACGGATATTTTATAAATGAATTGACATGTCAATTGTAAAAAATTAAATAAAAATTTTCTATTATAATAAAAAATAAATTGTATATCATGGAATTACAATAATAAAAAAAAGAGATAATCCGGAGATTATCTCTTAAAATATTCAAGGAGAATAAAATTTTCTCCTAATAAGAGTCACGCAAAAAATTTTTTAGGGAGTGTGGGGGGGGGGACTGAATAGTTACAATTTGATTTTGTTTTTATTAAGAAGGTAGAACAAATTTTCAATAATAATACGTAATAGTCACATCTAAATATAATATTAAATACCTACAAATTGTTTTGAGATAAAAGTTGCATAATCATCTGTCATTCCAGAAATATAATCAATAACGCGCATATATGATAGATAAAGATCATCATCAGATTTAGGAGCGTGTACTCCCATTATATCAAGAGCTCGCGTTTGTCGATAAGATAATGGAAGTTTAAAGAATTTGTTGTGAACTGCTGGTATTAAATTATCTAGAATTCTTTTAAAAACACAATAAGATCCAATTTCAAGTTCTGATTTCCTAGAGTTTCGTAATATTTTACTGTTAAAAATTTCATTTGCACTTTTCATATATTCTTTAGTTTTATCGTCACAAAAATTTTTAATTGGTTCAATATTATCTTCCATAATTTTCTGAAATTTATCTATAAATGCAGAAAATATATTATCCACCATATAATTAATTACTACTGCTCTTATATAACCTGTTTTTATTCTATCTGGTATATTATCAACAAAATTTGTTTTTCTAAGATTTAATAAGTCTCTTATTGGAGATATTACGTCAAATATGTCATTTAATTGAATAATATTTAACTCTCTTGCATCCTCAATATCTATAATAGAGTAACATATATCATCAGCAGCTTCAGTAAAATAAGACAAAGGATGACGAATATATTGATTATTTTTTTTAAGTCCTAATTTATCAAATATTTGATCAAAAATATTTTCTTCTGATATATAAAAATTAAATTTATTTTTACGCAGTTTTAAACCATCTATAGAACTGTATGGATATTTTACTATTGATGCAAGTGTAGGAAATGTTAATCGCATTCCATTATTATCATTATACATTTCAATTGCTGTGAGTATTCGGAATCCTTGTGCGTTACCATCATATGCTATAAAGTCTGCCAATTGCTTTTTATCTAATTTACCTTCTTTAAGGTATAAATGATTTTCAGAATCATTAAACCAATCTCTAATTGCTTCTTCACCAGCATGGCCAAAAGGTGGATTACCAATGTCATGTGCTATACAAGCTGCCTGTACTATTTCACCTAAATTTTGTGGCTCTAAATCATCAGGAAGCATTTCATGCTCTTTTAACCAAAAACCAAATCGAGAACCTAGAGATCGACCAACACAACTAACCTCTAGAGAATGAGTTAATCTATTATGTATATGATCATTATTTATTAGAGGATGAACTTGTGTCTTCTTGAATAATCTGCGAAATGA
>CAZYZR010000135.1:0-2848 GCA_964651945.1 uncultured Oscillospiraceae bacterium | reverse complement strand
GACACTCCCCGGATTTCATTCTTTTAAATTGTTATAAAGGTGCAAATAGCCAAAGACAGGGTCCGTCGGACCCCGCCTTTGGCTTTATTTATAGAGAGAGGAGATGATAGCTCATTGAGGAATCAGAAGTCCGTATTTTCCGTCTTCGCGCTTATACACCACGTTAATTTCCCCCGTGACTGTGTCCTTGAACATAAAGAAACTGTGCCCCAGCATATTCATTTCCAGGATTGCGTCCTCAGGGGTCTGGGGCTCAAGCCGGAAAACCTTCTTTCGGACTATTTCAAAGTCCTCTTCTTCTTCCGGCCGGGATTGCCGGGCGGGGGCGGAGGTGTATTTTTTCTGCAGTTTTTTCTTGTTTTTCAGTATCTGGGTCTCAAGCCCGTCCACTGCATCCCGCAGAGCCAGTTCCATAGTGGGCCGGGATTTTTCACAGCGAACCAGAAATTTTCCGCTTTTGACGGTAACCTCCACTGTGTGCTCATTTTTGTCCACAGTCACCTTCACGGTGGCCCGGGCGGGCTGGGTGAAGTATTTGTCCAGTTTCCCAAGGCGCTTTTCAGCATTCTGTACAAATGTGTCCTTCAAAGTAACTTTAATGCCTGTAGCGGTAATTTTCATACCCGCACCTCCCTTTCAGGGCAGCTAAATCGCTTTTGTGATTTTATTATAGCAAAATTAATAATAGTTTTCAATACTATGAACCGAAAATTTAATTTATTCACAAAATACTGATTGGATTGCAATTTTAAATCCTGATGTGATGATTTGCCTGTCCGGATTTGAAAAGATGGGCCGCATAATATATTTCACAATTTTCATAAAAATTTTTCTGTTCTTTGACAAAATTTTAAAATACCAGAGGCTATAATAAATTCACAGGTTCGGCACAGAGGCAAGCGTCCGAATCCTGCATTTCCTCATATACTTTTTCTCTTGCAAAGGACCCGCCTTTAAGGCGGGTCCTTTGTTTGTCACAGAGGGGTGGTCCGCAGAAAATATTCTGAGGGACAAAGAGCTATCAAAATTTATCAATCAGAATTTTATTGGCAGCGGATGGTTAGGAGGGGAAAGGATATTTCTGCTGCCCAAATAGTCAGCTTTTAATTAATTTTTTGGTTTGCACCCGAAAACCGCAAGGAAAAATCTAGGCGGATCAAAGGTCGAGGAATAATTTAAAGCTTTCTTTGAGTGTGTCCCCCGGAGGTATTTCGGTGTGCAAAATAAAAAACAGGCTTTTTTTCCTTGATTTTTTTCGCATATCAGTGTAAAATAATAAATACCAGGATAAAAAGCAGCACAATATGTTTCCGTAGCTCAGCAGGATAGAGCGACCGCCTCCTAAGCGGTAGGTCGGGTGTTCGAATCACCTCGGGAACACCAATATATTGCGGACCCCGTAACAGGGTCTGCAATTTGTATTATCGGAAATTTTTGTGGAAAAATATAGCGCATAATTTCATAGACCTCCGCAGAAAAGGGATGGCGGGTCATTTCCGGAAATTTCTTGACTGGAGGCCGATTTTGATATATAAATTTTGATATATAAAATATAGAAATATCCGCTATGCCGAAAAGGAGGAAAATATGATTGAGATAAGACAGATACCACGGCGGGACATTCCCCGGGTGCTTGAGATCTATGCCCAGGGGGTGGAGGGAGGCCATTCCACCTTCAATACCCGGGTGCCCACAGCCCGGGAGTGGGACCGGGCACACCTTCCGGTTTGCCGCATGGGGGCCTATGAGGAGCAGACCCTTGTGGGCTGGAGTGCGCTGTCACCCACCAGCTCCAGGGAGTGCTACAGGGGAGTCTGCGAGGTCAGCCTCTACATCAGAAACGGCTTTCAGGGCAAGGGAGTGGGCACAGAGCTTATGGAGCGGACGGTAAAAGAGAGCGAAAAGCAGGGGATATGGAGCCTTTACGCAGCAATATTTTCCATCAATACCGCCAGCATAAAAATGTGCCTCAAAAACGGCTGGAGGATAGTGGGAACCCGAGAAAAGATAGCAAAGGACCGCTTTGGGGTGTGGCAGGACACCACAGTGATGGAGAGGAGAAGCAAAGTAGCAGGAGTGGACTGAGGTCCCCTTTTTCCCGACTGTCTCTGTTCTGGGTTGCGATTGTGCAAAGCTACCGCGCGGTTTTGAAATCCCTGGTTTTCCGCTGCCTTTTTGCAGCGGAAAAGCGTCCTTTAAAAGCCAGTCTTTTATTCCGGTTTTGTTTTAGTATTTCCTGTTTTGTGCCGGGGAAGCGCTTGCAGGGAAGGGGATCGGGGCGATCGAATCGGGACAAAAGAAATTTGGCTCTGCTCTCTGTGCGGAAAGGGGATTTTTTGCATATGAGTTTGCGACGCTGTTTTTGCTTTGGAAAATGCCGTATTGCTGCCGATTGTTTTTTTGGAATTGGATTGTGTCCGCAGGTGGGTGGAACCGGTGCAGCCCTCACCCGATGCGGTTTGTTGTGGTTCTCTGTGCAGAAAAAAATATTTGACACAGGTGGTCTTGCCGGATTGCCCTTGCTTTGCCGGCGCTTTGGCAGATCGCCCTCATCCTGTTAATTAAACGAAAATAAAATAACGGCGGAGGAGACTTTCCGGTCTTATCCGCCTTTTATTATTTTATGATTTTAAAAATCCGGAGTTTTTTCCGGTGCTCGGCAATTATTTATTCTGCCAAGCAATCTGTATAAATGTCAGGGCAGGCTACTGCTTTAAGTTTTCCGGTGTTTGACAATTATTTATTCTGCCAAATAATTTGTATAAGAAGGCGGAGCAGGCTACTGTCCTATGTTTTTTCTATGCAGTGCAGGTATTCCACTGTGGTTTCCCCCAAAATTCTGCGGCTG
>CAZYZR010000134.1:1161-2865 GCA_964651945.1 uncultured Oscillospiraceae bacterium | reverse complement strand
CTGCGCTTTGCTGCGTCCCTCTGCCCTGCACAACCGAAAAGCACCACAAACTTTCCCTTTACAAATGGCTTTATTCCCGAGAGGACATTTTCAAGTCCGTCACCTGTGTGGGCAAAATCGCAAATCACTGTGAAAGGTTCTTTTACCAGAACTTCACATCTACCCCTGACAGGGGGCACTGATAAAAGGGAGTCGCATATTTTCTTTTCGTCAAAGCCCAGTGCCATACAAGCCAAGGCAGCACCCATGGCATTCTGGACGGAATAGGAACCGGGCATAGGGAAATCCACCCTGGCTATACTTCCTTTCCCCACCATGAGAAATTTAACACCGTGCCGGCTGTAAACAGGGTTTTTTGCCGTGTACCGCGCAGAATCGTCCTTGTCGGAAAATGTCGTGACTTCCAAATTCTTGTACATCTCGGCAAGCCTTTTGCCGTACCGGTCATCTATATTTATAACTGCCTTGTCGGCATTGTCAAAGAGAATGCATTTTGCGGCAAAATAATTTTCCATTGTGCCGTGATAGTCCAGGTGATCCTGAGTGAGGTTAGTAAAAATCGCGACGTCAAAATGTATTCCGAAAAGCCTTTCCTGAGCCAGGGCCTGGCTGGAGGCCTCCATTACCACATATCCACACCCCTCCTTGTACATCTGGGAGAGGAGGGCGTGCAGCTCATACCGCCGAGGGGTAGTGAACTTTGCTGGGATGACGCGGTTGCCGATCATATTCCGGACCGTTCCCATAAGGCCGACTTTCTCCCCTTGCCGGGTGAGCAGATCCTTTATTAGAAATGCGGTAGTGGTCTTGCCGTTGGTGCCGGTGACGGCGATCATCTTCATTTTTTCGGATGGCCTGCCGAAGAGATTGGAACACATTCTGGCGTAGGCTTTTCTGGAATTGTCCACCACTATTTGGTTTTCAAGCCCCAGATCCTTTTCGCATACCAGGAGTGAAGCCCCTTGTTTCAGTGCTTTCCGGGCATAGTCGTGGCCGTCAAAGGACCCGCCTCGGCAGGCGACAAAAGCGCATCCGGGGATTACTTTTCTGGAGTCGTCCGTTACAAAATCGCATTCGGTATTTCTGAATTTTCCGGTATATTCCACACCGTCAAGTATAGTCTTTAAATCCATAGGCCCTCCGTCAGTCTGATTGGTTTGTGTCGTAGTAAGTCACTGTTACGGTAGTGCCCATTGGAACCTGTTCTCCCTCAACCGGGGCCTGAGCGCCGACAATTACTCCCGCGGCTCCCGAATAAGCCCCTGCCTCTTTGATGTTTAGGCCTAAATTGATGAGGGTGTTTCTAGCCTCGGATGGGGTCATATTTATCAGGGACGGGATGGTAACCATGCTGCTGTCACCCCGCTCGGTATAGAGAATTATTGTACTGCCCGCCGGCACGGAGGCTCCGTAGGTCGGGTACTGTGATACAACGCTGCTGCCGTTGCCCACTACTTTGACCATAAGGCTCCGCCTCTGGAGTTTTACCGAGGCGTCGGTTACGTTGGAACCCGTGACTGAGGGGACAAAGACGTTGGCGTGGGCGGCCTCTTCCCGGCTGAACACCTGTTCAACTCCCAGATAAGGCAGCACTTCGCCCATAAGATCCCCTACCACCGTGCCTGCGAGAGGTCCACCGAAATAGCCGTAAGTGTCGTTGATAGGCGTGTCAAACATTATCAGTATGGCTACCTGAGGGTCGTC
>CAZYZR010000134.1:0-1061 GCA_964651945.1 uncultured Oscillospiraceae bacterium | reverse complement strand
GTAATCTTGTTGGACTGGCCGAAAGCGGAGCTCGCCAAAGTGACAGCTGTGTGAGTCTCATCGGTGTAATATATGCTCTTCTGCTCGCCGGGGAGATCAATGCCAGTTTTTTCCGCAAGGCCGAAGGAGTAGAAGTAATCGTAGAAGACGTCCTTCCCCATGTTGGTCCCTATGGAAATGAAGGCAGGGTTGCAGGAGTTAATCAGCGCCTGGGTGAAGTTTTCAGCCCCGTGGCCCCCTGTCTGGGAACATCTCATTATAACCCCGTCAACTTCCACCGAACCCGAGCAGTAAAAGCTGGAGGAAAGGCTGGAACTGCCGCTGTCAAGGGCGGCGGAGGCGGTAATTATCTTGAAAACGGAACCGGGTTCATACAGGTCGTTTACGGCCTTGTTTCTCCACTGTTTCTGCCTAGCCTCGGAAAGAGCCCGGTCGCGCTCGTTTTCATCGGCTATCCGCATTATTTCATTGTATTTGTTTTCGTCAAGAAGAGTGTACGGATCGTTGGGGTCAAAGGCCGGGTAAACTGCCATGCCCAGGATACCGCCAGTCTTTATGTCCATGACTATTCCCACAGCCCCCTCCTCGGCATTGTATCTCTGGGCGGCCTCCGAAAGGCTCTTTTCCAGGTGGTGCTGTATGGTCTCGTCTATCGTGGTGAGGAGGCTGTAGCCGTCGCGGGCCTCGTTCAGGACCTCATAGTTGGTGCCCATATCCTGGCCTATTCCGTTGCGGGCGGTGATCACCCTCCCGGCTTCTCCGGTGAGCTCGCTGTTGTAGTAGCTCTCAAGTCCCGCTAGTCCCTGGTTGTCGTTGCCGCAAAATCCCAGGATCGTGGACGCGAAATCCCCATAGGGGTAGTATCTCCTGTAGTCCTCGACTATATTTACCCCTTTGAGCTTGTTGTCGGAGCAGTACTGCCTCACCTGGTCAGCCACGGGCTTGTCCACTTTGAATTTTACAACCTGGTAATAGCTGTTGGTCTTTGAAAGCTTTTCCAAGATCTCCGCAGGGTCCACTTCAAGTATCTGTCCCAGGCCGTTGGCTACCATATCGGCCTG
>CAZYZR010000133.1:0-2872 GCA_964651945.1 uncultured Oscillospiraceae bacterium | reverse complement strand
TTTTATGGAACTATTGCTTGTTAATTACAATTCAGAATATGAGATAGAACAGCTCACCCGCATGTTCTTTAAGCCTCTCACCGTCAAAAAAGTCCCCCGAAGGCCAAGGGATGTTTCAGGGAATTATATCTATGTCAGGGCTTACGGAGAAAAAAAGTTTTTCATATGCGTTTGTCTTGATGGCACAAAGAAGGGTTCTTTTGTCAAAGCACAGAAAGGGCAAAAACCCCGGATGCGGCTCTGTCTTGCGGCTTACGACTTATATTGCCGGATTACCGGCACAAGTCTGCCTTGGGGGGTTCTCACAGGGGTAAGGCCGGTGAGATTATTTCGCAATTTGTATAATAAAGAAGGAAATATACGATCTGTATTAAATATTCTCGAGGATGGGTACAGGGTGAGCTCCGAAAAGGCGAAACTCTGCCTTGATGTGTTCAATACTCAGAGACCTTTTATAGAGAGCTGTGCGCCTGATGATTACAGCCTTTACATATCCATTCCATTTTGTCCTTCCAGGTGCAGTTACTGCTCTTTTGTCTCCGTGTCCATAGCGGCTATGGGATATCTTATGGAGGAATATGTAAAAAATCTCTGCAAAGAGCTGGAATACACCGCAAAAAGAGCCGGAGAACTCGGCCTCAGGCTCAGGACTGTATACATGGGCGGCGGCACCCCCACCGCTCTGACGGCGGATCTGCTCAGAAAGGTTATGTCGGCCGTAGAAAAATATTTTGACCTGGGCGGCATACAGGAGTATACTGTTGAAGCAGGAAGGCCGGATTGTACCGACACGGAAAAACTCAAAGTTATAAAGGAATACGGTGCAGGAAGAATCTCCATAAACCCTCAGACTTTTCAGGATGATGTCCTCAAAGGGATAGGCCGTGGGCATACAAAAGAGGATTTTCTCCGCTGTATGGACAGGGCAAGGGAAGTGGGTTTTGATTCCATCAACACCGATCTCATAGCAGGGTTGCCGGGGGACACTGTGGAGGGATTCGAGTCCTCCCTCAGGGGTTGCATAGCCCTGGGAGCTGAAAACATAACAGTGCACACCCTGACTCTTAAAAGGGCATCGGATCTTGTTATCAGACAGATGCCGGGCGAGTACGGGGACGTAGAAGCTATGATATCGAAAAACAGGATCCTCGCGGATTTCGGCTACAGGCCCTACTATATGTACAGGCAGAAATCCACATTAAAAAACCTTGAGAATGTGGGCTTTTCACAACTTGGACACGAAAGCCTGTATAATATATACATAATGGAAGAGGTTCAGACCATAATCTCCTGCGGAGCCGGAGGTGTCAGCAAAGTAGTGGGAAACGGAGGAAAGATGATAAAGAGGGTATACAACTATAAGTACCCTGCGGAATATATAGACAATTTTCAGAGCATACTTGGCAGAAAAGATGAGGTTTTTAAATTATGTCGGCAACCTGGATACCGAAGAGATTAGTTGACATCGGGCTTATAAATACCGCCGCCCTCTCAAAACAGAATTTCGTGCGCAGTTGCGAATACGAGTACGAGTCCAGAGTTTATTCCGCTGCAAAGCAGATAGTCCGGGAAGACAGAAAAATTGTGATGCTCACCGGCCCCTCTGCCAGCGGCAAGACTACAACGGCTAATAAACTCAGGGACAAACTTATAAATATGGGCAAAAGCTCGCGGGTGGTATCTCTTGACAATTTCTATAAGAACCTGGATGATTACCCAAGGCTCCCCGGCGGGGAAAAGGATTATGAAAATGTAGCTGCCCTTGAGCTTGGCTTGTTTGAGAGATGCATAAAAAAGTTACTCGCCACGGGAAAGGCTAAATTCCCCGTCTTTGACTTCGAGACGGAAATGAGAATAGAAAACGCCATTGATATTCAGATTGATGACGGGGTTCTGATTGTTGAGGGAATTCACGCACTCAATCCGCTGCTGCTTGACCTTCTCCCCAGGGAAAAAACTTTTGCGGTTTATGCGGGCCTCAGAGAGGAATACTCCTACAAAGGACAGACGGTTCTGCCCACCAGGGACATCAGGCTTCTCCGCAGAATGATAAGAGACCACAAATACCGCGGCCATTCCCCTGAAAAGACCATATCCATGTGGCCGTCGGTGTGCCGGGGCGAGGACAAATATATAAAGGTGTTCAAACCCAACGCTGATTTTATCCTTGACACTTCTTTCAGCTGTGAGATTCTGATTATACACACTGCCCTCGGGGAGTTTGAGGACTTCCGGGAGGGCGACGGAGCCCATTCCCAAAGGCTCAGGCAGATATATTCGGTTTTTGACAACGTGGGATACCTTCCGGTGGGAATGCTGCCGAAAAATTCCATGTTGAGCGAATTCTATAAATAGTTTTGAAAAAGGAGATAACCATTATGAAATTTCTTGATGATCTTATCGAGACATCGGCCAGGATCGCCGACAAGTCAGTGAAGGTTGCGGGTGAGGCCTTTGAGTCCGCAAAAACATTTGCCGGTGAGGCATACGAAAAGGCTCAGAGGAAAATGACCCAGGCATCCCTTGAGAATGACCTTGAGAAGGCACAGAAGCAGCTCGGCGCTCTCTACTATCTTATGCGCAAGACAGGCGAGGACAACCAGGAACTTCTCGACCGGCATTACCGGGAGGTAGCTGAGATAGAGGAGAAACTTGAGGCCCTTGCAGCCCAGGAGCAGGCGGAAAAGGAAGTCCCCGTCCCCGCAAAGGAAGAGCGGCCGGCTACCGAGGCTCCCAAAGCCGTGCCGGAAGAAGCTGCACCTGCAGAGGAAAGTGTCACGCCTGAGGAGCCGGAGATGATTAACTGCCCAATATGCGGCTCACCTATAAAGGCTTCCAGCATTTATTGTCCTATTTGCGGGGCAAAGATCAA
>CAZYZR010000132.1:0-2900 GCA_964651945.1 uncultured Oscillospiraceae bacterium | reverse complement strand
CCCTCTTTTACAGCCAGGAGTCTGTCCTTTATGTCAAGGTCAAAGAACCGCTTTATCATATCCGCTGCTTTTGCAGAACAGACCACAGTGGCAGAAGGGTACATTTTTATGAGCCTTCCGATATTTGCCGCGTGATCGGGCTCCATATGATGGACAACTATATAATCAAGGGGTCTGTCCCCAAGCACAGCGGAAAGATTCTCAAAATAAGTGTCGCTGACAAACCTGTCCACACTGTCAAGAACAGCGGTTTTTTCGTCGTCTATTAGATAGGAGTTATATGAAACGCCGTTTTCAACCGGGAACATATTTTCAAACAGGGCCAGTCTCCTGTCGTCAGCCCCTATATAATAAATTCCATCTGCTATTTGCCTTGAAGTCTTTAAGCTCATATTCTACACCTCTGTAAATCAAACTACCGTTACATTATACACCATAAAGCAGTGCGGGGCAAACCCTTTCAGAGGTTTTTGACCACCGGACCTGCCTCTTGCAAAAGCACCACCGCAAATGCCATATCGCCCTCATGGGAGAGGGAAACCGCTGCCTCGTATCCGTTTTCCAAGATTATCTCCTGCAGTTTTCCGTAAAAATTAAAATATGGCATTCCTTTTTCATCTCTTAAAACCTCTGCCTCAGGGAGACTAAAACCTCTTATACCGGTGCCAAGAGCTTTGGAGAGTGCCTCCTTGGCCGCAAAGTTTGCCGCAAGTGAATCGCAGCGCTTTCTGTTGCCAAAAAATTCCGCTATCTCGCCCCGAGAAAAGACTTTTTCAATAAACCCCGGCTTCCCAAGGCTCTTTTCCAGCCTTGAAATGGTCACTGCGTCAATTCCGATTTTATACATAATGCCGCCCCCTCATTTTGTTCTGTTTTTATATTATAATATATTACATTTTTGTTTAATTAGTTGCAAATTATAAATAAGACTGATAAAATTTTATTGTAAGCCCGTTGCCGGTGGAAAATCCGATATTTCCGGCAACGAGGGGTATTTTCACTTGAATTAAATATATTTTTGTTGTAAAATTATATATTATCAAAGGAGGATGCAGGTATGAGCGAGACTACAGTTTTTTCCATTTACAGCGATCGCGACCGGGAGATAAAGCAGACCCTCAAAGAGGTCTATGAAGCTCTCAAGGAAAAAGGGTATAACCCGATAAACCAGCTTGTAGGGTACATTCTGTCGGAAGATCCCACCTACATCACAACTCACAACGGAGCCAGGAACAAGATTAGGAAGCTGGACAGGGACGATATACTCCAGAGCCTTCTGACAAATTATCTCGGACAGCTCTGACAATTCAAAACTTAGGAGGTAAGGTTTTTGGGCGCAGTCATGTACAAGGGCCTGCCATTGGTGAGAAGCGAGGACGAATTTTACTACGGCGACCCCAAGCGGCCGGTCATAGTCTATATGAAGGTGCTTTCCACCAAAAAGGCGGGAGACCAGACAATAGCCGACAAGATACACGTCTCCCTTATTTCCACCGACACCAGCCTTGATCCGGTGCGGAGGATGATTAAACAAGGAGTCAAAAACGGACTTTATGATGCCTTGGACGTGGGGTCTGTCTGGCTGAAAAGCGAACTGAACAAGTAAAACAGGCAGTTCTGCTTGTTTTTTGTTGAGATTTTATTATTTCATACATTGTGAAATCCCCGTACCGGCTGAGAGATTGTTTTCTTTATAAACCGGCATAAGATTTGGCCTTGTTTAAAAAAAATAAAAATCATGGCAGAACAAAAAGCAGGTTAGAACCTGCTTTTTTATTTTTGATCCGCTTTCTCCCTCCTAGGCGCTCCGCCTCTCCTCTCCGTCATTTGTTAGAAGGGTGACGCTTACGACTCCGTCCAAAGCCCGCACCCGTGCCACAAGCCGGTTTTCCTTGTCAGTGCGCACTTCTGCCACCACGTCCAGCCCATCAGGGGATACCGCCTTCGACTTTACTTTGAAACTCTTGGAGTTTTCCTTGAGCACAGGGGCAATGACGGCGTCAAAATCGATATTTTCAGCGTTGAGGACCAGAAGATATGGCCGGTTTTTGACCGGGAGAAGGTCCAAGGCAAACATCACTATCGTTATCACCGCAGAGGAGAGCAATGCAATCTCCCATATTCCCGCCCCGCAAACTATGCCGCAGCTTATTGACCAGAATAGGAATGTCAGGTCCAGGCTGTTTTTGACCGCATTGCGAAAACGTATGATAGACAGGGCACCCACCATTCCAAGGGATATCACAATGCTTGCCTGCATCGAAAGTACTATACCGGCGGTTATGACTGGGAGCACCCGGAGAGCATTGTTAAAATCCCTGGAGTAAAGAGTGCTCCTTGTCTTGTAACGGTACACAAAAAATATGTAAAGACCGAGAATCGTGGCAAAAACCAGGGTAATTACAATCCTTAAAGTCGAGATATTAGTCCGGAAGCCCTCCAGTATCTCACTCCTCAGCAAATCCTTAAATGTCAAAACTTGTATCTCCTTTCATTGCAAGTCTGCAAAGGTAATATTTTGAAAATGGCGTGGGGTTAAAATCCCCCGTATTTAGAAGTCCTTCAATGTAACCGGGCAATATGTCGTCGTATTTTACCTCCAGCACAGATTTTTTCCCTGCAAGAAGCGGACGGCCGAGAATATTGTCCCGGAAAAACCTTTTACAGTCGGGGCTGTATCTTATGTTTGAGTCTATTGTTATCCTAACATTTCCCACGGGAGTGGTAAACACAAGGCGGTTGTATTCGATTATTGCCTTGGGGACAAGTGTGCTTGTCATAGCCCTCAGCAAAACTTTGGTGAGGACTTTGTCCCCTGCCGCGAGAGATGGGGGGATTCTTATCCTGCCAATGAGCTTTTTTGCGGTATCCGGGGGAATATTTGTCCGCTCTTTTCTGGT
>CAZYZR010000131.1:0-2952 GCA_964651945.1 uncultured Oscillospiraceae bacterium | reverse complement strand
ATTGTGGAGCCTGATATGACTATGATACAGGTCCCTGAGAACGGCAGAGTGGATACCTCCTATTTTGCGGACGCCATGTTCATAGGCGACAGCCTTGCCGACGGGTTCAATGTTTACTCCTCCTCCCTTCCCATGGGCAGTTCCGGGGCCACGTACATAACCGCAAGGAGCATAGGGCCCCGCACTTTTCTCCAGCCCAATGTTACGATAAATGTTTCAAACCAGGGGGCCATTGACCCCTGGGCAAAAATCGACGAGGTAAAACCCGGGAAAATTTATGTTACCCTCGGTACAAACGCCCTTGTTGTTGCGGATTCCACTCCGGAGAGTATAATAGCCGATTACCGCCAGTTTGTGGACAAACTGCGCGAACATGCGCCGGATGCGATTATTTATATCACCACTGTCACACCTGTTGCGGCATTTACCTCCGAAGAGAGGCCGCTGCTTTCATTTGACAGGATTCTCACCCTCAACAAGCTGATAGCCCAGATGTGCAACGAGAAGGGTCTCGCCCTTCTCAACCTTTACGATGTGCTCAGGAGCGATGCCGGGTATCTGAGAGAGGACATTGCACAGCCGGACGGAATTCACCTTACTCCCACAGGTTACGGAATGTGGGCGGACTATCTGATAACCCACACAGTCTATTCCCCCACATCCCCCTATGTGCCGGGTTCGCCTTATTATTATACGACCTGATTTAAAGCCGCCTTACGGCGGCTTTTTTGCTGTGGCGAAAAATCTGACATTTCCGTTTATAAATCCGAACAGATAAAATATTGGTTTCAACAGGTATTGATCTTTCTCTGGATTTTCGGGCAGTGTCAAAATTTTTATTTAGACCCGGGGACGGGGAAGGCACAATTGACAAAGGTGATTTCGCAATTTATCATATTTGATACGGAAAAGCCAACCTGATTAATGAGGTATATTAATATGGATTACAAAGAAGATTTTTTCTCTTTTATCGAAAACAGCCCCACTGCTTATCAGGCAGTGGATTCAGTATGCGAAAGGCTGTCATCCCGGGGCTTTACGCAATTGTCCCCCGCAAAAAAGTGGGACCTGAGGTCGGGGGAAGGATATTATGTCAAAAGCGGTGGCTCCTCCGCCGTGGCGTTCATTGTCCCGCGGGAACCCCGCTTTCCATTGCATTTCTCTATGGGGGCGGCTCACAGCGACAGCCCGGCTTTCAGGATAAAGGAGAACCCTGAAATTCATTCCGGACCATATATAACTCTAAACACTGAGGGCTACGGTGGAATGATAATGCACACCTGGATGGACAGACCCCTGTCCGTGGCCGGGAGGCTCATTGTAAAAAAAGGAGATGAGTACGAATGCGTCTCTGTGAATGTTGACAGGGATCTGCTTGTCATTCCCTCAGTTGCTATACATCTGGATCCGGGAGCAAACAGCGTGAAAAAGTACAACCGGCGGCAGGATATGCCCCCTCTGTTTGCAATGGACGGCGATCAGGGAGATATACTGTCAATTGCGGCCCGGAAAGTCGGGTTCAGGAAGGAGGATATAGCAGGTTATGACCTTTTCCTCTGTCCCAGGCAGAAACCCGTCCTCACAGGAAGCCGGGGTCAGTTCATAACCTCCCCAAGGCTGGATGATCTGACCGGGGTCTTTGCCCTTCTCTGCGGACTTCTCTCCTCCCGCGACAGCGGAGCTGTAAGGCTTCTTGCGGTCTTTGACAACGAGGAGGTGGGGAGTCTCACCCGGAAAGGGGCCGGTTCAGTGTTTCTTCGGGATACCGTCTCCAGGATAGGCAGGGCGATACAGGGAGATGATTTTGAAATGTCCCGGAGCCTTGCGGACAGCTTTATGCTTTCAGCCGACAATCGGCATGCGGTACACCCCAATGCCCGGGCATTGCGGGATCCCACAAACCGCCCGGTGCTGAATGGGGGTCCGGTGATTAAATATGCCTATTCAGGAAGGTATGTGACCGACGGCCTCGCCGGCGGGATCTTAAAAGGGCTTATGGCCGAGGCCGGCATAAAATATCAGCTGTTCTTTAACCGCAGTGACCTGCCGGGCGGGGCGACACTGGGGAACATTTCGAATACTCACGTTCCGCTTCTCAGCGCCGATGTGGGCCTGGCCCAGCTGGCTATGCACTCAGCGGTGGAGACTATGGGCCGGGACGATCTACCTCTGTTTGTGGATATGGCGATGGAAGTCTATTCCCACAGGTTCACATTCCTGGGGGACGGGAGATACAGAATAGATTAAATTTTTTAGTTTTTTCAGCTTTAAACTCACGGGTGCCCTTCACTTGGATGGTACCGGGAGGCGAATCAATAACAAATTTTTTCTGGGGATGCAGAGATATAAAGCAAAATGGGATTCCCGCTTTCCGAAATATAAAAAGTCACGGCACAATGCCGGGAAGCTGTCAGCTTTCCCGGCCTCAGTCTTAGGCGGTTTCCGTTTTTTAAAATCTGCAATTGAATTTTTAAATTTTTGATTCGCATCTTCATCAAAATAGTTCTTATATGTGTTCTTTCGGAAAATCATTTTCTGCACTGGACAACGCGGAAAAGCGTTTATTTGCACAAGAAAGAAGCGTCCCGGCAAAAAAGCAGCAGCAAAATGCCCGCAAAAAATTTCAATATATTGAACCTTTCGCCCCGGGAAAATTCAGACGATGCTAACTTTGACATGGCATGTAAAAAGTTCTTTTGGTCAGTTCAATGCGCATTTTTAAAGAGCTTTTCGTTATTTACCCGAATGTAAAATTGCTCTAAATTATGTAAAACCTATTGATTATATCCCCGATATACATTATAATTATATCACCTTATCTGTCTTGACTGATTGATTGGTTTAATTGGATTTAACTTTGTTAAAAATTTGATAAAGTATTTTATAGGAGGACAATAATGAAGAAGGTTTCAAGGGTGCCTTTTAACGGCACTCCCCGGCAGGAGGCGGAGC
>CAZYZR010000130.1:0-3015 GCA_964651945.1 uncultured Oscillospiraceae bacterium | reverse complement strand
AGGCCGTAAAAACCGTGTCCCAAAAGCTTAGGAGGATGGCAATTGCCTCCGGGATGAAGATAGATGAAATTTTCAGGAATGAAAATGGGATATCTTACCAGCTTTCACGGATGGATTCTGCTTATAAGGGACATTTAACTGGCATACCAGCTTCAAAGTTATTTTCTGACATAGCGAATCTTTACAAAAATAAAAGGAACGAATACGACAGAATACTAGAAACGGCTAAGGCTATGGACAGGGAGGCTGAAAGAAAAATGGAAAACGGAGAAAATTCCCTTGATACAAAGGCGGCCGTCCGAGGAAACGAAACCGGAAACCGGAACCGGGATAAATTCACAGCCTGGCTTTTCTATAACACGGACGGCAAAAAAATTAACTCAATCCTGAACGCCTGTGATGCTATAAATGACTTCTGCTTAAAAACCAGTGTGCTGAAAAAGCCACTGTTTGAGACCACCGACCTATACGCCGTGAGACAAGTGCAAAGGACCGTGGAGCAGAACAAAGTTTTCAGGTTCCAGAATGCGGGAATTGTAAAAGAATCAATAGCCGCAATAGGCCTCTATGCAAAATACATTGCGGAAAACCGGGAAAAACTAAAAGCTGATGAGGACGGGGACAACCTAATGCGGGGCAGCCCTGTGCAATACGTAAAAAAGGAAAGCATTGCGCAGGCATTCCCCTCCGAAGAAAGCGGAAATTCAGAATTTCCCGATAATTCTGATTCCAACACTCCGGGAACAAATGACAATATACTTGGCCAAAGAGGAGTCAAGCGACTTGACTTTTACAATATTCCCGATCTCAAGTATTCAAAACCGGTGAGATGTGTCCTTTTAGGCGAGGAACTGGAAGATATTTCCAGTTGGAGAAATCTATATATTCAGGTCTTCACAAAACTGTACGAAAAATACAAAGATAAAATCCCGGTAAATCGGCCATTCGGAGATGTATCAAAAAGGATGGATTTCTGCACAGGAGAATACTCCTTCAGCATGACCGATCCCAAGATGATCGCACCGGGGAGATACCTTGAAACTAATCACAGCGCCGAGGCAATTGTCAAAAGGATAAAAGAACTTCTCAGGATATGCGGTGTCGGATTTGATGAAATTCTTATTGAATATCTGGGCAAAGACGATGCCGTGAAAAGCCCGGCTCTCAAAACCTTTGGAGTTGAAAAAAGAGATGTGGGATATCCCAATAAACCAAATGCCGCTTTTACAACAAAGGTCGACAAAGAAGTCGGAATAAATGGGATCAAGAGGCTTGATTTTTACAATATTCCCGATCTCAAGTATTCAAAACCTGTGAAATGTGTCTTTCTTGGTGAAGAGCTGGAAGATGTGACCAACTGGAAAAGTGTTTATTTAAAGGTCTTTACAAAACTATATGAAAAATACGAGGCTCTAATCCCCTTAAACCGGTCATTCGGAGAAACGGTAAAAAGACTGGATTTTTGCACGGGGGAATATGCTTATAGCATGACTGCTCCAAGGATGATTGCACCTGGAAGATACATTGAGACAAATTACAGTGCCAAAGATATTGCAAAAAAAATAAAAACATTGCTGAGACTGTGCGGAATCGACTATGATGAGCTGGAGATTTATTATGCCGGACAAAATAGCGAAATCGCACAGACGAGCATAAATCTCCCGAATTCCTCATACTCGGCAGATAATAATTACAATGATAAGGGCGATAGTGAGGAAGAGAGATTCAGAAAATATCTCGGCAGTAAATACGGACTCAATGACAGTGAAAGCCGGATCTGCATATGGAACATAAAGCAGGCAGAGAGGTACGCCGTTTCAAACGGGTTTGTCAACAGAAAGTTGTTCGGAGCTGATTTAAAAACGGCGCGCCGCACCGCAAGGGAGCTGTTCCGGGACGAGAGATTTGTCGACAGCAACGATATGCAGCACGATGTGTACAGAACGGCAATAAAAAGTTTAATCGCCTTTCTGGAACAGGATGAGCCTGACACACTGCAAAAAGAGGAAAATGCAAAAGAGTATGTTATATTCCCGGAAAAGGAGTTTATAGAGGAGACTCTGTCGGAAAAATTTCCAAAAGGGTACAGACCTGATTCCTTCATACACAGGAAAAAATTCAGAGAGGCTCTGGAGGAAAAATACGGAAAAACTTTGGAAATCCCGGATGAAATTCTGCAAAAAGAGATAAAAAAGTGCGGAATTTTTCATGATGAGATGGTTTACCCCGCAGACAAAGTCCTGAGTACAGAGTCCAAAGAAAAAGTCCTGAACTTCATAGAGGAGACTTTTGAATCAGGGAAAAAGGCAATTTACTACAAGGCGATATACGAGACATTCCGAGATGATTTCCTGGGAAGCGGAATAACGGGGCCGGAGATGCTCAGGAAATATCTTGATTATGTCACGGAAGATAAGTACTACTCATCGGGGACATATATGTCCAAGGATCCTATGTCAGCCCCGGACCCCTATGAGGAAGTAAAGGAATACCTTATAGGAAAAGCTTGCCCGGTAAAGTATCGGGAGCTGTTCTCTGCCCTGCCCCACATACCCGAGGGTAAAATTAAGCAGATTTTGTCCGGGCATCCGGAGTTTATCTGGAATTCCTACGGCGAGTATATCCATGTGAGTGCGATCAATCTTACTGACGAGCAAACGGAAAGTGTGGAAGCCTATCTAAGGGACTCCATTGAAAAATACGGGTTTGCAAACGGGCTGGAAATGGTCAGTATTCTGAAGGAAAAATACCCTGAAATATCCGAGTCTAATCCCCGGGTCTCCGATCCTGCCCTGAGGGACGCAATCAAAAACAGGCTGCAGGGGAAATTTTCATTTAACGGCAACGCAATAACTCCCCTTGGCAAAAGCAAGAAGTCTTCGGAGATATTCCGGGAATTCTGCAGGGAGAGGGACAGGTTCACCGTCTCTGAGCTGAAAGAACTGGCGAAAATGCTGGGCACCCCGGTCAACTTGGAAAAAGCATATGAAAACAGTCTGCGAATAAGCAGGCGGA
>CAZYZR010000129.1:0-3019 GCA_964651945.1 uncultured Oscillospiraceae bacterium | reverse complement strand
AAAGACAAGGAGCTTATTTTATCTGATCTATGGAAAACGAAATGACAGACAACACTAGGTACATACCCAAGGACATCGACAAGGAGATGAAGGGGAGTTTCCTCAACTACTCTATGTCGGTCATAGTCTCCCGCGCCCTTCCGGACGTGAGGGACGGGCTGAAGCCGGTGCACCGCAGGATACTCTACGCTATGTACGAGAACGGGCTGGACGCCTCCCACGGGTACCAGAAGTCCGCCCAGACGGTGGGTGAAGTTCTGGGCTACTACCACCCCCACGGGGACGCTTCGGTATACGACGCAATGGTGAGGCTGGCACAGGATTTTTCCCTGCGCTACCCCCTTGTGGACGGGCAGGGGAACTTCGGCTCGGTGGACGGGGACCCGCCCGCCGCCTACCGCTACACCGAGGCGAGAATGCGGAGAATAGCGGACGAGATGCTCAGGGACATAGAGAAGGACACGGTGGACTTTGTGCCCAACTTCGACAACAACAGGACGGAGCCATCGGTCCTCCCCTCAAGAATCCCCAATCTCTTGGTCAACGGCTCCACAGGCATAGCCGTGGGAATGGCCACAAACATACCCCCCCACAACCTGTCCGAGGTCTGCGACGGCCTCTGCTACCTTATCGACAACCCGGAGGCGGACAACTTCCGGCTTATGGAGTACATCCCCGGGCCGGATTTCCCCACCGGAGGGATAATTATGGGCAGGTCCGGGATAAGGAGCGCCTACGTCACCGGCAGGGGGAGGATAACCCTGAGGGGCAGGGCGGAGATTGAGGAGCGCGAGGGCGGGAGATACCGCATAGTGATAACCGAGATCCCCTATATGGTCAACAAATCCAAAATGCTGGAGAGGATCGCCGACCTGGTTAAGGAAAAGAGGATAGAGGGGATTTCCGACTTAAACGACGAGTCCGACAGGGAAGGCATGAGGGTCGTGGTGGACCTGAAAAGGGAGGCCAATCCCCAGGTCGTGCTGAATAACCTGTATAACCTCACCGACCTGCAGACCACAGTGGGGGTCATTATGCTGGCTCTGGACGGCGGGGTGCCCAGGATAATGGACTTAAAGACCCTGCTGACAAGGTACATAGATTTTCAGTGCGATGTCCTCGTCAGGAGGACAAAATTCGACCTGGAAAAAGCCCTGGAGAGACAGCACCTGCTCCGGGGACTGAAAATAGCCTGTGACAACATAGATCGGGTGATAAAGATAATCAGGGAGAGCTACAACGACGCCAAGGAGAGGCTTATGGCCGCCTTCGGGCTGTCGGAGGTGCAGGCCAACGCAATACTGAATATGCAGCTGCGCAGGCTTCAGGGGCTGGAGATAGAGAAAATAAACCGGGAGCTGGTGGAGATCGGGGAGAGGATAGAGTATTACAACCGCTTTCTGTCCGATCACACAATGGTGCTCTCCCGGCTGAAAGAGGATTTAACCCGGATAAAGGAAAAGTACGGGGACGCCCGCAGGACCGAAATCGCCTCAGTCAGCGGGGAAGTGGACGTGGAAGACTTGATCCCCGACGAGGAGTGCGTCTTCACCTACACCGCCTTCGGCTACATAAAGAGGATGCCCAAGGGGATATACCGCAGCCAGGGCAGAGGCGGCAGAGGCGTCAGCGGCCTGGCAAGGAGGGACGAGGACTACGTCACCGAGATATTCTTGGCCAGGACCCACAGCTACATAATGTTCTCCACCGACAAGGGCAGGGTGTACAGGCTCAAAGGGTACGAGATACCCCGGGCAAGCCGCCGGGGCAGGGGGGTAAACATAGTGAACCTCCTGCGGCTGGGGGAGGGGGAAAAGGTCACCGCGGTGATCCCCGCCTCCGGATTGTCCGGGAACCTGGTGATGGTGACAAAGAAGGGGATAATAAAGAGGACCTCCGTGGAAAACTTCAGGAATGTGCGCAAGAACGGGCTGATGGCCATAACCCTTGACCCGGGGGACGACCTGGCCTGGACCGCCGTGACCTCCGGGGAGGACGACATACTCCTGGCCACCGAGCAGGGAATGGCGATAAGGTTCCCGGAGACGGATGTCAGAGTTATGGGAAGGACCGCAAGAGGGGTGAAGGCTATGAAGCTTTCCCCCGGGGACAGAGTCGTGGGAATGGGGATAGTTTCCCCGGAAAAGACCCTGCTCACCGTAACCGACAGCGGCAAGGGCAGGAGGACCGACCCCCGGCTCTACCGCAGCCAGTCCAGAGGGGGAAGAGGCGTGATAAGCTACCGCCCCAAGGACGGGGAAAAGGTTGCAGGCATTGCGATGGTGTCCGAGGATGAGGACATAATCCTGATAAGCCGGGAGGGGATAATAATAAGGACCCCGGCCGGCGGAATATCCCTCCAGTCCCGCTACGGCGGAGGAGTCAGGGTGATGAGGTTATCGGAGGGTGACAAGGTGGTCACCTTTGCACCCACTCTCAGCGACCGGCGGGTGGAAAATTCCCCGGAGCTGCCAAAGACACAGGCGGAAAGGGAGGAAGACGACTCTGACCTGGAGTCCCTGATAATGGAAGAACTCAGCGGCGCGGGGGAAGAAGAGGAAGAATAATTAAAATTTCGAATAAATCCACGGGCGGCACGCCGAAAAGCAACCCCAAGAAAAGGGGAGACCGCAAATCCTCTGAAAAGAATAAATCCACGGGCGGCAAGGGATAAGCCAAAACCCCGCAGCGCTGTGAAAGCACCTCAAATCCCGGCCCCCGGAGGAAGACAGGTAAAAGCGTGAATAAACCGCAAAAAGGAAAACTTCGGAAACTGCGGGGCGCAGGCGGAGGAAAACCCAATTTCTCTAAAAATAGTAAATCGCCGGGCGAGGGGTAAAACCCCGGCGGCACTGTGGGCCGGCTCCCTATAAAACTTTCTTGGTTTTTGAGCGGGGACAGACAATCCAAAGCCGGGGTAAACCGGGCGAAAGGAAAACAGGAGACATCCCAAAAACGGGGACGCCTGAAAAACCCCGGAAACGGCGGATGTAAAAAGCGGGGAAATTGTGATAAAATA
>CAZYZR010000128.1:0-3042 GCA_964651945.1 uncultured Oscillospiraceae bacterium | reverse complement strand
ACGTAATAGCCTTCCCGCTCAACGGGGCAGCCCAGGACCTTATGATGAACGCCCCTGGTGAGGTTACAGAAGAGCAGCTTGCCGAAGTCCACATCAGGGTGCGCGAGTACGACCTGTAACTCTCTATAAACGCGCTTTTCAAGTAGAAAGAGGTAAATTATATGTCGATGACAGATACAGTCAGGAGCAGCATGATGGCTGCCATGAAAAACAAAGACAAGCTGAGAAAAGATGCCCTTTCCGCACTTCTCTCTGCTCTTAGGGCAAAAGAGATAGACAACAAGGAAGCTCTGAGTGATGATGAGGCATACCGGGTGATAAAGAAAGAGATAAAGCAGCTGAATGAGACAATGGAATCCGCCCCTGCTGGATATGAGGAACTCAAATCGGAGTGTCAGAAAAAAATAGAAGTGCTTTCTGAATTTCTTCCTCGGCAGATGTCAGAGGAAGAGATAAAACAGACAATTGAAAAAGTTATTCATGACCTTGGACTTGAAAATCCCGGCCCAAAGCAGAAGGGGATTATTATGAAAAGCCTGATGCCCCTTGTAAAAGGAAAAGCTGACGGGAAGAAAGTAAATGAAATACTTTCTGGTTTTCTTGTAGCTTAATAAACAGCAGGGACTCCGATTTTAAAATTTCCTTGGTATATATATTTTTAATTTAAAAACAGAAAGAATATAATTTAATTTAATTCAGCGGCTTTTGTCATTAAAGGCCGCTGCTTTCTTGACAGAATCTCTTGAGTGCAATGACTATTATTTTATATAATGAGGTTATTGCTATAACATCCATATAGGCAAGTATAAGCAAATTTTGTTTTTCCTATTACTTATTTTGGCTTAAATTTTAATATTTTTTAAGAGATAAAAAAACACACACTTCTTGCAAAAGCTAAATTTAATTTGCAAATTTTATATTAACCTATCAGCTGAAATTAGCCTTGTAAATTGGCTTTATACATTTTTTATTTTGAGTTTAACCCATTGACAACCACGGATTTATTTGATATAATTATCAAGCTATAAAAGTGTCAGAAAAATGAACCATTAGCTCAGTTGGCAGAGCAATTGACTTTTAATCAATGGGTCTGGAGTTCGAATCTCCAATGGTTCACCAAAAGTGATCAATGCCCTCCAATGTGAGGGCATTTTTTATTTCGGTATTTTACGTATAATTAATGTGCAAATTTGCAAGTTAAACGCCAGATAAAGCATAGGCGAGGCCATGTATTATTTTACAAGGCGGGCAAACTTGAAATTTGTAATTTTATTTTTCAACATAAAGCTAAAACTTTTTATCCGACTTTCCAGAAGTTTCCGGGACAGGATTATCCGCACAAGGACAACGCAGTCTGCAACGGCTGCAGCGGAAAGTATATATTGCCTGCTGTACGGTTCTGCTACCAGTCCGGGGAGTATTCCGGCCAAAAAAATGCAAGCTCCCGTAAAAAGTCCTAAAAAAATATCCCTACTGGATTTCTTCCCTTTGTCTTTCATTTCAAGTGCCATCCAAATTGCCGCCAACAAAAGAGATATATGGTGAATTATTAATGCAGGATTGTTTTTATAAAGAACGGGATCTTTCAGAAGTACCGGGTTAATTACCGATCCCTCATAAACCGATACAAAGCACCTTGCAAATTTTCTCAGGTAAGAAAAAAAGAAAAAGCCGAAATTGCCTTTAATGGCGTCAAAATAGCTTTTCTTCGCCCGCTCTATGTATTCGGGGCTCTCAATACCAACATAATACCCCTCAGTGATATCATATAAAAGATCTTTTTTTCCTTTATATCCGCTGGCATCCTTGAATTCAATTCCCAATGGATTCTCTTCCCAGCCTAAGCCTACGTACATCGCATGCCACGGTCCTTTTATTGGAAGAGGTTCTGGCTGTCCTGTGAGCTTCTGGTATATATTTGGTATAAAAGAAGTAAACAGTGAAGATGAAAACATTACGCAAACTCCAAGAACGGCGGCAGTGAGCATCTTCTTTATGTCTTTCTCTTTTACTCCGGGTAAGATAAGTTTTATTGTCACAAGGAATATTATCAATACTCCGGTGCCCAACGAGGCATTGGATCGAAAGACATTGGCGATGTCACCCAACAGAATCAAAAACAGCACCCAGAATCCTGAAGATTTTGTCCATTTGTCCCTCAGAAGGAAGTAAATAACCGGCAAGCCTACAAATGACATCATAGCACCTGCCCAATAGCTGTCGTTGGGGAAATATACGCTGTAAGGGCAGAAAAAATAAAAAAACAGAAGAGAAAAAAGCGATGCGAATACACTGTGGGTCACTTTGTAGTATATAAGAGGAATAAGTGACATCCAGGCAAAAGTGGCGCCCAGCTGGACGAATTTGAAAGTGCCAACCGAATCTCCCCCTATAAATGCCCCAAGATAGGATAGATACAGATAGAGGGAGGCGTTGTGGTCGTAAAGCCTGTGAAGCCCCGAATAGATTCCGGTGGTTTTTACCTCGGATATGAACATATCCAGCCATTCGCGCCTGAGGGACATATACTCCTCGGCTAAAGGTGTGGCGTATGGCCAGGAGTACAGTACAGATCTTTTCAGGAGAAAGTACGACGATATTATGCCTATAAACAGAAGACAAAAATATATCAGGATTTTCCTCCTGTTTAAATAAATTTCATTGTTGTATGATGCCTTCAAAATTCCTCCCGTAAAAATTTTTTCTGGATTTTTCAATCAGGTATACTCTGCAACTGTACATATTATTTCGCATGGAAGCTGCGAGTTGGGTATTTAATAAAAGATACTAAGCGCCTTTTGTTTTTAACAGTTAATTACGAAGCGACTAGGAACAATAAATCGGATTTCAATTTCAAGTATTTTTATTCGCATTTACCTTTATAATGTTCAATTAAAATAATTGTATATTCCCGACTGTTTAAATTTCTATAAAACTATTTCAACTCTGAATACATTCAGAATTCAATAAGGCTAAATTTTTAATTTTTCTAATTATCCCTTGCAGTATCTGTGCCACAGTCTTGGAGGTAAGCATTATTGC
>CAZYZR010000127.1:0-3099 GCA_964651945.1 uncultured Oscillospiraceae bacterium | reverse complement strand
AAAACAATGTTGTGCTACAATTTACAAAACAGCGAAAACCGGGGTCACACCCAACAGAAAGCGGACCGAGGAGTCCGGCAGGTGAAAAATGGAAGAGAATATTGCGGGGCTGGAAAATCGGAGCCCCGACAAGGATGAATATATAACAAAGCAGGACCTACTGGCCATTGAGGGCATATCCTACGGGCGGCTCTACCGCTGGAAAAGGATGGGCCTCATTCCCCGGGAGTGGTTTATCAAAAAAAGTGCTCCCACGGGGCAGCAGACGGTGCTGCCGAGGAAAAAGCGGCTGGACAGGATAGAAAAGATAAGGTCACTTATGCAAAGCATGCCCCTGGATCAGGTGGCAGTGAGGCTCTCCGGGGACCGGAGGCAGAGGGGAATATCCTTCCGGGGGCTGTACAGGCTGCCGGGGCTTGACATACAGTACGCCAACGCGGTGGGAAACTATTTCAAAAAAGAGAACTATTCCGCCCGGGAACTTCTCATGATAATCTGCTGCGCAAAGGTGTCGGACAGCGAAAAATTCACCGTCAGGCAGTATGTGGATCTGCTGAGGTACCGGTTCCCTCTGGCGGGGAGGATAACCGGCCTGGGGGTAAAGTGCGTCATATTCGCCGCGGGAGGTGACTATCACATATCCCTCTGCGACGCCGGCGCCCGGTGCCTCTTTGACCGGGGCCTCAGGGTCGCGGGGGAGTACGGCTTCGAGGAAATGTGGGAAGAACTGCGGGACCTTGCCGCCCGGGCGGACCGGGAAGCCACAAGGACAAGCGCAGCCACAAATATCCCCCGGCTGGAGGACATTTAGATGCGGGCGTCCAAAGCCGGGAAACATCCAACGCTGCACCCCGGGGCCGGATACACGCAAAGATAAATTTTCCCGCCCTGTCCCCGAAACCGCTTGCGACTTTTCCACGGGCTAAAACCCGGGACTCACAGGCTTCGAAGAATAAATATCAATTTTAAAATCGAATCTTCCTTTGATTCGGCACTTTCCCCAAAACCATCCGCACCGAAACCCGGAAAACCCCCGGCATCGGTTATCCGTTAGAGTTGTCGCGTTATCCGAAATCAAATTTAAAACTGCATTTCCCGGAAAACCGGAATACCCAAATTCCCGACAGTCACAAAAAATCTTTTCGCCCCCGGGCAAAAGTCCTGCCGGGAGCATATGCGGAATAAGAAGAGAGATTTTCGCCCCTGGGAAGGCTGTCGCACCACGGACAAAAACGAAAACAAAAGCAAATGGGAAATCCACCGGACCTTCCAGAAATCTGCAGGTATCGGTTCGAAACTTGAATTTTGACGAACAATCGCTCACATTCGATTTATAGCGTCGGAAACAAATTGCAAAGCAATCGCAAAGAGCAGGAGAAGTATCTCCTGCTCTTTATTTTTTCTCTCTCCCTTTCAGGGGATTGGGCGGCCGCAGCGGAACAGCTTGCTTTTTTACTGGGCGAAATGGCGACAAAAATCAAGTTTTTCCCCGGCATTCTTTTATCCGGGTAGGTTTTATCTTATTAAACTAAATAGGTTTAGTCTTTAAATATCCGGGGCACAGGGCAAACCCTCCGCCGTTTCGGGCCTTCCCACTGTATGCTTTAAAAACCCCGGCTCCCTTTTCGGCAGGGTGAAAAAACCTGTCGGGGGATTTCCCGTGAACGCGCCGCGGGGCTTTTCTTTATACTGCATCGGAAACTATTCAAAATTTCCCCCTCCGCTTTTAGGTGCCCTGTCCTCCCGGGTATTAAAAGCCGCCGTTGTCTTTATTCTTCCTCTTTTTTGCGGCGCCCCGGTGATTTAAGATGTCATAAAACAATACCGGTGTCCCTGTGATTTAAGGTATTATAAAAGTTACGCTGCTGTTTTTCACATGCAGAGGCAGGCGGGAAATCCCCATTTTCCTCACCGTCCCGTCGTCGGGGGAAAGGCGGCCGTCGGAGGTGAAGTTGGCCTCCGTAAAGGTCACTGTCTGCCCGTCGAAGTCCTCAAGGAAAGCCACGTGTCCTGTTTTCCCGTCCTTTCGGGTCCACTCCACTACTCCCCTATCCCCTGCGTCCGGCCTCTTTTTTACCCGGCAGTTGGTGACGAGGTCGTGCCACACCCCTCCGTTTCTGCCCCTGGATGCAGAAAACCTTATGGATACCCCGGTGACCTCCTTTGTTCTCCCCCAGGCGTACCAGGTGCACTGCCCCCGGGGAAAGGGTTGCCTCCCCGGGGGGTGTAGGGCGGCCGGGAGAGGTTCAGGTCCCCGGGCCTCTCCCCTTCCCGGAGGAAAAATCCGCCGCTTCCCTCCATTTTCCACAAAAATGCCGGGTCCTTTGGATCCAGGTGCTTCCACACCACAGGCGCCAGGGCACTGTTGTCCGGCCGGCACAGCCACAGGTCGTAAAAAGCCAGTTTTACCCTGTATATCCCCTTGTCCCGGTCCTGGGTCAAAAGGTCCAGCAGCCCGTCCCTGTCGTTTCCCGCGGCGGTGTACATTGTGCATATCGGGTTCTTTTCGCTGTTCAGGTTCAGGGCAAAGGAGTTTCCGCCCGCCAGAGCGGTGTATATCTTCCCATACCCTTTTTCCCGCCTGACTATCCACTTTAAGCTGTCCAGGTCCCGCTTTCCGTAGAGACAGACCCTTCTGGTGTCGTCCACTGTCTCCCTGCCGTAGACATTGAGGCACAGCCCCCGGCCTGCCCCGGAAATAAAATAGTACTTTCTCCCCGTCTCGTATCCCACGGCGTCACTCCTCCGGTATCCCGGCCATCATCTGCCTTATCTGCCGGTCGGTGTACCCCAGGGCCCTGTATATCCGGTATATATCCCGGCGGTAACTCTTCTCCTTCTCCTTCTCTTTCTGTCCCCGGGAGGAGTTGTACTCCCGGTACCGGGACAGATCCTCCGGGTTATACACCGCAAGATTCCCTTCTGCCTTTATGTTGTCCGGCAGGGCGTCCAGGTATCGGGAGGCTATGTCCTTCTGCAGCCGGAATTCTTTTGTCAGATAGGCGGAAAAGTCATCTCCCACTCCCCGGTCGAATGCCCGCCTTGCCCGGGCGTTGGCCCGGTCCCTCCGGGCTATTATGCTGTTGCGGTTGTTCTGAT
>CAZYZR010000126.1:0-3149 GCA_964651945.1 uncultured Oscillospiraceae bacterium | reverse complement strand
AAGGATGCAACTCTTATGGCAGAATATCTGGGAGAATTTTCGCTTTTGAAACTCTTCTCCTGCTCTTCATCGATTATTATCAGTCCCAGTTCCCTTAAAGGAGTAAAAACCCGGCTCCTGGTGCCGATTAGAACTCTTGTAATCCCCTCTTTGGCCCTGTTATACTGCAAAAGTCTCTCAGTGTGAGAAAGTCTGGAATGTATTACCCCAACCATGTCTCCAAAATAGCCCTTCAGAAGTTTTACCATCTGGGGGGTGAGGGAAATTTCAGGTACAAGAATCATCGCGCTTCGCCCCTGCCGGAGTTCAGACTCAATCAGTTTTATAAAGAACATGGTCTTGCCTGAGGATGTGACGCCGTAAATCAGGATAGGATTGTTGTCCCGGCAATCTTTTATCTCTTTGAAAACTTTTTCCTGCCAGGGTGTAAGGGCCACCGGAGAATCTATTTTTTCTGTGCTGGCATACGCTATGGGATCTCTGTCCTTAAGAACAACTCTGACCCGCCCGGCCTCTACAAGTTTGTTAAGAACAGTTTTTTTCCCAACGCCTGCATGCAATATCTCATCTATGTCCTTTTCCCCCGTCCGGAGAAATTGGAACATTATTTTCTGCTTATCGGTCCTTAGCAAAGAAGGGTCAAAGGTGCTGTCAGCAGTGTAAAGCTTTTTAGTGTGGCCGGGAAGCTGTTCCTCGAGCTGCCCGTCTCTTATTTTGTAAAGAGCGCCGTAAGGGACTGCAGCTCTGACAGCCTCATACCAGGTACAGAAAGTGGTCTCTTTTAAAAATTTTATTATGTCCAGGGAGTATGAGGAAATGGAACCATTCCGCCCTTTGAGATCCACCACACTCTTAAGGCCGTCTGTATTATCTTTTTCATCCAGGGACAGAATTATTCCCATCCTAAGCCGGTTCCCTCTGCCAAAAGGCACAAGGGCAATAGAGCCGATACGGGCTTCGCCCATGAGGCTTTCCGGAACGGAGTAGGAAAAAAGCCTGTCAAAATCAAGGGTGGCTTTATCTACCGCTATTCCCGCTGTCAGCATAAAGCCACCTCCTTATGTTCTTATTTCTTCCCGTCAAAAATATCTATTATCGACTGGGCACATTGCTCAGCATAATTGTTTTCAACTATATAATCGTAACTGCTCTTAAAACCGAGCTCTTCACGGGCCTTGAAAAGCCTCTGCTGTATGCCTGTGTCATCCTCGGTGTTTCTTTCACGGAGCCTTCTCTCAAGCTCCTCTATTGAAGGAGGAGCTATGAAAACTGTCAGCGCATCGGGGTATACCTTTTTAACATTCTGTGCACCCTCAACCTCTATCACCAGAATCACGACTTTCCCCCGGGCAACTTTTTCTTCTATCTGGCTTTTAAGGGTTCCATAGTAATTGTCACAGTAAAGCGTGTGCTCCAGAAACTCCCCTTTGGAAATTTTAGAAATAAATTCCCGTGTGGTAAGAAAAATATAATCCTCTCCATCCACTTCATATGGCCTTCTCGGCCTTGTGGTGGCAGAAACGCTGAGCACAAAACGATTATCATTTCTGAGTATATGCTTTACCACCGTGTCTTTTCCGCAGCCTGATGGCCCGGATACCACAAGAAGATTTTTCCCTATCTCACTCATCATCTGTCTCCATAAATTTTATAAGACCTGTCGCTGCCTGTCCGAAAATTCTCTCAGCCACAAAGGCGCATATAACTATCTGCCCGCTGCTCATTACAAGCACAGTTCTGGTTTTCCTGCCAAATGTGGCGTCTATAAGGGTTTTATCTGACTTTGCTTTTGAAATAAGCCTCTTCACTGGAGCTGAATCAGGAGACAAGGCTGCTGTGACCTTATCCGCATTTATCATGCTCCCAAACCCAATGTTAACCATAGTCATAGGCACACCTATTCTATATTCTGAATCTGTTCCCTTATCTTCTCTATTTCTGACTTGAGATCTATCACAATCCTGGTAATTTCCAGGTCATTTGCCTTGGATCCTATTGTGTTAACCTCTCTGTTCATCTCCTGGGTCAGAAAATCAAGCTTCTTGCCCCGGGGACTCCCCTCCTGCAAAATCTGCCTGTACTGGGAAATATGGCTGTGAAGCCTTGCGGTTTCTTCATCCACCGCCCGCCTGTCGGCAAATAATGCTGCCTCAGTGAGAATTCTCCGATCGTCTATCTGTCTGTCATCAAGGAGAATTTTCAGTCTGGAGTAAAGTTTGTCGCGATAAGCTCCCACTCTAAGAGGTGCGAGTTCTTCTATGTCAAGAACCATTTTTTCCACATTATCCAATTTTGAAAGAACATCAGCACATAGCTTTTCACCCTCCGCAAGCCTCATCGAAAGAAAGCTGTTCATAGCCATATCAAGAACAGGCAGTACATCCTGCCAAAGAGTTTCCCGGCTGCCTTCATCCCCGGCCCGGGTTATGACACCTTCATACCTGGCAACTGAGTATACATCCCGCGGCGGGTCAAGCCCAAGTTCCTTCGAAATTTCCAAAAGAGCTTTCTGATAACTCCGTGCAAGGGGTATATTTACTTCTATTCCGACTGTTTCGGGACTCACCGCCCTGACTGCAAGTGATACCTCCACTTTTCCCCTGGAAATCTTGGAGTTTACATATTTTTTTATTCTGTCATCAAGAAAAATATAGGATTTCGGTATTTTGCTTACGTACTCGATATACCTGTGGTTTACACTCTTGATCTCGACTGTTATATCCCTGCCGTTTACAGTTAGGTTTCCCTTGCCGTATCCGGTCATGCTGTAAATCATATAACTGACCTCCGGGTATTATCATATTTTACACTAACTATCCTGATGTTGTCAATATTCACTGCCATTTGTATTTAACCCGGCACAATAGCAAAGACTTACAATAAAACTCTTAGTTAAGCAAAAACCATAAACAATTGAAACATTAAAATAAAATCAGATAATTTTATCAGCGAACAAAATGTGCGATCAACAAGTTCAAGCAAAATTCAATTATGACAGAATAATTTTTCTTGAAAACAGCTAGCAAAAGGACAAAACTGTCAGGGGAACAAAAATGCCGGCCGCAGGCCGGCAAAAATCAGCAGTTCTTTTTTAGCAACATTTCATTCGGAATAATGTCATCGCTGTCAGGAAAGAACACCCTTTTGTA
>CAZYZR010000125.1:0-3164 GCA_964651945.1 uncultured Oscillospiraceae bacterium | reverse complement strand
TCTACAGGGAGCCTTGGCCATGGAATGCCGATAGCCTGCGGGATTGCAGCCGGCCTGAGGCTGAAAAACAACTGCACCAGCAGAGTTTACACTCTTATGGGTGACGGGGAACAGGCAGAGGGCTCTGTGTGGGAGGCCGCTATAAACGCCGCAAAATATAAACTCGGAAATCTAATTGCCATGATTGACAACAATGGGCTTGACGCAGACGGAACCATAGGAGATATGATAGGGGATATTTCACGGAAATATAAGGCTTTCGGATGGGAAACTTTTGATATTGACGGTCATGACATACGGCGGATTAAAGATTGCTTTGACAATTTGCCGGATCCTTCGTCGGGAAAGCCGGTGGTCATTGTCTGTCACACCCAAAAGGGCAGAGGAGTGGACTTTATGGAAGACCAGGCCAAGTGGCACACAGGCAAGATCACGATACAACAGAGGAATGAGATCATAGCCAGCTGGAAGTCCAGCTTGTATTAGGAGAAGCAATAATGAGTTTAACAGACGGATCTCCGAAAAGTTTTTTAAGGGATGTTGTCGGGGAGTACATGGTATCACTTGGTGAGAAGAGCGATAAAGTGATATCAGTTACAGCAGGAGCAAAGAACACCTGCCGACTGACTTCTTTTGTGGATAAATTTCCGGCAAGATATTTTAATGTAGGGATAGCGGAGCAGAATATGGTAAGTTTTGCCGCTGGACTTGCCCACGAGGGATTTATTCCGTATGTTTTCACTATGGCACCTTTCCTCACCATGCGAGCTTGTGAGCAGTGCAGGACGGATGTGGCTTACGGCAATCTCAATGTAAGGCTTATGAGTACTTACTCCGGCCTTTCAGGGGGCATATCCGGGGCTACCCACTGGGCTATGGAAGATGTTGCGATAATGAGAGGTATACCGGGAATTGCTATTCTTGAACCGTCAGATCCTATACAGGCAGTTCAGATGATGGATTTCACCCTTGGGTATCAAGGACCTGTATATCTCAGGACTTCCGTAGAACCTTTTGAAAATATTTATACAGACGATTATAAATTTGAATTTGGTAGAGCCTCAGTAGTGTCTGAAGGGGACGATGGTGCCTTTTTATGCTCGGGAATCACCGTACAGTTTGCAAAGGGTGCATCTGACAGATTATACAAAGAAACAGGCCGGAAAATAAGAGTCATTGATATGCATACAATTAAACCCGTTGACCGAGAAGCTGTACTCTCTGCTGCCTCCACAGGCAGAGTGGTGGTAGCGCAGGATCACAATATTATAGGAGGTCTTGGCGAAGCGGTATCCTCTGTCCTGGCTCAGGAGTCTCGGACGACCAAACTTAAAGTTCTGGGGATACCCGACAGGTTTGAGGCTATGGCCCATGCTCCTTATCTCTACAGAAAATTCGGATATGATTCCATAGGACTTGAAAAGGCTATGAGAGAACTGCTTTTTCTTGGGGGGGAGACAGAATGAAAAAAGTTGTAGTAACCGGTGCTACCGGCTTTATAGGAGTACACCTTGTAAGACTTCTGTTAAACCGCGGGTGCAGCGTGATCTGCATAGTAAGGCCCGGAAGCCGCAATATTGCAAAACTTCCGAAAAATGATAATATCACTGTTCTTCCCGTTGAAATGTCAGATTATGACAAAATCCAGAAAGAAGCGGGTGATATCGATGCATTTTACCATCTCTCCTGGGACGGATCCCGCGGAAAGGACAGGGATGACCGGCAGTTGCAGATTAAAAATTTTTATGCTGCAAAGAAAGCTTTTCAAAGTGCAGTCAATATGAACGCCGGACTTTTCCTCTCTGTAGGCTCTCAGGCCGAATGCGGAGATATGAGGGACAAAATAGTGGATGAGAAATTTCCCTGTTCCCCTGTAAGCAGATACGGGAAGGAAAAGTTGCATACATATGAAGAACTCACCAGTATGGCCAAAAGCAGCGGCACAAGGTTTGTATGGACAAGAGTCTTCAGCTTGTACGGACCTTACGATTACGAAAATTCCCTTGTGATTTCCACCATTAAAAATCTTCGGGAAGGAAAGCCTGTCGGAACGACGTTGGCAAAGCAATACTGGGATTTTCTCTATGTAGAGGATGCAGTCAGGGCTATGGCCGATTTTATTGAGAGTGATTTGTCCGGGCTTTACAACCTGGCATCTGGCAAAAGCAGACCTTTGAGGGGATATATAGAAGATATTAAGACAGTGGTAAACCCCTGTGGTGAAATTATTTACGGAGCTATACCTTATCCTTCCGATGGGAAAATAGTCCGGTTTCGTCCATCAATAGAGAAAATAAAAAAAGATATGGGCTGGAGCCCAAGAACGGAGTTTAAAGACGGAATAGCTAAAATATATGACAGCATTAAGAAGGGAGCGTAGATTTTGCCGCGTAAAATCACTATAGTTGTCCCCACATATAACGAGCGGGAAAATGTGCGGCCTCTTGCAGAGGCGATTGAAAACGAGTTTAACAAAGACCTGCCTTCGTATGTTTATGATATTTTATTTATTGACAACGATTCCAAAGACGGAACCAGGGACATAATTAGGGATCTTTGCCGTAAAGACGACAAAATAAAAGCGATATTCAACACAAAAAACTTCGGCCAGTTCAATTCCCCTTATTACGGACTTCTTCAGGCAGACGGTGACTGTGCAATACTTATGTGCGCAGATTTTCAGGATCCCGTGGAAATGATCCCTGAGCTTGTAGCAGGTTGGGAAGAAGGATATAAAATAGTGTCCGGAATTAAAACTTCCAGCCAGGAAAACAAGGTAATTCGTTTTTTGAGGAGCTGCTATTACAAGATTATAAAAGTTTTCAGCGATGTGGAACAGATTGAACATTTCACCGGGTTCGGACTTTACGACAGGGAATTCCTAGAAATTCTGAGAAGTCTCAAAGACCCGACCCCTTTTCTCAGGGGTATAGTGGCGGAGCTCGGTTTCAAGAGAAAAGAGATACCTTATGAACAAAGAAAGCGCCGCGCCGGAAAGACCCACAACAACTTCTTTACCCTGTACGACGCGGCAATGCTAAGCTTTACTTCATACACCAAAATAGGACTGCGCTTATCCACTTTTCTTGGCTTTACAGTTGGAATCATAAGTATAATTATTGCAATTTTTTATCTGATTATGAAACTTTTATACTGGGACAGAT
>CAZYZR010000124.1:0-3308 GCA_964651945.1 uncultured Oscillospiraceae bacterium | reverse complement strand
TGGGGACGGCGACGATAGCGGCGTTCATAGGAGGCGGAGGCTTAGGCAAGCAGATTTATGCAGGGATACAGATAATAAACACAGAGATGATACTGTCCGGAGCAATACCTGCCTGTGCATTGGCTTTGCTGATGGATTTTCTGTTTGGGTTAATAGAGAAAGCGGTTGTGCCCATCAGCATGAGGATAGTTGACGCCGCTATGACCCAGGACGATATTGCAAAGATAAAGAGGCAGAGAAAACTCACACTCTCCCGGGCCGTTGTTGCCATAGCTTTCCTTCTTGGCAGCATAATATATGACAGCATAGATTTTTCCGGCGGCGACACAATAAAGATGGGGACCACAGAGTACATCGAGGAGAGAATAGTATCTCAGCTCTATGCGCAAGTAATAGAGGACAGGACAGATGTGAAAGTTGAGCTTAACAACGCTATGGGCGGCCAGCTGGTAGTTTGGGAGGCACTGCTTAACGATGAACTTGATGCAGTGCCCAGTTACACGGGTTCCTATTATGCAAATGTTCTCGGATTTGACATTTACCCGGGAATGGACAGAGAGCAGACATATAAAGATGTAGAGGTCCGGCTAAAGGATTACGGCATCACCGCAGCCGGAATGCTGGGACCTAATAACCAGTATGTTTTTGCAGTAAAACCTGAAATTGCCGAGAAGTACAACCTTTCCAAAGTTTCTGACCTGGTTCCTTATGCCAGCAACTGGACAGTAGGCTGTTCACAGTCCTTCTATGCCAGGGAAAAGGACGGACTCATTCCGGTATGCAAGGAATATGGTATGGAATTCAAGGACGCCCTGACTTTTGGTGCAGCTCCTATGTATATCGCTCTTGAAAACGACGAGGTGGATGTAATAGTCACATACCGCACAGACGGACTGCTGCAGAAATACGACCTGGTATTCCTGGAAGATGACCACAATTTCTTCCCGCCTTATGTGCTGTTCTGCATGCTCAGCGACAAGGTTGTGGAGGAACATCCGGAGGTCCTTGCTGCCTGTGAAGAACTTGAAAATTCTGTTACGGATGAAGAGATGCAGAACCTCAACTACCGGGGTGCTGAGTCCGGCGAAGATCCTTACGACATAGCTCACAGATTTCTCGTTGAGAAAGGCCTTCTGGAGAGTTAGTTATTTTTGGAGCAGTAAACAATATTACAGATATTCTAGAGAGCTTTTTTAAAAAAGTAAAATTCAAAAAGCCCCTGTATGGGGCTTTTTGTTTTTGATAAATTAAAATATACACAAAATTTAATTAAAAATTATACATATTTTCTGGAAAATTATTTATTGGAGGTATTGATTTTTCTAATTTCGAGTAGTATAATCTAAGAGTAATTATTTTAAGAAAAGGAGACAGATATGAAAACTTATGTTTTCGACCATTATTTTGAATATGGCGAGTTATCAGAAATGCTAAATGAACTTGCAGCCGAGTATCCCGGGCTCATAAAAGTTTCATCAATCTGCACCACCCCTGAAAACAGGGAAGTGTGGGCATGTGAGATAACAAACTATTCAACCGGTGATGTGTTGACAAAGCCTGCATTTTACGCAGACGGCAACCACCACGCAGGCGAGGTCACCGGCTCAATGGCAGCAGCCCACTTGGTATATACCCTTGTTACCGGGTATGGGGAAGATGATAAGATAACAGGACTGCTTGACAAAAGTGCGGTGTATGTCATACCCAGGATAAGTCCTGATGGAGCGGAGATTTACCTTACCACCGCAGAAAAGCTCCGCAGTGTCAACCGCCCGTATCCCTTTGAAAAACCTGCTCCGGGTCTTCACCCGGCTGATATGGATGGTGACGGAGTCATAAGGCTTATGAGGGTTGAAAGTCCTGACGGAGTATGGAAACCCTCCCGGCGTGATGAGAGGATTATGACCAAGCGTTCACCCTCTGATTTCGGAGGAAAATATTACAATGTCTATCCTGAAGGATATATAGTTGATTACGATGGAATAAATATCCAGCCAGCTGAAGGCAAGTGGAATCTCGACTTCAACAGGAACTATCCTCTCGGCTGGTTCCCGGAGGTGAGGCAGCCCGGGGCGGGAAAGTATCCGCTTTCGAATCCTGAGACCAAGGCAGTTGCCGATTTTGTACTTGCTCATCCGAATATTTGCTGCGGTGTCACTTATCATACCAGCGGCGGCTGTTACATATATCCGCCCGGAACAAAACACGAAAAGGACGCGGATCCCAGGGATATGAGGATGTTCCGCGAAATAGGCGCTATGGCAACCGAGGAGACCGGCTATGGATGTTTCAATATTTTTGATTCATTCCTCACTGACACAGTGAATTATTCCTCCGGCGCTTTTGATGACTGGATGTATCAGTCCCAGGGAATACCCACATATACCGCTGAGCTCTGGGATCTTGCCGTCAGGGCAGGCGTCCCCGGGGTTTATCCCAGGTCCATTGCCAAAACACCAAAGGAGCAGGAGGAACAGATGCACCTCTGCTATCAGTGGATAGACAAAAATGTTCCTGTCGTAAAATCCGGCAAACCCATAAAGGAGTGGACTGAGTTTGACCATCCTCAGCTGGGAAAAGTCGAAATAGGGTCAATTGATTTCAAATATACATGGCAGAACTGTCCTCCCGGATATCTTGATCAGGAGGTCGCGAAAAATACTGCATTCTGCATCAGAATGGCTTCAACACTGCCCAGACTTTCAGTGGACAGCTTAGACAAGGAAAAGGTGGAGGACGGCGTATACAAGATAACAGCGACAATATCCAACACAGGGTATCTTCCCACATTTGTCTCAAATGAGGCAAAGGCTCTCAAAGTCGACAAGCCTCTCACAGTAAACCTTGAGTTTGAGGGAGATGCAGTTGTCGGGGAAAAATGCGTTAGTCTCGGACATCTTGAAGGATTTTCAGGTGTAAATTCTGATTATTCCTACGACAATATTAATACCTATGCCCACGATCCATTCACCAAAAAAGTTGAATGGGTGGTAAAAGCGAAGGAAGGCACCGTTGTCAAACTCAAAGTCAGTGGCATAAAAGCAGGGGAAGCAAAGTCTGAGATTATCCTCTGATTAGAAAATAAAAATCAGGAAGATATATAGGCCGCACGAAACTTGTGCGGCCTATATTTTTGCTTGCATTGGTTTAAACGGTAATAAATTGATTATTGCCGCAAAGTTCATTTGAAAAAATATAAGATTATAAAAATTTATACGGGAAATCAAATACATACAGAAGATCATACCCTGCTTTTATTTTAAATCATTATCCAAGAGGAATCAGAACAATTTAATTAACTGTACAGT
>CAZYZR010000123.1:0-3335 GCA_964651945.1 uncultured Oscillospiraceae bacterium | reverse complement strand
TTTGTACATAATAATTATAGAATCACATTTTCTAAAAAACAAGATTATTCTTGAATGTGCGGAGAAACGCTCCGGCAAAATGCACAAAAAGTTCTCTTTCATATCAGTGGGAAATTTAATAAATTTAATTTGCAAAAAACTTTTAGAAAATTTAAAGAATTTCTTCGACGGTTCTCTTTTTTCAGAATTTTCTGGTCTTATTTAAAAAAATATTGTTTAGCTGCAACAAATCTCAAAACCCAGAGTGTGAGGGAATAATTATAATTTCGTTGTAAATTATATACATTGGATATGATATTATAAAATTTTGTACAATCTTACTAAAACAGATGATCAAAAAATGAAATCTGGCGGTTCCTCATTGTGTAAACTGTACCGGATTCCTTGGAACTGCGAATTAACGGGTAATATGCCTTGTTGGCAGAAGCATATAAAAATTCAGACCCGGCAGCTTAAATTTCAATAATTTCTCAACTGAGATTTGTGCTAATTATTACAGTGTTTTGCACCGCTCTCCTGCTATTTATTTTGCCAGGGCATTTAAAACAGTAAATAAAGCACCTTTCAGTCAAAGGCAGGAGTGAATCCTCGTAATTATGCAGGGAAAGATTATAAAATGCGTTTCCAGAAAGTAGTGAAATATTGCGGCAGGAAATTATAAAAACCGCAGATTTTAAGAGGAAATCGATTTTCGCAAAGCAGCCCTTTGCGGATAAAAAATTTCATGTATTTCGGAAGAAACTGTCAAATTAGACATCTTATATGCAAATTAATCTTATCTTCATATGCGGTATTTTCTTATGTGATTTTGTCACTGCCACAAAAGTTGCCGTTTTTGTATAATTACATCATATAATTTGTACAAATTCTGAAATGCTCTGAAAGAAGGTATAATTAATGATTTGGGACACAGCGATAATCGGCCGGGGACCTGCGGGGCTTTCGGCGGGAATATATGCACGGCGAGCAGGTCTGTCAGTCGTTTGTTTTGAGCGGAATGTACACGGCGGACAGATAATAAATACCCCTGAAGTGGAAAATTACCCTGCCCTTGGGAAAATAAGCGGGGTGGAGTATGCCATGAACATATATGATCAGGCTGTGGGGTTCGGGGTGCAGGTGGAATACAAACCTGTAACAAAAGTTGAGCTTTCAGGTGACGAGAAAAAACTATACTGCGGAGATGAAGTTTGCACCGCAAAGACTGTAATAATCGCCACGGGTGTCACAAGGAGAAAGCTGGAAATCCCAGGTGAGGATAGGCTGACAGGATCCGGGGTAAGCTATTGCGCCACCTGTGACGGCTCCTTTTTTAAAAACAGGGTCGTAGCTGTGGTGGGGGGCGGAAACACCGCCCTGGAGGATGCGGTCTATCTTTCTGGCCTCGCGGAAAAAGTCTTCCTCATCCACCGCCGCGACTCTTTCAGGGGAACCAAGGCTGAGCAGGATAAAGTGCTGAAAAATGAAAAGATTGAAATTCTCTACGACACAATCCCCCTTGAAATAAAAGGAAACGGCAAAGTTGAAGGATTGCTTGTAAGAAACGTGAAGACCGGTGAAGAAAGGACTCTATTTACCAGTGCGGTATTTGTTGCAGTGGGCCTCATCCCTCACAACGAAATGTTCCGGGGACAGGTAAACCTTACACCGGAGGGCTATATTGACAGCGGCGAGAGCTGCGTCACAAATATTCCTGGGGTTTTCGTCGCAGGCGACACAAGGAAGAAGAGCCTGAGACAGCTGGTAACTGCAACTTGCGATGGCGCAGTTGCGGCCACTGCGGCTGCGGCATATGTAGGCTGACCTGCATAAATTCCTGAAAATAAGCAGCTTTTGGGGTTGGCTCCGGGGATTTTTTAAATTTTATAATTTAAAAGTTAAAATAAATTTTGAAATTGAAAAGTACAGGGAGACTAGGATATATTTGCAGGCAGGCTGTGGACTGTTTGTAAAATAAAAAATGCGGACTCAAAAGCCCGCATTTTTCTGAACAGCCGGATTTTTAAATCGTGTAAAGATCTACTTTATTGTAAAAAATAATTTTTAATTTGAAGTTTTACCTGCTCGGGATTTCCGGGCTGTGAAATTGTCTGAAAAAATCAGATTTTAATATAAAATCACACATATATTAAATAATTTTCAAAAAACTATTAAGGTGAAAAATGAAAAACAATAAAAAAGTAATTATATCAATTGCTTCGGCGCTTGTTCTGGCAATTGCAGCATTTTCAGGCTGTAGATCCATATCCTCCGATCCGCAAAAGACGCCGGGAGAGACAAATCTGCCTGATGATCTTTATCGGTTGGCAAAGGAAGATTATGAGAAAAACGGACTGAAAGGGATGTGGATAAGCTATCTTGAGTTTATGGAAATGGATTTTTCGGACAGTGAAGCATTCGGGTCAGAAATAGAAAAAATATTTTCAGACTGCAAAAGCATGGGGCTCAACACTGTAATTGTACAAGTGAGGCCCTTCGGAGATGCCTTTTATAAGTCCGATATTTTCCCTTTCAGCCACATAATGAGCGGCGTCCAAGGTAAAGACCCCGGTTTTGATCCTCTGGAAATAATGGTGGACACAGCTCACAGGATGGGGCTTAGGATAGAAGCCTGGGTTAACCCTTACAGAGTTAAAGCGGGAGGGCAACCCGGAGAGCTGTCAAGTGACAATCCGGCTACAGGAGAACTCACGGTAAACATCGAAGGAGATATTTATTATAACCCCGCTTTGCCCCGGACCCGGGAGTTGGTCACCGACGGAGTGAGAGAAATTGTCAGCAATTACCGGGTGGACGGAATACATTTCGACGACTATTTTTACCCCGGGACTTCCCCGGATATAGATAGCCGGCAGTACCGGGTAGACGGGGACGGAATCCCCTTGGATGAATACCGCATGGCAAAGGTCAGCGACCTTGTGAGGCAGGTTTACAGCCGGGTAAAGGAAATAAACTCGGAGGTAACTTTCGGTATCAGCCCCCGGGGAAATATGGACAACAACTACGCCTCTCAGTACTCAGACGTAAAGCTTTGGATGTCCCAGTCAGGATATGTGGACTATATAATGCCACAGCTGTACTGGGGTTTTGACTATGTCACATCCTCAGGAGACGACAGATTTTCCTTTGAGAACATCCTAACCGAATGGGCAAGCCTTGAAAAAGACCGGTCGGTTAAGCTTTATGTGGGGTTGGGAGCTTACAGGATAGGCGAGGGTGAAAATGAAGAAAGCGAGTGGAAAAGCGGGGAGAACCTTTCGAAGATGATCAATGTCTTACGGGAAAATCCGAAAGTTTCGGGTTACTGCCTTTACAGGTACGAAAGCCTTTTTGCC
>CAZYZR010000122.1:0-3423 GCA_964651945.1 uncultured Oscillospiraceae bacterium | reverse complement strand
GCACCAAAGAGGTGAACACCAGCAAAAAGATCTGTGAAGAGCTGGAAAAAATGGGGATACCCTATAAAACTTACGAGGATTACACCGTAATCGGGGTAATTGACTCCGGCAAGCCCGGAAGGACAGTGCTGGTGAGAGGCGACATAGATGCACTGCCTGTGCAGGAGGAGACGGGAAGGGAGTTTTCGAGTGTAAATGACGGAGTAATGCACGCCTGCGGTCACGACTGTCACGGGGCAATGCTTCTCTCAATAGGAAAGGGACTTATGGAGGTAAAAGACCAGCTGAGCGGGAAAATCCTCCTGGGGTTCCAGGTTGCCGAAGAAAACCTGAAAGGCGCACGCACCATGGTCCAGTATGTAAAGGATATGGGCGGCGCCGACAACTCAATAGCCCTTCACGTGGGTGCCAGCGAGGACATTGGCACAATATCCTTAGTTCCGGGACCCTCCGCATCGGGTGTAATAAGCTACACAATAACCGTAAAAGGAGAGGGCGGTCACGGTTCAGTGCCCCACAAGGCAAAGGATCCAATTAAGCCCGCCTGCGAACTGCTGCTAAGGCTCTCCGCGCTTCCGTCGAACGCCATAGATGCCCAGGACCCGGTGGTGTTCTCAACCTGCTACATAAACGCCGGAACGGCTCCGAACATTATCCCGGATACCGCAAAACTAATGGGAACGGTGAGATATTTCAACAAGGAGCTGACCCAGCCCATATTCGACTATTTGGAGACCCTGTCCGACCTAATCTGCAAGAGCTGGGGCGTAGAGTACGAGATAGATTATATGTTTGATCCCATGATCCCGGTGGACAACGACAGGGAAGTCACCCTTATGGCCCAGGACATAGCCAGGGATATGGGCTTCAACGTTATCACCGAAGGAAAGGGAATGGGAAGCGATGACATGGCCCTGCTTCTCGACGCCTTCCCGGGATTTTACGGCAACATAGGCTGTGCCAACGAGGAAAAAGGAATCGGACATGTGGCAAATCACAGCTGCCGCTTTGACATTGACGAGGATGCCCTGGCCCTGGGCGTCGAATTCCTCACAAGGTGCGCGGTAGAACTGGCAGAGAAAAAGTAATCAAAAATTCCCCTCAGATACCCCGGATTTCCGGGGTATTTTTTTAAAATTGTCCTTTCGTTCAAAGAGAAAAAGTCAGGCTTTATCCTTGAAATTGCCAGCATACCGGGCTGTCGGGCTGCTATGGGAATAAATATTGAAAAACAAAGGGGGATAATATATAATATACCTATTGCACTTTAAAGGATTTACCGGATGATAAGGGTTTTGCACTGCATGGCCGGCCTGGGAAGAGGCGGGTACGAGACGCTTATAATGAACATATACAGGAAAATCGACAGGGATAAAATTCAGTTCGATTTTCTGTACAGTTTTGACGGGATTTACTGCGAAGAAATAGAGTCCTTGGGAGGAAGGCTTTACAAAATACCTTTTATTACCCAGCAGGGCCCCTTCGGATACAGAAAAGATCTGCTGAATTTTTTCGCTTCACATCCGGAGTACAGGATTGTACACTCCCACATGGACAAATTTTCGGGCCTCGTTATGGAGTGCGCAAAAATAAAGGGGGTCCCGGTGAGAATTGCCCACAGCCACAATACTGACAGTGAGGGCGGGCTTATATACCACGCTGTCAAGGATTATTACGGCAAAAAAATAAAAAATTCCGCCACACACCGAATCGCTTGCTCTAAGGCGGCGGGAAAATGGCTTTTTGGAGAAGACGATTTCCTCATACTCAAAAACGGAATTGACGGGGAAAAATACCGGGGTGCCGACAACAGAGATCAGCAGTATTTTACCATCGGCCACGTGGGCAGATTCACGCAGCAGAAAAACCACACTTTTCTGATAGACATTTTTCAAAAGCTTCTGGAAAACAAGTCTGAGGCGAGGCTGCTTTTGGCCGGTACGGGGCCGCTGTCTGAGGAAATCAAGAGGAAAACTGAAAAACTGGGCATTGCCGAAAGGGTCACTTTTTTCGGGGATGTGGAAGATATTCCCGGATTTTTGTCCCGCTGCGATGTCTTTTGCCTCCCCAGCCTTTTTGAGGGCCTGGGAATAGCCCTCGTGGAAGCGCAGGCGGCGGGGCTTTACTGTGTTGCCTCGGATTCGGTGCCAAGAGATGTAAATTTTTCAGGGTGCGTTGAATTTTTGCCCCTCTCTGCTCCCCGGGACAAGTGGGCTTCCCGGATCGAAAAACAAGGGTCAAAGGGAAGACGGGACAACCTGGACAAGCTCTTTGCCAGTGGATATGACATATCCCGGAGTGCCAGTTTCCTGCAGGAATACTATGCTGCACTCTGCGGGGAAAGTGCAGAGGAGGCCCCGGTTTAATTATGACTTTGTCTGTTATTGTACCGGTTTACAACACGCGGAAATATCTCAGGCAGTGTCTGGACAGCATTCTGGGACAGAGTTTTGCCGATTTTGAAGTGATACTTGTGGACGACGGGTCGAGGGACGGCAGCGGAAAGATTTGCAGTGAATATTCCCTCAGGGATCCAAGGGTAAAAACAATAACCCAGGAAAACGGGGGGCTCAGCCGGGCCCGCAACACGGGTATAAATGCGGCGGAGGGCAAATACATTGCCTTTGTGGACAGCGATGATTACCTGGAATCCGGTTGTTTTGAAACTGCGGTTTCGGAAACTGAAAAATTTGGGGCCGACTGCACATTTTTCGGGTACGAAAGAGTATTTGAGGACGGGACTACTGCCCGGTTTTCCGATTTTAGTGGAACGGAAATATTCGAAAATGAGGAAATAAGAGACATACTCCTTTGGAGAATGGTAGCCTGCCAGTACAGGGATATAAGCCCCGTATCCCCCACGGCCTGGGGGAAAATATACAAAAGAGAAATAATCTTGTCCGAAAATCTGTCCTTTAGGGACACCAAAGAGATTTTTTCAGAAGACATTCTTTTTAACTTTGAGTACCTGCCCCACTGCAAAAAAGCGATCGGCATTCCGGCCTTGGGATATGTCTACAGGGACACCCCACTTTCCCTGTCCAACACCTACTATGCAAAAAAACACCTGCGGGCCGGAAATCTTTATGAGATTCTGTCAAAAATTTCCGACCCTTGGGGAGACAGATGGAGGGGTGCCACAGCCGCCTATACAATGGGCATAGTTAGCGTAGTCGTAAAACAGCTTGTCGCGGGTGAGGACAAGGGAAAGATCAAGAAGATAAAAAATATAGCATGTGAGGAGAGAATGTATAAAGCCGCAAAGCTGTGTGACATTCCGAGGATAAAGTTCCCTCTGTCCCTGTTCTGCCTTCTTATGAAGTACAGGGCTGGTGCTCTTTTATTCATCCTCATTAAAATATTTCTTCTGATAAAACGATAAATTTTACCTATGAATATTCTGTTTTTTACCGGATTTTTTGA
>CAZYZR010000121.1:1886-3436 GCA_964651945.1 uncultured Oscillospiraceae bacterium | reverse complement strand
CTGCTGGTTCACCAACCTGGACCACAAGAAGAGGCACGAGGTCTTTGTGTCCGGGAGGGACTACAAGGGGAACGAGGAAAATTACCCCAAGTACGACAACTACGACGCGATAAACGTGGACAAGACCCGGGAGATACCCGGGGACTACGAGGGGGTTATGGGGGTGCCCATTACATTCCTGGACAAGTACAACCCGGAGCAGTTTGAGATAGTCTGGACAACCGACAGGGGAGGGGACGGGCATCTTGATGACTTGAAAAAGCCCTGGACAAGGTATGACGCCCCTGTGGTACACGGCAAGGGAATTTACAAGAGAATTTTTATCAAATTGAAGCAGCCCAAGGAGTGAGGGCGGATTGAAAAATTCCGGGGATTTTCGCATAAAAAGCGGACAGACCCCTGGTTTAAATTCCGGCAGGCAATTTTTTTCCATTTATAAAAACAAATAAAAAGGAGGCAAAAATGAAAATAGAACACCTGGATGTCACCGTGAGGGACCTGGTAGAGGGGTACAAAGACGGCGGCGAGGACGGCGGAGTCGTGGGGTACGGGGGACTGTTGAACATACGCCCCAAGTTCCAGAGGGAGTTTATCTACAAGCCGGATCAGCAGGTAAAGGTGATAGAGACTGTGATCAGAGGCTTTCCTCTGAACGCTATGTACTGGATAAAGAGCCGGGAGGGGTACGAGCTCCTGGACGGGCAGCAGAGGACGGTGAGCATCTGCAGGTTCGTGGCGGAAAACGCCTTTTCCATTAAGCAGGACGGCTACCCCAAGACCTGGCGGAACCTCACGGCGGACCGGCAGGAGAGGATACTGTCCTACCCCCTGATGGTGTACCTGTGCGAGGGGGACGACGACGAAAAGCTGGGCTGGTTCAGAGTGATAAACACCCAGGGGGAGAAACTGACGGATCAGGAGATGAACAACGCCATATACGCAGGGCCCTTCGTGGAGGACGCCAAGAGGTATTTCAGCAGGCAGAACCAAGGGGCGGACCTGTTTGCCGAGGGGTACGTGTCCGCCAGGGTCAACAGGCAGGAGCTGCTGGAAAAAGCCCTGAAATGGAGGAGCGGCGGCGATGTCAGCGGGTATATGAACAAACACCGAAACGACCCCAACGCCAGCGAGCTGTGGCTGTATTTTCAGGGGGTCATAAACTGGGCGAAGATTACTTTCCCGGTGAAGAGAAAAGAGCTCACCGGGGTGGACTGGGGGGAACTCTACCGGAAATACGGGGATAAAATCTACGACGCCGACGCCCTGGAGCGGGAGGTGTCAAGCCTTATGGAGGATGAGGACGTAACCAACAAAAAGGGGATTTACTACTATGTCCTGTCCCGCGAGGAGAGATATCTCAGCATAAGGACCTTTAACGAGAGGCAGAAGAGACAGGCCTACGAGAGGCAGGGGGGAATATGCCCCGTCTGCGGGGAGCATTTTGACATAGACGAGATGGAGGCAGACCACATAGTGCCCTGGTCCCAAGGCGGCAGGACGGTGGACGAAAACTGCCGGATGCTGTGCAAAAAGTGCCACAACGCCAAGAC
>CAZYZR010000121.1:0-1786 GCA_964651945.1 uncultured Oscillospiraceae bacterium | reverse complement strand
AAATTCCCCGCCCACGGAGAGAAGGCAGGCGAAGCTCTGCGGGGGAGATGAACTGACCGGATAAAAAGAAGCCCCGCCCGGAAGGGTGGGGTTTTTCTTATGTACGGATATTTGACCTGCGACTAACGAATCTTCTGGGTACACATAGTAATATTTTTTCACTGCAAAACTATACGGCAAACAAGTCAAATTGTATTTTGCCCGGATAGGTAATATAATGGAAGGTGAAAAGAGAAAATGGAGTTGTTTTGAAAAACTATGTATCTGACAGCAAAACCGATAGTTGATCCTCCCCGGGGGCCTTTGGACCGAAAGCTGGATTTCGGCAGAGGAATGTATCTGACAAAAGATTATGGACTGGCGGGAAAGTGGGCGGAAGCATATTCAAGGCGAAGGAAGAATAAGGATGATGTATTTGTCAATGTCTACGAATTCGACTGTGAAAATGCCGAAAGAAAACTGAATGTGAAGAAGTTCACAGATCCCGACCGGGAGTGGTTCGGCTTTGTCATAGATTGCAGAACGGGGAGAAAAAGGTATGACAATACGGATATTTTCGCGGGTCCCGCTGCCGATGACGATGTTTACAAGGTGATTTTCGAATACGAATCCGGAAACCTGGACTTTTCCCGGGCCGTGGAAAAGCTGAAATTTTACAAACTCGCCGATCAGTGGGTTTTTGTGACCGATCGTGCGCAGGATTATCTGACTTTTATGAGACGTGAGGAAATTGTCAGGAAGAGGACGACAATGCCGGAAAGGGAATTTCAATGCATTCTGATGGACATCGCGGAAAATCTGGTTGGAATGATTATGGCTAAATTCAACTGGCCCGAGAAAAAAGCCCTGAAATACTTTTACAATTCAAAGCTCTACGGATTGCTTGAAAGAGAAGAGACCAAGGTGTGGCAATTCAGTGTGTCATTGCTTTTTGACGCTTTTGAGGGTGAATACGACACAGGCGTGCTGCAATTGCCGGTGTAGAGGTGTATATATGACAGATCAATTGGAGTTCTTGATTTTTTGCATTGAAATCTACAAATCACACTGCAATACAACCGGAAAGAAAGTCCTGAACACCTTTCAGAAGTACGGAGCGGATGACTATCTCGAAGAGTTTTACGATGTACTGAGCAGTGAAAGCCCTGAGTATATTTGCGAAGTCATAGATGAGTACCTTGCCGGCCGAGACGTGAACATCAGGAAGCAGCGAAAAAGGAAAGGATAGAAACCAAAGCCGAAACTAAATATGTTAATAGCTCAATGAGCCCTTCGGGGCTCTTTTTTTGTGTCCGTTTCGCGATCGGACGGGAAGGCAGGGATATGGAGATGGGGGTGAAATAGGGGCAGGCAGGCAGTTGACCTCCAAAAATTCAAATTAAATTTGAAAATTGTAAAAGGAGAGGGGAGTTTTGAGGGAAAGGGGTTATTTAGGGGGAGGTGCGGAAGTGAGGCGAGGGTGGGATTTGGGAGGAAATATTTTCGGAAACAGAGGATTTTTTTGGAGGGGGAGCAGGTGGGTGAAGTAAGGGAGAAGATCTGTTTACATTTGTTTATTGTAAAGGAGGGGCGGCGGCTCTGCCCGGAGGGCAGAGCGCCCCGGCAAGGCCGGGCGCCGCCGGGCGGGGACGGGATTTTGAGGAAGAACGGGAAATGTATGGATAAAGGAAACTATATGTGAAAAGAAAAATTCCGCCCGCCCGGGCCGCCGCCCCTTCTGCGATAAACAGAAAATTTTCAAAAAACAAAATAGAAGTTTTTGGATGCCGATTCAGAATGTGTAAAG
>CAZYZR010000120.1:1373-3448 GCA_964651945.1 uncultured Oscillospiraceae bacterium | reverse complement strand
TTTTTACCTGCGACAATTCCTATAAAGCGGCTTTCAATAAGATTGTCATCATCAGTCAGAAGAATTTTATATCTTGTAAGATTATTCAGTTCTTCGGGGATTTCGAGTCCGTTTTTCACCTTTTCTTCCAACTCAGTGCGCTTAAAAGATATTACGTCGCTGATATCATATAACTGAAGCACCAGCAATCCGGACAGAATTAAAAGCGCAGGCAAGTTGGCTTTGTCTGTTTTTGATGCAAATGATACTATTCTGTACAGATACACTGTGCAGAAAATGAATAACAGGTAATATACAGGGTAAAACATCCTTGAACTTGCCCTGAAAATACTGCAAAGTTCTATCAACTTTTCTGGAAGGGGTAAATAGAGAATTTGTTTTCCGCTGAAATAAACATTATTTGAGACTGCAAAGCACACAAGAAAAATGCAGGTGATTATCAGCAAGAAATTTTCTTTGAATAGTTTGACACAGTCTACTTTGTGAGCTATGTGTAGTATCAGGAGAATAATTGGGACGGTTAAGGTCAATATGAGCATTCCCGCTCCTAGATAGTTAAAACCATCATAATTTCCAAATACCTGAGGTCTTGCAGGCAAAAATTTTGACCATTTTACAGGCACATTTACTGAAATAGGGTTTATCATTGAATTTAAATTCATTGAAAAATATCCGTATCCACTTCTGGAAGTGGAGTATCCATTATTCAATGTACCTATTAAAACACCGCCCAGATAAGCAGAAATAAAATTCAATAAAAGGAAAGTAGAGGACTTTAAGACCTCTTTTCGTCGCAATAAATGTTCAATGCAAAGGAGGAGGACTAATATCATCACCATAGGCAAAAAATAAGGAGTAAATCCTATTGAGAGAAAAGACAGCAAAAGAAAGGATAAGGGCAGCCTTTCACTTCTTCTGTACCTAAGATACAGATATATTGAAAACAAAATAAGGAAATGGGCTGAGAGGGACACATGTCTGAAACTGCGCTCAATGAGTATAGGACTGAAAGTAAAGAAAAGTATAGATATAGAGCTATAAATCAGTCCAAAATCGAACAATGAAAGGATAAGCCCTGCACTGACCCCTTGAAGTATGAAGAATGACATTTCCGCCAGCCCAAACCATTGAAATGTCAAACTATGAGGAACCCTTAACAAATCAAGGATGGCCTTTATAAAAATTGAAAGTACAGGTATTGAATCAGTAAATGCAATATTCACTCCCTTTTCATAGGGATAAGCTAACTTGTCGGCTTGTCCCAAGGGAAACTGCCATCTGCTGTTTCTGAAATTTATCCATCCTTCGTAGTGCTGTTGGATATCAAATTCAACATATCCCGACATTATCCAACCATCATTTCCCGTATTTAGGACTCCTGCCCCGTAAATAACAAGAAACGTCAGCAAGCCCAATAGGCCGCCGATTATGCATAGTTTAACCCTTTTATTGTCAAAGAACCGATTTGAATTTTTCATTTTCTTTCTTTTAAATATATTTTTATTTGTTTGTTTGCATCACTAAAAATATTTCGGTTGGTAATGACTCAGAACCCAGCAGCTATCCTTTATAAAGCGAGATGAATATTAATTTTTCCCTGTAAGGATTTCACATAGACGAGAGTTCTTTTCTATTATTTTAACAAGAATAACCCCCATAACACCGCAGCTGAGCAACTGTCCGAACCCCACTGACAAAGCCTGTACAATAAAAATCATCAAATTGAAGCTTCCTGCCATCACATAACTGAGCTCAAGACCTATTATTACCGCATTAAAGAAAATAGGAGGAATGGCAGAAGGTATGGCAAGACCCCTGATCCTGAATTTTCTGAGGAAATAAGTTGATATCGCTGCAAGAAAGGTCGCCAGAGTCCCAAATAAAATATCGAAGGATCCCAGGATATTTGCACCGGAAAAGAATCCCACCATATTGGTGATAAAGCACCCTATGGTAACACCCCACACATTTGAAAACCCGAAAACAGGGAGAAGAGTCAACGCTTCTCCAAGTCTTACCTGAACCGATCCGTAGGTTATCGGAGCGAGCAAAAGCCCCACGGCAGTGTACATAGC
>CAZYZR010000120.1:0-1273 GCA_964651945.1 uncultured Oscillospiraceae bacterium | reverse complement strand
GAATACAGTTCTTTTCCATACTCCTCATAAGTATACCCTATGAGGTATTCTCCGTCGCCTTTATGCCTGCTCTTATACAGTCCTATAAGACCGGGGATAACAGCCTTTTCTCCTCTTACTTTCATAAGCACTTCGTTATTCCCCTGTGCCAGGGACACAATGGGCTTTAATCCCAACGCTTCTCCCACAAAAGAAGCAACAGTGGATATTCTTCCGGATTTTTTCATAAATTTCAGAGTATATGCACTGATGAGGATTTCAGTTTTGTCGAATCTTGAATTAAAATATGAAACAATATCCTCAGGTTCAGCTCCGTTGTCTATCATTTTGTCAGCCTGCATAATCGGCCAGCCATAGCCCAGGGAGTAACATCTGCTGTCAATAATCTCTATATTCAATTTTGAATTAGGGTGCTCCTCAAAAAACATCTTCTTCGCCATACATGCTGCATCATAGGTGGCACTCCGGCCTTTGTTTATGGTCACGACTATAATGTCAGTTGCACCCACTTTTTCCAGGGATTCATACTTTTCTCCATACCTCATCATAGTAATGTGGGCAGTGGAAGGTATGTCATCACAATTTTCAAGGATATCGTAATATTCCTTGTTGGTGAAATCTTTGCGCTCTTCGTATGTCCTGTCGTCCACGGTAATGTAAAAACCAAGTATAGTAACATTGTGGAGTTTTGTCCCTACAGGTATGTCACACCCGGAGTCGGTTATAATTTTTATATTGTGCAACTTAATTCTCCCAGTCGTATTCTCTGAGTTGTCCTTGAGTTTCAAGCCCCTCAAAATCCCATTGCCTCAGGACTTCATAAACCCCGATGGCAACTGTATTTGAAAGGTTTAAACTGCGTAGGTGCGGAATCATAGGTACCCTGACGCATCTTTCTTTATTTTTTATAAGAATGTCCTCATTGATTCCCTTGTCCTCTCTGCCGAAAACAAGATAGCAATTGTCAGGATAGGACACATCTGTATACCTGTTGAGAGCTTTAGTGGTAAAATAATAAAAATTTTCCCCGTCATTTGCCTTGAAAAACTCCCGGATACTCTCATAGTATTTTACACTAAGCTTGTCCCAGTAGTCAAGGCCCGCTCGCTTTAATTTTCTGTCGTCAATGGCGAAACCAAGGGGCCCCACAAGGTGCAGCCGAGCACCTGTAACAGCGCAGGTTCTCGCTATGTTTCCGGTATTTTGGGGTATCTGAGGCTGAAACAGCACTATATTGATTTTTTTCATATTCTTTATAAAGATATAATTTTTA
>CAZYZR010000119.1:1577-3547 GCA_964651945.1 uncultured Oscillospiraceae bacterium | reverse complement strand
CCCCTGTGGGTTATGGCGGGCATCCTGGTGGGCAACGGGCTCTTCGGCCTGGTGGGAATGGTGATAGGTGTCCCTACATTTGCCCTGATTTACAACCTGGCGGCGGAATTCATACAGAAAAGGCTCCGGGAAAAAAACATAAAAGCGGACTACGAAAACAAACAGCTGGACTTCGGGCCGTCGGAGCAGGATGATGCAAACAAAGAGAAAATTTAGGAGATATCTGATTGCTCTGGTTCTCCTGGTGGCCGCTGCTTTTGCCACTGTGTTCATAAAGGACTCGGTGGAGGCGGCAAACCCGGAACAGTCACTGCCGATAATCTCAGTCACTGCCGGTTACAACCCCCCTTACGTAGTCCGAGCTGGGTACACCTGGAACTTCGGCTTTAAGACCGTTCGCTCCCCTTACCTTTATGCGGCGGATGTGCCGCTTATGGTCACCGATTGCGGGCCGGAGGATACTATAACAATAGGTTTTACCTCCCCCTATGAGTACACCAATGTGTACATAACAAAGGGCCTTGCCACCGATGACTTTTCCCCGGTATACGACCTGAAGACTCCGAAGGAAGACGGGATATACGTCTACAGGATCGAGGCCTATTTCGAAAAGGGGGATATGCTCTACTACTTCGCAGTAAATGTCAAGAGCGGCGATATACTGTCCTGACGACATAAAAATGTCCCCGGAGGGGATGGGCAGCAAGAGCGGAGAACAATTTATCATATTTTTATAAAATTAATTAAAGCCGGCTTAATAACCGGCCTTTTTTTATTACAGGGCTTTTTCAGCCCGGAATTTAAAATTTCATAAGATATAGACAAGCCTTTGTCAAACAGAAAGGACTGACGGGACTTTAAGATCCCGCAGAATTCCTTTTTCTGTCGGTCCCTTATTTTTGCTGGATCATTCGGCAATTTTCAGGACTGCCCTTTTGGGAAAGCTCCCTCCAGCTCCAGAAGGAATTTTTTCACAGAGGGCCCCCCGCCGGAGTAATTTCCCAATTTTCCGCTTGCAGGCAACACCCTGTGACAGGGGATAATTATCGGTATCGGGTTGCTCCGCACTGCGTTCCCCGCGGCTCTGGCGGCTTTTGGACTGCCTGCCAGGCGGGCGAGCTGACCGTATGTCACGGTCTGCCCGTATTTTACTTTTATAAGCCGGGAGAGCACTTTGCCCCCGAATTCCGTTGTGCGAGGAGACAGCGGCAGGGAAAATTCTTTGATTGTCCCCGCAAAATACCCGTCCAGCTGCCTTTGGCACTCCAGCAGCAGGGGGTCAGACCCTTTTCTCTCCTCCCCTTTATCCCCCAAAAACCCAAGGGAGACGATTTTGCCGTCCTCCCGCCGGATTTCAAGATAGCCCACAGGGCTTTTGTACACACAGGTTTCCAAAATAAATACCTCCTTGTCAATATCAATGTTTTTACGATTTATTAAACTTATCAGAGCCCGGAAGTCCGGGGCCTGACTCAATAAATTCAGAACTGTCCCACGGATAGTGAGTTTTGAGCTATATCCCAAAAAACTCTGATTTGCTCTGTTATGCCGAAAGCAAATGGGCTTTCCCGGATTTCCCGCGGGCTCGCTCTTTCTGCCGGTTTATCGGCATTTATTGCGCGTAATAAATATTCAGAAAGGGTTGTCCAGATAGCAAGTATTTTAATACACGGAAAATTAAAAGTAAACTGTCTGATATATACCTATAAATTTTAAAGGAAATAAATCATTGCCTCAAATGCCCCGGTTTATGAAAAATAAAAGCGGAAAAAATCAAGGGTAACAGAGGAACTTGCCGAGTGTGAAACTGCCGGGGCACAGAATCGTTGACAACAACGGAGGGGGGTGTATACTAATTTACCGGATAATCAAAATTTTCGGCGCAAATTTTATCCTGCCCGTGAAAACAGGTCCGCTGCAATTTATCCGGGAGAAAAGGGCAAGAATTTAACAGCCCCGTGAAAATTCAA
>CAZYZR010000119.1:0-1477 GCA_964651945.1 uncultured Oscillospiraceae bacterium | reverse complement strand
AACTCAACGTCAAAAATAGTCAATATAGACAAAATGAGCGTTGAGAGATACGAACTGGCAGACAAGAACACCGCCTCGAAATTCAGCTACACCGGGGCAATACTGGGCAACGTGGTCTTCGGCCCTGCCGGCACCGTGGCGGGAGTGGGAGGAAAGCAGAGAGTTTCCTACCAGATGGCCATTTATTTCAGGGACGGGAAGAGCAGTCTAATAGAGGTGGACAGCAAAGTGCACCAGCTGATATCCAACGCACTCTTCAACCTGGAAAGCTTCGACTACGAGCGGGCTCTGGCAAAACAAAGGAGAAATTCCGCCAAGAGGTCCCTTCTTTTAAAGAGAATTCTTTTGCGGATTCCTGTTTACCTCATAACCGTGATAATCCTTGGCTTGGCAATGTCCGCCTTCTACCCCAGTGTGGATGGGGTCACGCAGGTGGGCACCGTCGGGGCATTCATTATGCTTGCTTTCCCCGTCCTATTCGCTGTCCTGATTTCTGTTTTAGTGATTAAGAAGAAGCCCTTCCCTGCCCGGGAGGAGTCAGCGGCGAATTTGCCCCGGGAGAACCTTTTCCCGGAGGATTTGCCCGGGGAATCAGAACCCGAAGGGGGACAGACAAAGTAAAATGGTCTATTTTCCCATATCTGAAATCTTATTTGAAAGTTAAAAAATTTTTTAATAAAGGGCAAGCCGGAGACAGGGCGACCGGATTGCCGCAAGATAGCGTTGTTGCAAGACAAAAAATGTGGCACGGTACCTGCCATTATAAAACAGCAACCGCACCGGGAACAATGTTGCCGGTCAGGATTTTGGAGACAATGCCATGAACAAAGGCGCTATTGCCCGCAGGCGGGAAGGGCAAAGTCCGAGGAGTATGCGAAGTTTAAATATATTGCGGGTCTACACCCGGCGTGAAAGCCCACAGAGAGTGAGGATGAGTATTCGGAGTTTAAATCCTTGCGGGTTAATACCGGACGGCAGGCCTCACCTCACAATTTGTTGAGCATGCGAAGCTTGATTTTTGTGCGGATAATACCCGGAGCCCCTTTATTTCAGAGAGGGCATCAGCGCACGGGATTTAAACCACATGTGGGATTAAAACCCCACTCCCTGTACTCCGGGACAAAAAGCGAAAACCGGCCGGAGGAATCCCGGGAAAGCGGAAGGAATTTTCCCTGTTTTAAAGAATAGAACAAAATCTCCCGTAGAAACTCCGGGAGATTTTCTTAAATTGAAAACCTACGTTTCAGCACTCAGTTGTGCTGCAGTTTGCCCTGAGCTGATCCTGCATGTCGTCCAGGTGCTCCTTTGTCCATAGGGCCATGGCTCCGCCTGTGTGGAGGAACAGGGCGTTGTCCCCCTCTTTTATGAGTTTTCCCTCCTTGACCATATCAATGAAGCCGCGGAAAGTCTTACCGGTGTAGGTGGGATCCAGCATTATGCCCTCGGCCTTCGCCAGGGTTATGATCGCCTCCCTTGT
>CAZYZR010000118.1:1720-3548 GCA_964651945.1 uncultured Oscillospiraceae bacterium | reverse complement strand
AGCATTCCCGCCTGGCATCCTCCCTGCTGTAATTTTTCAGATTGAAAAAATTGTAATTTCCTTTCTTCCTGTCTGCATCCCTGTCAATAAAGGCGTCCATCAGGTAAATTGCCCTGCCAAGAAAAAATCCAAACTGCTGTGCATGCTTTTTATACTTTTCACTCCGGCACTGCTCAAAAATCCGCCGGGTCATAATTGCTGTAGGCATACAAAGCACGTCAATTTCTGAGCTTTCATTTTCAGCCAGTACCTGTTTTTCGCTTTGCGCTGAAAAAACTTCACACAGCGAGGGGATTTCTTCCTTGGCGATTTCATATCTGGATGAAATATATGCCTTCGGAACTCTTTGAAAAGTTCCTCTGCTGCCATCTCTCCCGTCATCCTGCATTTTAAAATACGCAAGAGCTATTGTCACGTGAGAAGCAAAAACAGAGCCCGAACTCTTTAATATTGTCCTCTTTTTTAAGCCGTCAAAAGGACATCTTATCTCTTCTGTGGCTGTATCTCCGTCGCTGAGAGCATCGCAAAACATAGATACTAGGGCCATATCAAAGGTAAGCAGATTTTTTGCAAGCAGCCCGTAAATATCACCCAGACTTCGGCAGAGCCCGCAATAACAAGAGGTATAAAAAAGCTTTTCATCCTCATCCATAGCCCGGGTATAAGGCTTCAGGTTGCCAAGCATATCGTCCTCCCAGTTTTATGGTATTATATAACGGCACTATGAATATGTAAAGAAATTTTCATTTTGTGCTGTTTCTAAACAGTTCCATATATGTAGATTCGTGAATTAAATATGAAAATTATAATGAGTTTTCTTTGACTTCTTAATCACAGTCTATCTGTTTAAATTATAAGTACTAATTTTCAATAATTATTATTTTCTAACAAATTTTAAGAAATTTTTAACAAGAATACAGAATTAATATTATAAAATAAAAAGATTGGATATTAAAATATTAAAATCCCCCTTTGTTAAGGGGGATTTTTGCATTTGGATTTAATCCTGAGACCACCGTGCACTAGGGAAACGGCAGAACGCTGAGGTTCGGAAAGTTTTTCACCTGCAATCTTTCCCAGTCAAAAGAAACGTACCGAAGTTTTACTCCTGGCTGCCTGCAGTTTTCATCCTTAAACTCTTGCAGCCAAAAGGCAATTGGAAATATTTTCAGAAAATGTTCTGATAAACAGTACGAAGTCAGGCCAAAGCCTTTTCCACGGCAACAGCGCAGGCAACTGTAGCACCCACCATTGGGTTGTTGCCCATACCTATAAAGCCCATCATGTCAACATGGGCCGGAACTGAGGACGAGCCTGCAAACTGGGCATCCCCGTGCATTCTGCCCATTGTGTCGGTCATTCCATAAGAAGCGGGACCTGCTCCCACGTTGTCGGGATGCAATGTCCTGCCTGTCCCGCCGCCTGAGGCAACCGAGAAGTACTTGACCCCATTTTCAACAGCCCATTTCTTGTAAGTGCCGGCCACGGGATGCTGGAAACGGGTCGGGTTGGTGGAGTTACCGGTGATAGAGATGTCCACATGTTCCAGTTTCATAACAGCGACACCTTCAAGCACGTCGTTGACACCATAGCACTTTACCCGCGCCCTGTCACCGTCTGAAAATGGGATTTCCTCAATTATGTTTACCTGGTTCTTTACAAAATCGTAATCGGTCTTTACATATGTAAATCCGTTGACCCTTGAAATAATATAAGCCGCGTCCTTGCCGAGGCCGTTGAGGATGACCCTGAGAGGTTCCTTCCTGGCTTTGTTGGCGTTGCGGGCAATACCTATTGCGCCTTCAGCCGCGGCAAAACTCTCATGTCC
>CAZYZR010000118.1:0-1620 GCA_964651945.1 uncultured Oscillospiraceae bacterium | reverse complement strand
TCGCCTGCCATTGCGGCAGAATGTGTCATTCCGCTGCAACCTACGGTCTCAATGAGGGCTTCCTGAATGATTCCGTCCTTGACATTCAGGGTTAGTTTGCAGGTACCCTGCTGCGGTGCACACCAGCCCACGCCGTGGGAAAGGCCATTAATATCGGTAATCTGATATGATTTAACCCATTTGCCCTCCTCAGGTATCGGCGCGGGACCGTGATCACAGCCCTTGGCTACTTTGCACATTTTTTCAACATTATGTGTATATACCATAACAACTCTCCTTAACCTGTAAATTTTTATTTATTTACATTATAACACCGAAGACAAAATAAAACAATAAAATAAACAATTATAATTCATATTCTTCGGGACCATTTTCACACCCAGACCTGCGGTTTGACACATTTCTTACATTATATTAAAATATTATATAGGGTTGTAAAAGATTAAGGGCAAAAAGCAGTATGCTGAACTCAGGAGATGTGGCGCTGAACTGTGCTTCTTGGGAATATTAATTTTTTAGGATATTCCACGAATGCCCGTCTTAATCTTACAATCAATGCTATAGCGGGACGGAAAGTCGGCTGTAATATTTGAACAGTTGATTTCGGCCTCTCATATAAGGAGATAAGATGTCATTATTTGGGAAGATATTTGGCAATTATGAATCGAAGGAACTAAAGAAAATAGAGCCCATAACCCAGCATGTCCTGGCACTTGAGTCAAAGTACGCTCCTATGAGCGATTCCGAGCTGAAAAACCAAACGGGAATACTCAAGGATAGGCTGGCAAAAGGTGAGACTCTGGACGACATACTGCCGGATGCATTTGCCGTCTGCAGGGAAGCTGCCTGGCGCGTGCTTGAGATGAAGCATTTTCCGGTGCAGGTCACCGGTGGCATAGTTCTGCACAAGGGCAACATTGCCGAGATGAAGACAGGCGAGGGCAAGACACTTGTGGCTACACTCCCTGCCTATCTTAACGCACTGGAGGGAAACGGAGTACACATAGTCACTGTGAATGATTACCTCGCCAGCCGCGACAGCCGGTGGATGGGCAAGCTCTACAATTTTCTGGGGCTTTCTGTGGGACTTATCGTCCACGACACCACGCCGCGGGAGAAAAAGGCGGCATACAACTGCGATATAACATACGGTACAAACAACGAATTCGGTTTTGACTATCTGCGTGACAATATGGCCCTCTATAAGAAAGATATGGTTCAGAGGTCATTTAACTACGCCATAGTGGATGAGGTGGATTCAATACTGATAGATGAGGCCCGCACTCCTCTGATAATATCCGGTCAGGGGGAAAAATCCACAGACATGTACAGGCTTGCGGACAATTTTGCCAAGAGCCTGTCCTACTTCAGGACTGCTGAGCACAACAGCAAGGAAGAACTGGACAATGTGGAGCAGGACGTAATTGTGGATGAGAAGGCAAGACAGGCCACCCTTACAAAAAGCGGGATAGCCAAAGCTGAAAAATTTTTCAGAATTGACAACTACTCTGACAGCGAAAATATGACTCTTGTTCACCATATAAACCAGGCTGTCCAGGCAAACGCCGTAATGAAAAGGGATATAGATTACGTGGTAAGGAATGGCCAGGTTGTGATTGT
>CAZYZR010000117.1:0-3574 GCA_964651945.1 uncultured Oscillospiraceae bacterium | reverse complement strand
TTTATTTTAAATCATTATCCAAGAGGAATCAGAACAATTTAATTAACTGTACAGTATTTACAGGATTTATCTGGCAATAAAATTTTTGTTTTATGCTCAAAGTGCAAAAAATTCGGCAAAAAATAATTTTAGAGTCCGTATTTTACTTTCAGTCTGTCAATTTTTCTTAGTATAGGGCCCGAAAGAGCCAGAATAAATACCGCAGTTGCGATTCCGGCAGTAAAATTTACCGGCAGCCCCGCAATGAGAGTTGCCCGGAGGGCAGGAGGGTTGCCCCCGATCCAGGTGAAAATTCCGCTGAGGTCCAGTATTGGCCCCGCAACGAAAAGGTAGTAGACAAACGAAAAGACAGCCATAATCCAAGGCTTCTGCAGTTTAGGCTTTGGGTAAAAAATCAGGCCTGATACAAACCCCATTAGTCCAAAGGAGAACATCTGCCACACAGTCCAGGGGCCCTGGCTGAAAAAGAAATTTGAAATCAGCATAGTCAGCGCTCCCGTGCAGAACCCCGGCAGCCGCCCGAGACCTGCGCCTGAAATAATAATCAGCGCAGCCACTGGTTTTATTCCGGGAAACCCTGCAAATACCACCCTGCCGGCAATTGCCATTGCACTCATCACAGCTGTAATAGCCATTCTGAGCGTTCCTCCCGCTGAATTTTCAAAAGAAACAAAAAGAGTCAGAACAGTAAAACCTGCAAACAGGAATGAAGCCAGGTAATATCTTCTTTCTCCAAAAATTTTTGGGAAAAACAGAGTGAGCAAACAGCAGAGGGAGAGTAAAGCCCACTGAACCCGGATTATTGATTTTTTACCTTTATTCACTCTGCCTGTCCTTTATGGAATTGTTTCCGGCATAATTTTTCAGATTTTCACGGCAAAGTTCTGCAACTTGTTCGGTTGTGACTGCTCCTGGGAACACCTCTCCCGCAATAAGTCTTGCTGAAGTGGTGTAGTAATTGTTACTCCCGAAAAATTGTCCGGGTGTCTTTGGAATTGAAGTTTCCCCATCAAAAAACATAGCTATCAGGTCTGAGTATTCAGCGCAAAATTCCACATCATGGCTTACCATTACGACCGTCTTGCCGCTGATGCAGATTTGTCTGAATATATGCCCGAGTTTTTCCTTGAGAGATCCGTCCATACCCCTTGTTATTTCATCAAGAAGGAGAATGTCTGCCCCTGACAGGAGAATCTTTGCCAGCCCCAGGAATTGTCTCTGTCCCACTGAAATATCATAAGGATGGCTTTCCGGCAGTCCTTCCAATTCGCATAAACGGGAAATCTCATCTATTTTTTCACTGCTCTCACCGCTCGCTTTGAGTTCTTGCATTACCGTATCCTGGCCCATTATCAGCCCGGCTTCTGAGGGAAGATATGCACATTTGCCGCCTGTATGCAATGCCACTTTTCCTTGATATGGTCTGCATATGTCGCAGATTACTTTCAGCAATGTGCTTTTTCCCGTACCGTTTCCTCCCAGTATTGACAATATTTTTCCTTTGGGTATATCCAGGTTTAAGCCTTTCAGTATATCCGGATTTTCTTTTTTGTATCTGAACCACACATCTTTCAGCTTGACAGCTGTTTCTGAATCCGCTGAAGGAGTCGGCACAATTTTAGGATCCGACGGTTTGAAATTATATATTTCAGCGGTTTTTTCCAGCCATATTTTTCCATTTTTTATGTCAAGAGGGATAGTGCAATTTTCAAAACCGGGGATGAGATCTTCTGCCTCTATGAAAATTTTGGCGGGCCGGGGTATGAGCCACGCGGAACCGGCTTTTTCAAACGCACTTTCCTCCACTGCTTCCCTTGGTGGGCCGGCGTAAACTATTTTACCATCTGACATAACCATAACTCTGTCAGCCACAGGCATAATCGGGCCGGTTCTGTGTTCACTTATTATCACAGTTACGGAAAACTGACGGTTTATTCTCTCTATAGCAGACAGAAAATTTCCTGCGGCTATCGGATCAAGAGCAGCAGTAGGTTCATCCAATAATAGGACCCGGGGTCTTGTCACCATTACCGAAGCAAGATTTACCAGTTGCTTCTGCCCGCCTGAAAGGGTATTTACATCCCGGTGCAGCCATTTTTCCATCCCGAAAAAATAGACGGTTTCGGCGATCTGGCGTCGCATATCTTCCTGCGAAATTCCCAGATTTTCCGGCCCGAAGCAAAGCTCGTCCAGAACGTTGCCCGACACGATCTGCCGGTCCGGGTTCTGCAAAACATATCCAATTTTCTCACTTTGAATTTTAAGGTCAGTTTTATCCAGTGGGTTTCCTTCAAAAAATATCTCTCCCGTCCTTTCGCCATAAGGTGTGAGTGCGGTTTTGAGATGGCTCAAAAGTGTGGTTTTCCCGCCTCCGCTGGGTCCTGCAAGCAGAAGGAACTCCCCTTTTTTCACTTTGATGTCAATATTTTTAAGAGCCGGAGTCTGCCTTCCCGGGTAGGTAAATGTCAGATTTTTGATTTCAAATATATCCATTTTATCTCCTTGAAGGCATATATTACCGACGGTAGAGCACAGAGGGCAATAAAACAAACCAGCGATATCGTAAGTCCGGCGGTTTCAGCCGGGAAAACAATATTCGGAACAAACTGCATATTTACAGCTCCGGAGCCGGAAAATACCGCAATTGCCACAGTCAGAAGGACAGTTGAAATGACGAGAAGGATGTCCTCAGATACCACTGAATATTTTTTGTATCTGGTAGGGTTTCCAGTCCCGAACCCTCTGCTTTTCATTGAAAAATTCATAGTGACAGCGTGTTCAAATGCATATCCAACAGCACATTTGAAGGATGTAAAAACGGCATTTTTCTCATTTCTTTCCAGCAGGGAACAGGCACCGTAAATCTCACGTAATTTAGAAGTAAAGAAAGGGAACAAAGTAAGTACAGCAGAAAGCACTGCACAAACATTCGGCATTTTACCCCGGAACAAATAGTCCAGTTTTTCACTGTCTATATATTTTCCGAGACAATAGAACCAGTTGATGCCACACAAGAACATTCCCGCAAGGACTGCTCCGTAAATTAATGATTCCAGGGTATAGTTCCTCCCGAAATACGAAAAAATTACGGTGTTTCCCTCCTTATTGAAAACCGGGTTTACAATGGTTATAAAAATTGCGAAAGGAACAGTGAACTTCGCAACAGTCACGGCACCTTCTCTGTCTGCTTCTAAGCAGGACAGAAATGAAAAAAATAATGAGACTGCAACAAATACAGGATTTTGAAAAATCATCGATAAGATTATCACAGAACCCAGATATATCAGTACCGCAGCGGGGTGCAGAGTATAAAAGTCTCTCATAGCAATAACCTCTTTTCTGGAGTATATCACAAAGGAGACATTGTAAACAACAAGTGAAAACTTTGAATAAATCTCAGCGCAAATAAAGTAAATGTATAAATTTTAAAATCATTTATTTCAGAACATTTTTTAAAAAATTGAATAAAAGGAACAAATTATTCAAAATGTCGTGAATATTTATTTTAAATTATTGAATTTTTAAAATCTATACTGTCTTATTTTATAAAATAACTGAAAATTTACAGATTATG
>CAZYZR010000116.1:0-3606 GCA_964651945.1 uncultured Oscillospiraceae bacterium | reverse complement strand
GCCACTTTTTTTGCTATGACGACGAATCTCCCGTCATCATAGGTGTATTCGCAGGTCGACAGAGTCAGGAGAGTGTCCTGTGGGGAGAGCGCAGTGCCGGTCCTGTAGTATGAGAGCTTCCGGGCGTTGTCGCAATAATCCCAGAAATCATCCTCGTTGTCAAAGCTTCCCGTGCCTGCGTACCCGAAATCTGTGTTTTCCACGTCTATTTTAAATGCAAAGACAACTTCGTATTCACCGAACTCCGCAGGTGTATCAAACCTTATTATTTTGTGTTCCAGGTAGTAGTCGTAGGATGTGTAGTCGACAAGGCTGGTGAACATACTGCTGTCCTTCATGTTGTGACCGTAGATGATTATGTTTTGTCCGTTGCTTACATCACACGCCCGGTCTACATAGGGAACTCCGTATTTGCTGTATTGACCGTTGAAATTCCTTCTGAGGTAATAATCCGGGTTCTCCTTTGTCTGCATAACAGGATAACTGATATCGGTGTCCTCAATTGAGATCCACCCCACGAAATCGTCATTTTCCTCCACTAGATCCCGATACACCTCACCGGGGGTGTATTTTTTTCCTGCCTCTACCACCGGCCTGAGTTTTCGATAGTTTTCCGCACTCTTTTTTGACTGGATAAAACAATCGGCAAGTTTATAGGCTGAAAACAGCCCAACAGCCCGAAAAACCCACATCAGAGCGGGATATATCTTCTTTTTATCTTTCATTGTTTTACTTTCTTCTTCCTGTTCACAACAAACACATACACTGCCCAAACAGCCCAGGCGGCGGCAGTAAGTCCGATTCCAAGACCGAGGTACGGGGTTTTATATGTAAATATTATTTCGCTCTTCCCCCGGGGCCGGAAAACAGCTGAAAGCCCGTAGTCGACTTTCTCTATTTCAGTCTTTTTACCGTTGACGGTTGCGGTAAACCCTTCGTCATAGGGAACTGAGAAAAACACCAGATTGTCTTTTTTAAGGTCTATCCTGGCTTTAAAGCCATCCGGGGTCATATTGAATTCGCTGCAGGCCATTTGCCTTCTGCCTGAGAGATCCGACAGATAACTTTCATATGTGAAATCAAACATCTCATCCACCGTTAGCTTTTCCAGCGGCAGATCATATTTTTTCAAAGTCTCCTCGTCCATTGCAATTGCTCTCATAAGCACATTGCTCCTGTTTACCCGGGCCACTTCCTCAAGGTCCCGGTAATCCACATATTTGTCGTATGCAAACCCTATGGGGATGAAGTTCATATTTTCGTAAACTGTGAACGGGTACCGCTTTTGTATCACTTTCCAGCCCCTGTACCCTGTTTCTTTTCCGAAGTTTTCCTCCTCCCAGTTGGGAGCCACTGCATATTTTACGCTCAGTAAACTTCTCAGGGCGTAAATTGAAAAGTCTGGTTTGGAGCTCACATCCCTTTTTACTCCCACCTCAGGGTAGAACTCCATGATCGACGGGGAGACGGTGCTGTTGAAAAACTGCAAAAACGGCAGGTCATTGAACAGCCCCATGTTTTCATAGCAGTTGAAGGCATCCAGACGGAAATTCTTTTCCTCGTCTCTCAGAAAATCAAAAGTTTCCGGGTTGTCGTAGTTCTGCGGCCTGTAAAGTTTATCCGCATCCCATTGAGGCATTTTCGTAAGTCCCAGGTGGATCACGGAAAATATCATTATTACAGACAGTGCTCCCACCATAAGTTTTCGTGAATAGTCGGGATTTTTCCTGTAAATTTTCACCACAAGGTAGGCAAGATAGAGACTCAGAAAAGCGATAAGTATCTGCACCCAGTAGATGGCCACCTGGTCAGCAAGACCTATAAATAATCCGCCGTCGTCCTTTTCTACAGGGGTAATTCCAAAAATCAGCAGCACCGCAGTCACCAGGGCGGTGGTCTTGAGGGCAGATATTATTTTCTCGCTGTCCCAGCTGAACACCTGCATATTCATAGCCGCCAGCATAAGAACAGGCATATAATACCACCTGGCGTAATAGGATGAGTTAAATGCATAAAATCCGCTGTTCAGTACAGGGACAAAGGCACAAACGGCACAGATAATGAAAATTTTGAAAAACGAAGATTTTCTGTTGTGTTTTCCCATCCGGAAGAGGCCGAAAAGTCCGCCGAATGCCACAAAGGCCGACATGCTTGTCCATTTTATTGCCCCCTGAGTAAAGAGAGAAGGAATGTAGGGGGGATCCGGGGGCAACAGCCGGCTGGCGGCAATAGCAAAGTACTGCTGCACGTTTCCATAGAGCCATATCCCAAAGCCTTTTAAAGTGTGGGATATTCTTGGGTTTTTCAGAATGGATGCCAGGGAAGGGCAAAACAGGAGTATTCCCATAAAACACCCCAGCACTGACTCAAATGCAAGCCCCAGAAACTGCTTTTTCGTTATCCTGTATTCCTTTGTAAATACCTTGACGAAAAAATAGATGAACAGAAATATTACCTGCCCGATAAAAAAGAAATAGTTGTTTAAAAAATTTACTGCCACCGCAATGGGGAACAGGCTTTTTTTCCCATCATATACGTAACTGTCAAGAGCCCACAGTAGATAGGGGAAAAATACCACCGATTCAATAAAATGGTTAAAGAAAATATTGTATATTGAAAAACCGCTGAAGGTGTAGAGCACAGCCCCCAGCATGGCGTAGTTGTCATTTTTTGCGTATCTTCTTAGATATCCGAAGGCCCCCAGGTTACCCACCCGGAATTTCAGCATCAGAAGATACGGAAGTAAATAGGGCACCCGCCTAGGGGGAAACAGGCAGGAGAGCCAGAAAAACGGGGAACCCAGGAGGTAGAATGAATAACTGTTTACAACCGATGAGCCCAGATCAATGGGCCACCCCCAGGAGAGATTCCCGCTTTTTACTGCCCCGTTCATGTACATATAAAAAGGTATCTGCTGACTGTTGAAATCCCCCGCATACAGGAAAAATCCCTTGTCCACAACCAGGTATGGCAGGAAAAAACAAAATGATGTCAAAAGTCCCAGAAGGAATGCCTTTAAATATACGCTGTAACAGCTTTTGTCCTTTTTCAGCAATTCCGGCTCCTACATATCACACAGTTCATCAAGGCTCTGCCGGAAGGACGGAGCCATATTCTCGAGGAAAAATTCGGCCTCCTCCAGCTCCATTTCCTTTATGGCGTTGAGCGTTGATTTATACGCGCTTTCAAATTCCCTGTTTCCGCTGGCAAGCTCCCCGGCACAGGTGGACAGTGCGGAGATCTTATCTGCGGCCTTCAGCAGTTTTTTTTCGTATTCTGTGAGTTCCCGGCCTGTCATATACTTTATCAGCTCGCTTTGCAGGGAAGGGTGAGCAGTTCCACAGAGAATTGCAAAAGCTCTGCTTTCGGTTTCTTTGTATGCGCTTTCAAGCTTCTCATCCCCGTATTTTACCGGGGTGGGCATATCGCCGGTGAGTATTTCACATACGTCGTGATAAAGCCCGCAGAGGGCCAGCTTTTCACAGTTGATTTGCCTTCCGAAGAGATTTTTTCCAAGGAGTCCCAGAGTATGGGCAAGCACTGCAGTCTGAAAACTGTGCTCCGCCACGTTTTCCTCCTCCAGACTCCTCATAAGGCTCCAGCGCG
>CAZYZR010000115.1:2857-3643 GCA_964651945.1 uncultured Oscillospiraceae bacterium | reverse complement strand
ATAGGACATAAACTTCAGGTTTTCCATAATATCCCGCCTCATAGTGTCCATAGTTTTGCCGTTCTTCGGGACCCGGTCCCATTTGTTCACAGCTATTATGCATCCTTTGCCCCGCTCGTGGGCATAGCCTGCTATTTTGCTGTCCTGCTCTGTAAAACCGGCAGTGGCATCCATCATAATAACCCGTACCCTGCTGCGGTCTATTGCGGCAAGAGCCCTTATGACAGAATACCTCTCAATTCCCTCACTGACATTGCCTTTTTTTCTCATTCCTGCGGTATCGGTAAAAATAAATTTTCCATATTCATTTTCGACTAAGCTGTCCACTGCATCCCTTGTGGTACCGCTTTCATCCCGCACTATCATTCTCTGCTGACCTATGATCCTGTTTACTAGACTTGACTTTCCCACATTTGGGCGGCCCACCACCGCAACAGTGATTATATCGTCATACTCTGCCTGCCGGGTGTCAAAATCTATATAGCTCAACCGCCGATCGAGAAGATCCCCGGTACCGTGTCCGTGGACTGAAGAAACTGCAAAAGGTTTTCCGAGACCAAGGGAATAAAAGTCATATATTTCGTCAGGGTCATGGCCTATGCTGTCACATTTGTTGACAGCAAGGACCACAGGTTTTCCGCTTTTTATTAAAATATCGGCCACATCGTAATCCAGTGGAGTAACACCTGCCCTGACGTCTGTCAAAAATATTATTACGTCCGCAGTATCTATTGCAATTCTTGCCTGAGACACAATGTGTTCTCTCAGCAAATCTCCCTCAGTAGG
>CAZYZR010000115.1:0-2847 GCA_964651945.1 uncultured Oscillospiraceae bacterium | reverse complement strand
GGTAAACTGCTTTCCCTGCCATTCTGCACCGGCATATATTCTGTCCCTTGTCACTCCGGGGGTATCATCTACAATGCTGAGCCTCGTCCCCACAATTTTATTGAACAATGTGCTCTTGCCCACATTCGGACGCCCGACTATAGCTATAATAGGTTTTGACATTGTGCCTCCTGTTTATCATCTCCCAGCAGCCAGTTTGCAAAATCTGCACCGTCGTTTGGAAAAAACAAAGTTTTTACTCCGAGCCGCTGCCCCACTTCTGTCGGGGTCCTGCTGTCAAGAAACATATCTCCCTGACTTCTCAGCATATCCCTGCTTAGAAGAAGAGTGTCTGTCGACAGGTTCCCCCTGAGCTGCTTTATCAGGTCTGTGGCCGTGATCAGTCCTGTCACCCAGATATTTCCCCCAAAAAATTCATTCTTTATACAGTGAACTTTAATATCCGGTTTTCCCCCGAGGATTTTTTTCGCATTTTCAAAGCACTCGGTAATTATTGGGTAAAAAGCTTCACCCACAGCCATATCTGCCCTCACATGCGGAGTATTGCCAGTCCAGTTTTCAAGCCGAAAATTAAAATTGTCTATAAATGTCCTGGCCATCCCCACACCGTTTTCTATCTGAAGATAATCTCCGTAATAGTCGGAAGCGGGCAAGGGAAAGCCGGCTCTTATAAAAAACTCGTCTGAGAGATAAACAAGCCTTGTGCCATTTTCCCTGAAAAAATCTTCCGTAAGGTCCATTACCTGCCTGATAACCTGCCTGCATTCCTCACTGTCAAAAGTCTCAACTTTCCGCAGCCCATCCCTGAACTTAGTAAGTCCTACAGGGACCACAGAACAACTCTGTACCCGGGGATAAAGTTCCTGCATCCTTTTTATAGTTTTTTCAAGGTGTTCTCCGTCATTTATTCCTTTGCAAAGCACTACCTGTGTATTCATGCTGATCCCTGCCCGGGCAAACTCATCCATTATTTCGTTGATTTTTGCAGCTGCGGGATTTTTCATCATTTCTACCCTCAGATCCGGTTCTACTGAGTGAACCGAGATATTTATAGGGGAAATCCTTATTTTTTTTATCCTGTCTATCTCCCTGCGGGAAAGATTTGTAAGGGTTATGTAATTGCCGAAAAGAAAAGACAGCCTTTCATCGTCATCTTTAAAATACAGCTCTTTTCGAAGGCCAGATGGAAGCTGGTCAACAAAGCAAAATATGCATTTGTTTTTACAGGAATGCTGTTTGTCAATGAGATACGTGTCAAACTCGAGACCCAGGGGTGTGTAATCGTCTTTTTTATCAATTTCGACGGAAAATTCCCTGCCGTTTCTATTCAGAACAATGTCAAGCTTGGTGTCCGCAGAATAAAACCGGAGATCCATCATATCGTAAATCTCCCCGCCGTTGATGCTGATAAGCTCATCCCCGGGCTCAATCCTGTATAGGTGAGCAAGACTGCCTCTCTCTACACCGGTGATTTTTACCGACATAAGCCCTCCGAAAAGTAGAATCAGTGAAAATATTTTACCACAGGTTTTACATAATTTCCAGTTTAAAAAGACACAAAAATAAGAGGTAGGAGAGCCTACCTCAATTTGCAGGACAACAATTTATCAGGCCTCGCGCCTGACAGCCCTGCCCTTGTAATAACCGCAGGACTTACAGACCCTGTGGGGAGCCATCAGTTCTCCGCACTGGGGACATTTGACCAACTTAGGTGAGTCCAGCTTCCAGACATTTGAGCGTCTTTTATCTCTTCTTGCTTTGGAAAGTTTTCTCTTTGGTACTGCCATATATAATTTCCTCCTGTCTATTCATCTTCATCCAGCAGCTCTTTCAGAACTGAGAACCTGGGGTCCGGACTAGCCTTCCTGGCGCAATCACACCCCTCTTTTAAGGGCCTCCCGCACACAGGGCAAAGACCCTGGCAATCATCACTGCAAAGGATAACTGTGGGCAATCCCAGATACAGTTCAGAAAACACAAACTGTCTAAAATCTAGTATATTCTGCCTTAAAGGTATCTCTATATCATCATCCTGCAAATCCCGTGGAGTAAAAATATATTCCCGGGAAAAAGGGAAAGTCCTGGTAAACTCGTCAAGGCACCTTTCACAGACACACCGACCTTCCCGCCGGCCTTGCAGAGAAACATATAACTCTCCCCTGCCTTTTTTCAGACAAAGTGTTGCATTTACAGGTTCCAGGAATCTGACAAGCTTTCCGAAATCATCATCCTTAAAATCGAACTGTGCTTCTATGACCTTTTCTTTTTCGCCACGGTCAAACACTTTTTCAAGATCTACAAACATAAAAGCACCTCTGGGGTTACTTTTTAATTATATTCAAAGCACATGCATTTGTCAAGAAAAAGTTATGGCAAAACCAGTCATTGGTTAAAAACAGCAGGTGAAAAATCAAAGGTATTTCTTCACGTTGTCGGTAAGTTCCTCCAATGTGGCGGAAACAGTTACAATTATCTCTTTATCGCTGGAGATCTTTTCCATCCGGTCCAAAAGGTTTCCGAGAGCCTCAATATCTCTTTTACCAATCCTTAAAAGGCCGTCTATGTATACCTGCTCAATATCGTAATTGCCCGCCAGAACACCGGCAAAAAAACCGTAAAATTTTGTGTAATTGTCAATATCGTAATCGTCGATATCTATTATCCTTATGTTGGCATTGATATGGTAAGTGGTTTCCATGCCCTTTTCTATGCAGACGAGATTCCCCTTTGCCTTGCGGACGCTGTCATTCATCATGTCAATCAGCTGCTTTGTTTTTCCGTAACCTTTAGGACCCACAATAAGTCTAATCATAAGAAACACTCCTTTTAAAGCTGGCGAAATTCGCA
>CAZYZR010000114.1:0-3649 GCA_964651945.1 uncultured Oscillospiraceae bacterium | reverse complement strand
CTAATTGCGACAAGGTAGAGCCAGTCAGTCTTGATTGGGATGTACGTTATGTCAATCGACCACACTTGGTTCGGGCGGTCGATCTTAAGCCCCTTAAGCAGATAAGGGTATACGGGGCTGGCAGGGTTTGCCCTGCTTGTATCCTGGCGCGGATAAACGGCCTGTATGCCCATCTCGCGCATATGTCTGAGCACCGCCTTGTGATTGACCGTCAGGCCTTATCGTTCAGAATCCGGCAGATGCGCCTGTATCCGTAAAACGGGTAGGCCGTGTATATTTTGTCGATGTACGCCTTTATCCTCAGGTCGTCGCCGGATGGCGGCTCCGGCTTGTAGTACAGACCGGAGCGGTTCAGGCCTAGCAGAGCGGCCTGAGTGGATATCGGAAGCGTGCGGGCATCCATGTCCACAAGCTGTTTCCGCTCATATGCGGACAGCTCAGAGACCAGATTTTTTTTAAGCCACTCGTTCTGGGTGGTCAGCCTGCCGATCTGGGCGTAAAGCTCCTGCAGCTCCGCCTCATGGGCTTTCCTAGCCCTGCGCTCCTTTGCCGAGTTGTCTTGAAACAGGGTGTAGAGGTTTTTCTCGGCCTCGGACTTCCAGCGTGAGAGCACATTCGGGTGGATGTTGTTTTCAGAGGCGATCTCGTTGATGGTTCGCTCACCATGAATGGCCTGCAGGACGAGACGGGACTTCTCCTCTGGCGTGAACTGTTTTCCTGGCATGGTTGGACTCCTTTCTTTGTAGTTTCATGATAAGAGAAATCCAACTTATAAACAACGATTTTTTTGTCCTAATTTATGGGTTCATTATAGTTCTTCTGGGGATTTCTGCCGGGGCTTGGGCTTTTTTGCCTTTCCCGGCGGTTTCCAGTCCTCATAGGAAAGCCCGAAGTCCTGTGCCAGTTGTACGGCGGCTTCTTTCTTTCCCAGCCCATACAGGGCGGCGGCTTTCGCATACCGGGCAACCTCCGGGTGTTCCTGTTTGAATTTCTCCTTTGTTTTCTTAAAAAATATCTTCTGGTACTTCTCATAGACAGGCTTGCATTCCTTGCAGTCCGTCCGGCTGGCAAGAATCCCGTCAACCACTTTGCTGCGGGCTTCCTTTGGCTTCATCTGATTGCGGTAATCTACGGCTGATTTCCCGGAAGATTCCAGAAATGCTTCTAAGTCCTCCACAGTGGAAAGCCCCTTTTGCCGGAGATAGGACAGGGCTTCGCTGACTGCCTTTAAATCCTGTGAAGTCCCCCGGTTCTGTCCAGCCCTTGTCCAGTCCTTCCGTTCTTCCTTTCGTATCTCCATATACTTCATCAGCAGATTGGGAAGAAGTGTCGCTTCCTCCGCCGCCTTTTGTGCAAGCAGTTCTTTCCGTTTTTCTCCCAGCTCGGTAATCCAGCCTTTGAGGTTTTGGATAAGCTGCCGGACAAGGACAGAGTACTGGTCAGGCGGTATCTCTCTTGGGATGGTAAGCACCCACCGCCTTGCAAGCTGGGAGTTCCATTGCTTCTCCACCGCTTCGGCGGCGTTCCATAAAGTATTGCGGTCTGCATACTCCGGCGGGGCATTTGCCGGAAGCAGGATTTCATTGTGGACGATACCACGCTTTTCCGGGTAGTGCTTCACTTGCTGGTCATATTCACAGAACAGTTTTTCGCCACTCTGGTAAGCAACGGCGGCAACCGCAGACTGCCGCTGGCTGCGCTGAATAATCGTGATTTCGTTGTGTGGACAGGGCATTTCGTGTCCCTCCTTTCGGTAATTGTTGGATGGGGTGGCGTTTTACCACCTCATTTTGGGCAGAAAAAAGCAGGAAACCTTTTTCAGATTTCCTGCCGATTGCTTAATATTCCTTATTTTTTAGTCTGTCAAGGCAACTAATATAATACAACAAATATTCTGTATTATTTTCATAATCATATTGACCAATGCCCTGCTGAATCACTATTTCTAATTGAAGTTTAGCACTATTGCTTATAACATACCCTGTTCTTAGCTCAAATAAAATATAAACAAATTTTTCGTCTTCTAATTTTTTATTATAAGCCTCATTTTTTGATGTAGATAATAATTTGTATGCTATAAACTCAAAATCTTCTGAAGATAAATGCAAATTGTTATTAGTAATTGCATTTACAGCATTGAATTTTTGGCTTTCTAAAAAGAAATTTGTAAAACTACTTAATGGTATTTCTATAATATCAACTTTTTCAGACAACCATTTCAATGTTTCCTCAAAAGATTTATAGCCCGGAATAATTTGAGATTTATAATTTCTTATAAATTCATATCTTTGCTTCATAATATATCTTTTCCTGCTTAAGTTCTTGAAGTGATTCATTCCACTTTTCTAAATCCACTTGCCCTGTTGCCCATACATCTAATTGTTCTTTTGTATAATCTTTTGCATTAACATTGTGAACTGTATTATAAAACAGTTCTGTAATTTCTTTGCAGTCGGATGCATAATATTCTCTGAAAAGCATTTTTATCTCCTGAAATTCTGATTTGTTATAATTATTCTACCATATCGTTATGCATAAATCATCTCGTGCAAAATAATTTCTTCTGCCCGACTATGAATATTATTGCAACGCTGCACCCATTCCATTTGTTGGGTACACTTCAATTCCTCGGTTATGCCCTCGGCAGTTTTCATCTGCTTCATGATGGTGTCTAACCGTTCCTGTGCCTGTTCGTTCAGGTCTGCAAGATATGTCCACAATTCTCCGGTCAGTAGCAATGTATTCAATCTGGCTGGGTGGACTTCCCTTAAATATTCCCGGTGCATTCGTCCGTACTTTCCGATAGGGCGGTGTTCCTCCGGCAGTTTCAAGTCTGGGATGTAGTAATCTCCGACAAGGATATAATCAATTCCGTTTTCCGTTATTCCTGGTTTCAATTCGCTCATGTTCCTTACCTCCTGTGGAAGCAGGCTCGTCTGGTACTAACTCAATCACATCAGTAATCTCACAATTCAGAGTTTCACAGATACGGGCTAATGTATCCATGCTGATGTGCTTTCCCTCTTTGCTCATGTTGGCAATCATATTTGTTGTCATACCAGCGGCAAGCCTTAAATCCTCTTTCCTCATATCACGCTCTAACAGTGTGTGCCAGAGTGGTTTATAGCTGATGTGCATATTATTTTCCTGCCTTTCTATCCTTAGCACCGGGGCGGCTGCCCCGGCAGGAGCTTTTCTCTCATTATAGCACCCATCTTGTGAAATCACAATTTATTCTTGTAGCCTGCCGCTGATACCGTCTGGATTGTGCTTTTCCTTTCGTTTTTTGTTCCCTTTAATTAGCCATCAGCTGCTTCATCCCCTGCGATTTTGCGCCCGGGTTGTCGTTGCCGTAGCCCTCCAGCAGGTTGATCGCGCCCCAGATGCCGAGTCCGGCTCCCAGAGCCACCACAAGGGTCTGCAAAACGGTGACTGCGCTGTCGAAAAATGCCATAGTCCATTTCCTCCTTAGAAAGTCTGTGCGGAGCAGGCGGCTCCGCCTGTGATCAGGTATTAAAAAAGGGCGTCCGCATCCTTTGCCTCTGCCCATCCGTTGAATGCCTGCCCTTCATCTCTTGTTTGCCGACAGCTTCTCTTCGGACGGGTGAGCGCATCAGAAGAAAACGCCCCTGAAAAAAGGGAAGGCCCC
>CAZYZR010000113.1:0-3713 GCA_964651945.1 uncultured Oscillospiraceae bacterium | reverse complement strand
TTTGTACATAATAATTATAGAATCACATTTTCTAAAAAACAAGATTATTCTTGAAAATGCATAGAAGAACTCCTGCAAAATGCACAAAAAGGTCTCTTTTATATCAGAGGAAAATTTTATAAATTCAATTTGAAAAATAAATTTTAAAAAAATTGAAAAATTGATATGACGATTCTCTTCTTTCAGAGATTTCTGGTCTTATTTAAAAAATATTGTTCTGCTGCAACAAATCTAAAAAAATCAGAGAAGAAGCAAATAATTTTAATTTCGTTGTAAATCATATACATTGACAATAATATTATAAAATCTTGTACAATCTAACTAAAATTGACGATCAAAAGCTGAAAATCGTCGGATCCTCATTGTGCAAACTGTACCAGATTCCCGGGAATTGCAAATTAATGGGTAATATGCCTTGCCGGCAGGCACTTAAAAATTTAGACCCGGCGACTTAAATCTCAATAATTTCTCAACTGAGATTCCTACAAATTTATTTTAGCGTTTTGCACCGGTTCCCTGTTATTTATTTTTACCAGAACTTTTAAAACAGTAAATAAAGTGCCTATCGGTAAAGGGCGGGAGAGAATGCTAAGAATTGTACCCGGAAAGATTATGATATGAGTATTCAGAAAGTGATGAGGCATTGCGGCTGGGAAATGTAAAAACTGCAGATTTTGAGAGAAAAATTTTTCAGAAAACAGTCTTTGAGAGTAAAAAATTGCCTGTGTTTTGGAAAAAAATATCAAATTCAGCATCTTATATACAAATTAATCCGCTTTTCATATGCGGGATTTTCTTATGTGATTTTGTCACCGCCACAAAAGTTGCCGCTTTTATATAATTATATCATGTCATATAAATAATTTCTGAAATGCTCTGAAAGAAGGTATAAATAATGATCTGGGACACAGCGATAATCGGCCGGGGGCCTGCGGGGCTCTCGGCGGGAATATATGCACGGCGAGCGGGTCTGTCGGTTGTGTGCTTTGAGCGGAATGTGCACGGCGGGCAGATAATAAATACCCCTGAAGTGGAAAATTACCCTGCCCTTGGGAAAATAAGCGGGGCAGAATATGCCATGAACATATATGAGCAGGCTGTAGGGTTCGGGGTGCAGGTGGAATACAAACCCGTAACAAAAGTCGAGCTTTCAGGTGACGAGAAAAAACTATACTGCGGCGAAGAAGTTTACACCGCAAAGACCGTAATAATCGCTACGGGTGTCACAAGGAGAAAACTGGATATCCCAGGTGAGGACAGGCTGACAGGATCCGGTGTAAGCTATTGCGCCACCTGTGACGGCTCCTTTTTTAAAAACAGAGTCGTTGCGGTGGTGGGGGGCGGAAACACCGCCCTGGAGGATGCGGTCTATCTTTCTGGCCTCGCGGAAAAAGTCTTCCTCATCCACCGCCGCGACTCTTTCAGGGGAACCAAGGCTGAGCAGGATAAAGTGCTGAAAAATGAAAAGATTGAAATTCTCTACGACACAATCCCCCTTGAAATAAAAGGAAAGGGCAAAGTAGAAGGATTGCTTGTAAAAAACGTTAAAACCGGCGAGGAGAGGACTCTTTTTACCAGCGCAGTATTTGTCGCAGTGGGTCTTATCCCTCACAACGAAATGTTCCGGGGACAGGTAAACCTTACACCTGAGGGCTATATCGACAGCGGCGAGAGCTGCGTCACGAATATTCCGGGGGTTTTTGTCGCAGGCGACACAAGGAGGAAGAGTCTGAGGCAACTGGTAACTGCAACTTGTGATGGCGCCGTGGCAGCCACTGCGGCTGCTGCATATGTGGGCTGACCAGTATAAATCCCTGAAAATATGCGGTTTTCGGGTTAGGATATGGGGAATTTTCAAATTTTATAATTTAAAAGTTAAAATAAATTTTGAAATTGAATAGTCCACGGAGACTCGGATATATGCAGGCAGGTTGCGGGCTGTTTGTAAAATAAAAAGTGCGGACTTAAAAGCCCGCATTTTTCTGAACAGCCGGATTTTTAAATCGTGTAAAGTTCTGCTTCTTGAAAAAATAAATTTTAATTTACAGCTTTACGTGCCAGGGATTTCCGGGCTGTGAAATTGCCTGAAAAAAATCAGATTTTAATAAACAGACACACATATATTAAATAATTTTCAAAAAACTGTTAAGGTGGAAAATGAAATTCGATAAAAAAATGATTATATCAATCGCTTTGGCACTCGTTCTGGCATTTTTGGCATTTTCAGGCTGCAGATCCCTGCCTTCCGTTGCGCAATCGACGCCGGGCGGAATAAATTCGCCTGATGATCTTTATCGGATGGCAAAGGAGGATTATGAGGAAAACGGACTGAAAGGGATGTGGATAAGCTATCTTGAGTTTATGGAAATGGATTTTTCGGACAGTGAAGCATTCGGGTCAGAAATAGAAAAAATATTTTCAGACTGCAAAAGCATGGGGCTCAACACTGTAATTGTACAAGTGAGGCCCTTCGGAGATGCCTTTTATAAGTCCGATATTTTCCCTTTCAGCCACATAATGAGCGGCATCCAAGGTGAGGACCCCGGTTTTGATCCTCTGGAAATAATGGTGGACACAGCTCACAGAACGGGGCTAAGGATAGAAGCATGGGTTAACCCTTACAGAGTCAAAGCTGGAGGGCAGCCCGGGGAGCTGTCAAATGACAATCCGGCTACCGGTGAGCTCACGGTAAATATCGAAGGAGATATTTATTATAACCCCGCACTGCCCCGGACCCGGGAGCTGGTCACTGAAGGAGTGAGAGAAATTGTCGGCAATTACCGGGTGGACGGAATACATTTCGACGACTATTTTTACCCCGGAACTTCCCCTGACATAGACAGCCGGCAGTACCGGTCAGACGGGGAGGGAATCTCCCTGGACGAATACCGAATGGAAAAAGTCAGCGGTCTTGTGAGGCAAGTTTACAGACGGGTAAAGGAGATAAACCCGGATGTGACTTTCGGCATCAGCCCCCGGGGAAATATGGACAACAACTACGCCTCTCAGTACTCAGACGTAAAGCTTTGGATGTCCCGGCCAGGATATGTAGACTATATAATGCCGCAGCTGTACTGGGGTTTTGACTACGTCACATCCTCGGGAGACGACAGATTTGCATATGAAAACATCCTCAGTGAATGGGCGTCCCTGGAGAAGGACCGGTCAGTAAAGCTTTATGTGGGGCTGGGAGCTTACAGGATAGGCGAGGGCGAAAATGAAGATAGCGAGTGGAAAAGCGGGGAGAACCTTTCGAGGATGATCAATGTCTTAAAGGAAAATCCGAAAGTTTCGGGTTACTGCCTTTACAGGTACGAAAGCCTTTTTGCCCGGGACGAATATGCAGAGCTGAGACAAAAAGAGGTATCAGCCATTGCCCGCAGCAACCGGAATTGATCAAATGAAAACTTCAAAAGCCAGGTTTATGCAGGCAGATATAAGCGAAGTTTAGAAAAAGTTTTGCTTTCAGTACCGTTTTCTGGGCAATTGGATATTTTCCAGGAATCGCAGTTCTATCTGAGTTTTGATATTGATAATTTCTCCTTGAAAGTGAAAATTCCGCCGTGAATATTTTATTGATAGCAGCGGGACTCTGTGAGGCAATTAAAGACTGGTATCGGAGAAAAAGGTAGCAAATCAATGTATTTCTGTGATTAAACAATAAAAGGTGAATTAGCCACATTTCTTTGAATCTGCAACCAATATAATGGTAT
>CAZYZR010000112.1:0-3729 GCA_964651945.1 uncultured Oscillospiraceae bacterium | reverse complement strand
GGTTTACTGTGGAGAGAACCACAGCCACCCTGGTTGGGTCTGCGGCCTCAGGGGAGGGACTTGTAAATGTCTATACCGGCACAGGCAGAGTTCTCATTGCTCCTGTTGCCAAAAACAAGGGCATCGCCACGCCGTAATTTGTAAACTGAGAAGATATAGCCGGTGTCAGGATAAAAAACTTTTTCTGAAAAAGATAAATTTTTATTAATTACATTCTGCTAGATTTAAATTTTTGTCGGAATATGAAAACCAAATATTAAAAAGAACTGCGCTTTAAAAGCGCAGTTCTTTTTATTGCCTCCTGTGACTTGTTTAGGTTTAAAAGTACTCCCCTAAAATAATTCTGTCACATACAGCTGAGTTTATATTTAGCAGAGTGTCTTCAGCAGGCTTTGAGCTCAATATTATCTGACCTTTTCCATTTCTTATATACATTGGAACATATTCGCTGCTTGCAGCTCTTAAAAAGTTTAGGCATATATTGTCTTCATCGTCCTTATATGTGTCGTATTCAACAATGTCAAGTACTTGCAAGGCCTCTCTTAGCAAAAACATTGAAGACAGATCGCCGCTTTTTTCTACAGAATAATCTATATATACATCTGCAATCCCATTAATATCAGGATTTGTCTGCAAAATTATTGAGGTTTCGTTTTCTGATATTTTTGTTACTTCAAGTTCATAGTCACCTGAAATCACATTTTCCTTCCCTACTTTATTTTTCTCCCAGTAAACCTGATACGCATTTGAATATACTTTGTGATATTTACTGTAAAGTTCCCTGTAAAAAAAACAGTTGCTTCTCTCTGCTCTGTATTCCCAGAAACGGGTGTCTCCATTTTTGCTTATTGTGACAGCATATTTAAAGTTCCCCTCTTCAAAGCTTTCAAGATATTTCTCTCTCCGCTCATCGCTTAAAACGTGAATTATGTAATCATATCCCGAAGGTTGAAACTGCCCGGTTTCTGCCTCAACTGCTGAGGAGTATGTGGAAAATATCTTCTGACCGTCTATAAAGTCTATTGCATCCCGGACATCTTTGTCCAGGTATGTCATATACCCGCCCAAAGTGTCAAAGTGAGTATATTCCGCATATTTCCGGCTCATAAATCCGAAATCTTTGTATGCAAGGGGAATTCCTTTTACAAGAAACAGTAACAGGCAAACTGCCAATCCTATTTTTGTAAAATTAATTGCCTTTGTTAAATTCTCAATGTGAGGAAGAATATAGCCTAATACTTCAAATAATACTGTAAAAAACAGAACAGTATATGCTACTTCGTTGAGTTTTCTGGAAGTTCTGTCAGACAACATGTAATACTCATTAATTGTCCGGTAACACACAAGATTCATAAAACCGGGAATCCCATATCTTATCATCGATTCCCGGTTTCCTTTATTAAAAAATAACCTTGCAAAATAATAAATACTGACTATTCCCTGAAAAATTGTAAGATAATTTAAGTCGATTTCATATAAATATGAGCTCCCTGCTGCACCGAAGTACCACTGCTGATAATTTCCCGTTCCAAAGGTGGATTTAAACCAGTTCCCTGCATTCCCCAATGTAAATATTTCAAGAAACAGAAAAATACTTACTAAAGATACACCCAATGCCAGCAGAAATGCTTTAACGCCGGTTTTTACACTCCTGCTCTGAGAAAATGAAACTATAAGTACTGACAACAATATGCAAATAAAACAGGATATGCCATAGTCATTTGACCAGATGAATGAGAATCCTGCCATTATTCCCGCAAATATATATGGAATTTTGTCATAAAACCTTTTCTTTTCTGTATATGCCCTGCTTTTAAAGTAAAAACGGAAAAATATCAGCAGAACGATTACACACAGCGGCAGTATAAGTCCTCTCACAAATCTTGCGGAATATCCTACACTAAGACCTGATTTCAGTGCGTTCCACATATCAATATCGCAGAAATTGCCTATATTGTCACTGAGCAATACAGCAAACACTATGAATGTTACAGGGGCAGCTATTGTGTCCTTTTTCAGAATAACTTTGCCTAATATAAGAGAAACCAGCAGAAGGCAAGCAACTGTCAAAAAGGTAAAAGCCACGAGGCTCCATCTGTACGTCCCGCCCAGCAAACCGGTAAGGGCTGTGCCAAGATAAAGGTGACCCAGCCCGAGATAATCCTCAAAATCCCTGTACGGAATCTGGCCTGAAAGAAATCTTCTCACAGGATTGAAATTTTGAAAATCCCCATGGACAGGGAAAAAATTTACAAATTCAGCTGTCAAAACAGCATAAAAAAATGCAACTGCAAAAATGAATAGTATTTCTGTAACAAGTATCAGCCTTTGGGATGTAATCCATTTCTGCGGCTTTTTTCTGCTTCCCTTTTCCGATTCCACTGAATACTTCCCCCTGAGATGCAAAGCATTATTTGCATATCAGTCGGGCTGTTTCAGAAAGTTTACTTTATGAAACAGAGCATTTTATAATTAATTATACGGCTGATATGCAGTTACTAATCTTAAAGTGAATAAATATCCACTAATTATATCTTTCTAGATTATACCAAACTTGTAACATAAAGTAAAGTTTATGAAACAGATGTTTAGGGAAAAATTGATTCCCTCTGTATGTGAAATGGACAATTCCCGGATAAATGTATTATATTGAACTGATTTTTTGTCTCTGAATATTTTGCAATGTTATTTTTCACACTTTTAAAATCAATAAGACGATTATTTGGAACAAAATAAAAAAAGCCGGTTTATATCTGAAAATTTAGCTCATCCCTGGCAAACAAGTTTTATTATATATTTTTATATCTTTTTTTGTGTTTTCATATGAAAAAGCACTCAATCCCGCTTCAAGGAATTATTTAACATAATACCTTTGCGACTCAGAGATTGAGCACTTATATCAAAAAATATGGCGGAAGCGGTGGGATTCGAACCCACGGTACCCGTTAGGATACACCTGATTTCGAGTCAGGGCCGTTACAACCGCTTCGATACGCTTCCTTATACAAATACAGGTCACAAATATCCCTGTTTAATAACTTATTATAGCATATTAAACCGGATTAAGCAATAATAACTGTTCGATTACTGTTTCACTGCTAATATAATTTTCTCAAAAAGTATTGACATTTTTATGGTGGTGTGTTATATTTAAAATATTAAAATGCGGATATGGTGGAATAGGCAGACACGTCAGCTTGAGGTGCTGGTGGTAGAGATACCGTGCAAGTTCAAGTCTTGTTATCCGCACCAGTTCAGAATCGGAACCCGTTATTTGTCGGGTTCCTTTTTTGTTAAGTCATTTGCTCTGAGTGATCCGTTGCAGTACTTCCTTTCAGAATCTGCATTCAAAAGAATCAGCTAAGAAATTTGTCAACATAAAAGACAAGTTTATTCACCCAGCCTGTACAGATTTTCGTACACCGCCTGGCTTCTGACGGAGATATATTTATCCCTGTGATAGTAGCCGAAGTACCACTTTTTGTATTTTACCTTGTCTGCCAGGATGTCAAAAAAAGAAAAGAGATTTCCGTAATTCCGGCTTTCAAGGTTTAAAAATCTGTCTGTTCTGCCACTGGGGGAATGGGTGAGTATATAGTCCACCTCACCTCCTGCTATCTCTATATTTTTAAGACAGTTTTCAAATTCAGCGTCCCCGGGGGGCCGCTGCCCGAAAACATCGTCAAACAGGTCATCATCCCCTCCGAAACATAGGATTTTCATATCATC
>CAZYZR010000111.1:1249-3856 GCA_964651945.1 uncultured Oscillospiraceae bacterium | reverse complement strand
TCAGTGCCATGACAAAATCACTGTGTCCGCCGACACTGTTTCGATATCTCTTTATTTTAACGGGTCTTGCCATAAGAACTCCTTTTTAAAATGCAAGGCTGTGTCCAGTGAGCGCGTAAACAGCAAGAGCAAGAACTGAAATATATACTAAAGTTACAGGAAGTCCCCTGAAACTCTCCGGAACGAGATCATCATGAATTTTCCTCTGCCCCTCCCCTATGAGTATCATAGCGAAAAAGTATCCCACGCTGCTCCCCAGGGCAAAACCCATCGTCTGCGCGAAATTGAATCCCCGGTTAAAGGAATAGATTATAGTCCCCACGATTGCGGTGTTGATTGCAGAGCCGGTAAGGGAGTAAATCAGGCTTCTGAATGTTTCCCTTCCGAGAACAGCCCCAAGGACAGTGACTACGATTATATAGCTTAGTGCGGACCCCACAACTATCACAACAGGGGTTATAAACCTGGCGTATTCCCGCAGAGGGGATGAATAGAGAGGAGGAAGGGCAAAATAAGCTATCAGACTGTTTAGAAGCTGAAATACCGTGAGGGAAATGCAAAAATAAACAAGGTCCTTGCGCTTATCCTGCAAGACTCTAAGACCATTTGATAGACCAAGAGCTCTGGAGAATATAACATTCTGCGCACCTATTGCCAGGAGGGAGTACGAAAAAAACTGTATTACAGCATCAATTACCGCCTGCATAAGCCGCCTCCTCCCTCAACAGCCTGTCGTGATAGATATTTACCATAATTCTCCATATGCCGCTTATAAAACCTATCACCAGGAAACCGCCGAAACTGTTTTGCGCCATAGGCAGAAAACTCACCGGCAGAATTTTTATTCCCATAAGCGTGCCGGCTGCCAAGAGCTCCCTCACGGAACCAATAATCAGGCATGCCACAATGAAACCTGCTGTGTTCCTCACTCCGTTTATTATGGAGTAGAGAAATTCCTCTTTTCTGGTCTTTTCAAAATTCTTTACAATCAATGGGTCCACAACGAGAATCGGAAGATATACCCCCAAGGAAAAAGCCGCTATACCCATCATTCTGTACATAAGGTAATATGCAAAACCGAACACTATAGCTGAAACGAGGGGGTAAAAAAACGTCTTCAATGGCACACTCATTCTTCGTGTAATAAGGGAAGTGATTACCCTTGTGGGAGTGAGGACAAGGGTCACCGCAATGCATAGTATGATGCTGTTCTGCAGATTGTTTGCGGCAACTGTCAAGGGTGCCAGAGCAAGTCCTTTTATGAATACAGAGTTTGATAGGGTGATTTTCCTCCTTCGGACTGTGTCATCCCAATCCCGCAGCTCTCTTTTGACTTTTTCGTGTTTCATAATTTCTATTCCTTGTCGTCTTCTTCCATAGCTTTCAGAAGTTCCCGGACATTTATTGTCCTGGTGGAATAATCCACCTGGTCAATGTCATCCTCTGCCCGGCTTATCATATCAAATGCATCTTTGGGAGTACTTCTCTTTTTTTGCTGATTCTGCTCAGTTTGATGAGGCTTTTTGTATGTATGGGAATTGTTCACCCCTTGTTCCCGGGATTTGAAAGAGCCGGAAATCGGCCGAACCCTGTTTTTGAATCCATCAACAAATTCTTTTATGCCCTGTTTTGTCAGAATTCCGCCCTCATCAAAAGCCCTATCCCAGAACTCATCCGTGGCGTTGACCAGAAGAATGGCAAAACAACTTCCTATGCCAAAATAGCCGAAATACCTGAAAACCATGGTCAGGGCTCCACATAAAATTCCGAATGCAATTTTGGCATTTGGCTTCTGAGGGGTAGTAGCGGGTTCATTGAGAAGAAATATTGCTGCAAATACCAAAGAGCTGTCAAGCATCTCATATTTGAGACTATACATCGGAGATACACCGTAAATTCTCGGGAAAATAAGGGATATTGCAGCGCAGGTCGCAAGAAATGCCACAGGGGCATGCCATGTTATCCTGCCCTCTGTCAGAAGATAAAGGCCTACTGCCACAAGCACTATAATGAATGTGGTCCCCATAGCCCCAGCATTGTTGCCCAAAAGCAGATCAAATGTGGAAATGTAAGGAAGCCCCCCGGTATGCAGCATAAGGGTGCCCGACACAGTGTTCACCCGCTCACCGGTCCAGAAATTCACCCGGGTAAAGGGCTTTACTGCCCGCAGCGTCTGCCGGGGCCAGTTGACTACGGCGAGGCTCATTGCAAGAGCTGCCAAGTTAAAGGGGTATACCTCCTTGCCGCCAAAAAGGTGCTTGCCTATGAAAATTGCCAGGGCGACAGACACTATTACCACGTAATAAGGGACAGAAACAGGGAGCATCATGACGAATATCAGCGCTGCAACAACGCTGGATTTGTCCTTTTTGTCAAGACTTGTCCTGCGTATTGTCGCAACGGCTGCGTCCACAACCCTGGCGGTTATCATCGCAACCCGCACCAGGGCGATCACCCTGAATGAGTACATAACCGTGGCACAGATAAGTATGGGAAACATGGCAATTAGCATGTCGTCATAATGACTGCGCCCTAATATATTTTCGTCTCTCTGTATATCCATCGCTTTTCTTTCAGTTTTCTTTTAGGTTTTTGATCGCAAGGGCA
>CAZYZR010000111.1:0-1149 GCA_964651945.1 uncultured Oscillospiraceae bacterium | reverse complement strand
TTTTGTATCATAAGGTGCACATCAAAAAATGCGTCACTCGCCTTCCTGAGGCTGGAAACAACGGGGATACCCAGGGATATATTGGGGACAAACACCCCGTCCATCACGTCAATATGGAGCATATCAGCTCCCCGCCGCATAACCCTGTGACAATCCCGGCCGAGATTTGCAAAATCCGCTGACAAAATACTCGGAGCAACTTTCATATCCAATAACTCCCCAGGCTAATGTTACAATTATTTATTATATATTTTAGCCGTCAAAAAATCAAATTAAAGGGCAAAAATTTACAATATTGAAATATTTTTTACACTGCCCCGCTATCTTGTTGAAATAATACTCAGCGGGGATTATAATAAAAATGTATATTCAAAACAATATAACGGAGGACAATATGGAAAAGAAAATTACTTCAAAACTGGGATTTGGTTGCATGCGCCTGCCCACAGGCAAAGACGGAAAAATAGACTGGGAACACGCCCAGAGGATGGTGGACTACGCCTATGAAAACGGAATAAATTATTTTGACACCGCCTGGCCATACCACGACGGTGAGAGCGAAATTTTTATAGGACAGGCACTTAAAAAATATCCAAGGGAAAGTTTCTGGCTGGCAAGCAAAATGCCCGTTTTCAAGCTGGAAAAGAAGCGGGATGTGGCACAGATTTTTGAAAAGCAGCTGGAAAAATGTCAGGTGGATTATTTTGACAACTACCTGGTCCACTCAGTTAACCGCGACAGCTGGGAAAAGGCAAAAGAATTCGGTGTTGTGGAATATCTGCAGGAAAAGAAAAAGGAGGGGAAGCTTCTCCATCTGGGATTTTCTTATCACGACAGTGCAGACAAGCTGGAAGAAATACTGAATTACACCGACTGGGATTTTATTCAGCTGCAGCTGAACTACTATGATATGACAAACGGAGATGCAAGTCAGCTGGTGGAAATTGCTTGGGCACACAATCTCCCAATAGTTGTAATGGAACCCATAAGGGGAGGATTTTTGGCAAAATGTGTGCCAGAAGCGCTTAATACCATAGAAGAGGCATATGGCAAGGGAAAAGCCCCTGCTCTGGCTTTGTCTTACGCTTTCAACATAAAAGGAGTAAAAGTGGTCCTCAGCGGCATGAGCCGGTTTGAGCAGATGACCGA
>CAZYZR010000110.1:0-3866 GCA_964651945.1 uncultured Oscillospiraceae bacterium | reverse complement strand
CCCAGCTTTCGCTGTTCCCAAGGATTTGTGAACTTAAACACAAAATCAGATAAAAAATCTTATTTCAATGAACTAAATACAAAGGGAGTCAGAGAAAATCCCCTGACTCCGATTTAATTGGCAGCTTTTACGGTTATTTATTATTTGGCATCTTCCGGCATATCAATATCAAATCCTCCTGAGGTTATAAATTTGCTCAAAAGTTCATCAATTTTTGTGGTTACCTTATGAGGTATTATTTCAGTACCTTCAATCTTTTCAAAATATTCCTTCGCCTTTTTCTTGTCGACCGTGTTTTTCACTTCGTCATAGCGTCCATATTCATTTAAATTTGATAAAGTCAAATGAAGACTCATTATTTTTCTGAGCTTGTCCTCATCAAGCCCTAAAACAACCGCAACTTTGTGAATCTGGTCATTGTGAGCAGCTTGAATATAACCCATTATATAATCTTTGAAAGTTTTTCCCTGTGTTACAATTACATCTCCGCTTTGTATGTCATGAAGAAAAATATTTGCATATTTCTGTTCCTCCTGTGTGAGAGTGGCAAAAGTTCTGTGCAGATCTTCTTCTGCCTTCTCAAATTCTTCTGAATTTGTACCGGTGCCATTCAAAGTTTTCAGGTATTTTGTAAATCTGGAGTTCATGTAATCGTCATCTATCAGAGAGGTGTTTATCTCAGTAATATAGCCCTCAATGTCGTAAGGAATATCCTCAGCATAGGTTCCCGGCTCATCCGGCCGGGAAAGTTCTTTGTATCTTGCCACAAGAATGTTATAAGTCATCTGATCAATGATGACTGTTATATCCTCCCTGGTCTTTTCGTCTTTATACACTTTTTTATCCCAAGTAAACCCTTGAAGTCTTGCCGACTGCAAGTACATATTGAAATTGTTGAATTCTTTGGCAAACTTGTTTCGTTCGGTGAAATCTGAAGGAAGTTTTTCAAAATTGTGGATTCCTGCCGTTTCGAATATATAGGTTATCTCATCGTAAATATTATTCATCATCTTAAGGTTATCCGGCAGGTGCCGGACGAAAAGTCCCAGGGGCCTGTCTCCGGAATAAAGTTTTACCGCTTTCTCAATATTTACCTCCATAGTATGAGGCTTCCTGTAATACTTAATTATTCCGTATGGCTTCCCTTCTCCGTAAATTCTGTTTGTACGTGAAAATGCCTGAATAATTTCCTCGTATTTCAGAGATTTGTCAAGATACAACGTATTTATCCACTTTGAATCAAACCCTGTGAGCATCTGATCCACAACAATTAAAAGGTTTAGCTGTTTGTCTTTTTCGGACTCATTTCCTATTCTCTCATATGGTTTTTTATGTGCAAGGCGTGCCGCAATATCCTTCTTCATTTTTGGAAAAGAAGGGATATCAAAACTCCGGCCGAACATTTTATTGTAATCCCGAACTATTTCAGATAAGGCATCTTCTTTTGTCGTAGCAAAGTCATCGTTGTCTATTCCGGGATCGAAAAGGGCTGAAATCTTTAAACCCGGAGCGGCTTTTTTCAGAAGTCTGTAGTAATTTATTGCCTCATGGATGCTGCTGGTTGCAAAAATCGCATGAAATTCTGAATTTACACTCAGTGTATCCCAGTTATCCACAATATCGCGTACTACTGCCTCTGTATGTTCCACCGTTTCATACTGAGACCTGGGAAGATAATCCTCTATCCCCTTTATATAATTCCCGTCTTTGTCAGTATAACCCGCCATACCCGTCTGTCCTGGGTCCATAAATGTTTCGTAAATTCTCTTTTTATCAAGGTGATTCAAGGCATCATCCAAGTTCTCTGCTTTTGCCTGATGCAATGCCACTGTCTTTCTGACTTCCCGGTCCTTGAATGTGAGAACCATACGCGGATCGAATCCCAGTACGTTCTTGTCCCTTATTCCGTCTGCAATGCTGTATCTGTGGAGCTCATTGCCGAAGATTGTGGCAGTTGTATTATATTTTTTCCGGTTCTCATCTTGTATTGGCGTACCGGTAAATCCGAAGAAGAGAGCCCTCGGGAATGTTTCTTTAATGTTTACAAGCATTTCACCGAAAGTTGAACGGTGAGCCTCATCTACAATAATAACTATTCTTTTTCTGTTGATGATATTGATGTCACTTGATTTGAATCCTCCTTCTTCCTGTATATTGCTCATTTTCTGGATTGAAGTAACTATAAGGGTATCTGCAGGGTTGTCGCTTTTGAGTTTGGCTACAAGTTCACGGGTACTATCGGTTTCCTGTACCCGCTCATTCTCATCCGCAAATCCTCTGTATTCCTTGAGAGACTGAGTCCCGAGCTCTATCCTGTCCATTAAAAATACGACTTTGTCGGCATCCTTTGAACTTGCAATCAGCTGTGCGGATTTAAAGCTGGTCATAGTTTTGCCTGAACCTGTTGTGTGCCAGATATATCCTCCCAGCTGGTTGCCTTCTTCCCATTTGGTTTTTGCAACTTTGTCAGAAATTGCGTTTGCCGCATAGTACTGATAACTTCTCATTACTTTGAGGCTGCCGTCAGAATCGTCTGCAACGGTGTAAAAGCCTATCAGCTGATGTGCCATTGGAATAGATAGAAGTGTGGATGCCACTTTGTTCCACTCATTTATCGGCTCATTATTGAAATCTGCCCAATGGAAAAAGAAATTTTTGTTTAATCTTTCGTCTTTTCTTAAAGGACCCGGATTGGCAAAATAATATGTCTCATTTGGCTCCATTGCCACAAAAATCTGCACAAGTGAAAACAGACCGGTAAACACGCCGGCTTTTATATATCTCTCGATCTGATTACAGGCCTGCTTTACGGGTATGCCGGATTTCTTGAGTTCAATATGTATTACCGGCATACCATTTATGAGCAGGAGAAGATCACCGCGTTTCTCCCCTCCTAAATTTACATTGGTCTTAAATCTTGGCTGCTGAGCTATCTGATACCTGCTTTGTCCTGCGGCTATCTCTCTGCGATCGTATATTTTAAGACTTATTTCTTTGCCATAATGTACTTTATCCTCGGGGTTGTCTCTTTTTATGGATATTGTCCTGCCGTTTATAAACCCATTTAGCTTTATAGGTGTCCTCAGAGTATTTATCTGTTCCAGAATCTGTTGCATTTCACCGTCAGTCAGAGGATATTTGTCAAGGCGATCAATACCCCTATTGTTGTTGAAAAGTATCTCAGCCCAGTTTTTCAGCAAATCCTCCTCAGTCGGATATTTGATAATTTTATTTTCCCATCCTTTGTGAGTGAGTACTTCAATCAGGGCTTCTTCAAAATCAGATTCTTTATTGAATACTTCCATTCTTTCACCTCATTTATATATATGCACTGTATTCATTTCTATACAAACATCTTCTCAAGACAAGCTTTCTTTATATTTTTAAGCTTTTCCAGCTCACGCTGATGAAGGGTGATGAGGGAGTCAAGAGAGTTGAAAAAAGCTCCTATTTTTCTATTTTCTTCAGAATCCACACTAATGTAGCAATCATTAACAGATAAAATTGAATAATAACGTTTATAACCTTCGTTATTTGGTTTATATCTTTCAAGTAAAGAAAAAAGAAAATATCCAGATTTTAAAGAATTATTTTTTAAAATGCGAACTCCATCTGTTGCAACAAAAAATGGGGAATTTGGTTTATATAGTGACAAGGTATGATCTCCAAAAATAACAGTATCTTCATAATCTTCGCAAGGAGATCCATCGGCATAACCTATAACAGGATCGTTCCCTTGCTGAATTATTTCATATTTTCCATTTATATTTGGAGATTTAATGTATTTTTTGTAAGAAAGAATTATCAATATATCTCCCAGCTTTCGCTGTTCCCAAGGATTTGTGAGATTAAGAGAAAGAAAAGAC
>CAZYZR010000109.1:2074-3880 GCA_964651945.1 uncultured Oscillospiraceae bacterium | reverse complement strand
GAGTGGCGGCTTACGGAGTGATAATGTACGTGGATATGATATTTTCCGCCACATCCTTCGGATATATGATGGGTGTCTCCCCTGTGATAAGCTACCATTACGGGGCAGACAACAAAGAGGAGCTCCACAGCCTTGTGCGGAGGAGCCTGGTGATAATAGCATTGTCCTCCCTGAGTATGTTTCTTCTGGCTGAGATACTTGCAAGCCCCCGGACTCTTATTTTCACGAGTTACGACCGGGAGCTCACCGAGATGACCCTGAGAGGATTCAGAATATACTCATTTAACTTCATAATAAGCGGCTTCGGCCTGTTCGGGTCTTCCCTGTTCACCGCCCTGAACAACGGACCTCTTTCCGCAGTCCTATCTTTTTTAAGGCTGGTGGTGTATCAGTCGGGCTACGTCCTGATACTCCCATTGTTCCTTGGGGTGGACGGCATCTGGATAACCCTTGCCGTGGCAAACCTGTTTTCCGCCGTAACCTCCCTGTTCTTTATAGCCAGAAACAGAAAGAGGTACGAATACTGACACTGAGTTTCCTTTTTGAGCACTTGACGAGATAAAATGCCCTTGCCCTTACAAAAGCAATGTGCACACACGTCCTTTCGCAGGGCTAAAGGGGAGAAAAAAATAGGCTTATTCCGCCATAGGCAAACTGTGCCGACTTATGCTGCAAACCCCTCACCAAAATACCGATGAGGTTTTTAATCAGTTTCAAGTACGGATCTGGCGGATCCAAAAGCCAAACTCCTCCCGGGGACCGGTGTTTTAAAGGCTGTATTGTTTTCCGGTGTGCCTGTGAAAAAATAAAAATTCCGCTTTAAAGGCGGAAATTTTTTGTTTTATTTGAAGAAGATACCCGAAGGGGTTTTGCGACAACGCCAATAGCCGGAAAATTTATTGGCTGCAGACAATATTTAAAGGGCAACAGCAATAAAAACCCGGCCTATTCCACCTGAATTTTCCCCAGAGCCAGGTCTTCCAGGTTTATCCCCTCAAAATATTCCCGGGTCAGCTTGTACAGGTTTTTCCACATGGCCAGAGTGGGGCAGCTCTCAGCCCTTTCGCACTTGTTTTCCTCGTCCTCAAGACAGGCCACCGGGGCCAAGGACCCCTCGCTCACCGCAAGGATATCCGCGGCGGAGTATTCCACTGCAGGCCTGTTCAATTTGTATCCCCCGCCTTTTCCCCTCACGGAGTCCACCAGCCCGTTTTTGGCCAGGGCGGAGACTATGCTCTCCAGATATTTTTCTGATATTCCCTGCCTCTTGGCCACATCAGTCAGCGGTATGTACTTCCCGTCGTCGTGAAGCGCCAGGTCTACCATAAGCCTCAGGGCATATCTCCCCCTCGTGGAAATCATAATCTCCCTCCGCAATAAAATTTATAATTAATTCCCCTTTTGTCCCCTATAGGCGTGTCTTCCGTCCGCTTCTCCAGTTTTTGCCGGAAAGCCGGGAATTTTCCCTTTGCACTGCCCGGGCGGATTTTGGGAAAGAAAACAGCAAAGATAACTCCCGTCAAGGGACCTTATACAAAATTATACCATATCCTTCAGGGTTTTCAACACAAAAACAGACCATTTTGATAGGAATTTTATATATTGTCCAAATGAGAATTCCCTTTTCTTTTAAAAAAGAGGGCGATGCAGACGAGCTGAGAAAATTTTAAAAAAAGAACCCGCCTGATGGCGGATTCCCTTATATGGTGCGCCAGAAGGGACTCGAACCCCCGGCCCCTTGATTCGTAGTCAAGTACTCTATCCAGCTGAGCTACTGGCGCCTACAAGAGAATATATTATCATATC
>CAZYZR010000109.1:0-1974 GCA_964651945.1 uncultured Oscillospiraceae bacterium | reverse complement strand
CCGAATGCCGGGCGGGAAAGGGATGTTTCCCCTTCCCCTGCCTTTATGCAGTCCAGATACAAGAGGAGATTTTTATGAAAGAAAAATTAGAGGAAATACGCTCCCGGGGTCTTGCCAGGATCCGGGAGGCGGCGGATCCCCGGGCCCTGCGGGAAGTGCGCAGGGAACTCACCGGCAGGAAGAGCGCCCTGAGTGAAGTAATAAGGGGAATCGGCGGCCTGCGGCCCGAGGAGAGAAAAGAGGTAGGCAAGGCGGCCACGGAGCTGAGGAATCTGTTCAGCGAAAAACTGGCGGAAAAAGAGGAAGAGCTGATGGCCTCCCGGAGTGTCTTGTCCGAGCCTCTGGACCTCACTTTGCCGGGGGAAGCGGTGCCCTCAGGGGCCCTTCACCCAATAACACAAATGTGCTACGACCTGAACGATGCCTTCCTGTCCATGGGCTTTGAGGTATACAGCGAGGACGATATCAGCAGCGAGAAATACGCCTTTGACAACCTGAATTTTGACCCGGACCACCCGGCGAGGCGGTCAATGGACACTTTCTGGCTGGAGGGGACAGAGGACAAGCTGGGGAAGGACCGCTTGTGCCTGCGCCCGCATCTCACCGGGGCGTCGGTGAGATACCTTATGAAGCACAGGGCTCCGGCAAGATTTGTATACCCAGGAAGAGTATACAGGAATGAGACCACCGACGCCCGCCACGAGAGGGCATTTTACCAGTATGAGGCCCTGATTGTGGACAAGAACGTGTCTTTCTCCTCCGGAATAGTTATGATACAGGCAATACTGGAAAAGATATTCGGAAGAAAAGTCAATGTGAGGATGCGCGAAGGATTTTTCCCCTTTACGTCCCTGGGGTACGAAATAGATATGGAGTGCCTGGTCTGCGGCGGCAAGGGCTGCAGAGTATGCAACCACAACGGTTGGATTGAGGTTATGCCCGGAGGGGTAATTCACCCCAACGTGCTGCGCTCCGCAGGGCTGGACCCGGAGGAGTGGACCGGATTTTACGCCAACATAGGCCTTGACAGGCTGGTAATGATGAGATACGGAATAGACGACGTCAGGCTTTTCCACAGCGCTGACCTGAGATTTTTAAGACAGTTCAGATAAGGGAGGACAAGAAATTGAAAGTATCACTCAATTGGGTAAGAGACTATATAGACCTGCCGGCTGACCTGTCGCCGAAGCAGATTGCCTACGACCTGACTTTGCGCACGGTGGAGGTGGACAGCCGGGAGGACACCGGGGAAAAGTTTCACGACATTGTGGTGGGGCAGGTAAAAGAGGTGAAGGATCACCCAAATGCGGACTCCCTGAAGATATGCCTGGTGGACGCGGGGAAAGATGAGCTCGTGCAGGTGGTATGCGGCGGCAAAAACCTCTACCGGGGGGAAAAGGTGGTATTGTCCCTCCCCGGGGCGGATGTAATATGGCACGGACAGGGGGAGCCTGTAAAGCTGGAGGCCACGAAAGTCAGGGGAGTAGACTCCTATGGAATGATCTGCAGCTCTACTGAGGTGTACCTGGAAAAGCTGTTCCCTCCGGAGGACGAGAGGGAAATAGTGGACCTTTCCGGGGTGGACTGTTACCCCGGGCAGAATGTGGCTGATGCCCTTCTGCTGGCGGATACTGTCCTTGAGATAGACAACAAGTCCCTGACAAACCGCCCTGACCTGTGGGGCCATTACGGAGTGGCCAGGGAGCTTTCCGCGATATACGGCGTCCCGCTGAAAGAGCTGCCGGACAACCCCCTCCCCCGGGACCTTCCCCGGTATCCCGTGACGATAGAGGAGCCGGAAAAGTGCAACAGGTACATGGGGGTCGAGGTTGAAAACGTATACGAGAAGGAATCCCCCCTGTGGATGAAGGCCAGGATCATAAACGCCGGAATGAGGCCGATAAGTGCTCTGGTGGACATCACCAACTATGTAATGCTGGCAGTGGGTCAGCCCTCCCACGCCTTTGACCGCAA
>CAZYZR010000108.1:0-3900 GCA_964651945.1 uncultured Oscillospiraceae bacterium | reverse complement strand
AAATAAATAAATAAATAAATAAATTGATTAAACAAATGATTAAACAAAAGTTGATAAAAAATCTGCATTTCAAGGATACAACAAATATAAAAAAATAAGCTTTCCCGTTTAAATTAAGTTATATTTCACCAAATACTTGAACAAAGAGGAAAATAAGTCCAGTTTCTTTATTTTTATAGCTTGAAACATATATAAATTGCGGACTGTGCCTTTTGTAATTTAGCTTTGTATATCGGCGATTTGTCATAGGTTTGCAAATACATCGCAAAGAAAATCATTTCAGGAAATTACAGTTCCCGGAATAGATCCACAAATATGTATATCTATTTAACATTAATCACAGGGCTATATCAAGTGGGAGTCCAGGATAAACTTTCAGCATTTTGCACCTTTATGTCCCATTTAACCTGTAAATTAATTTATTTTTGAAGGCAGTAAAATACTTATTTTTATTGTAAGTTTGTGATATTTCATATATATAAAACGCAAAGAAACGCTTCCTGTGTAAAACAGTATTTTTCAAAGCATTTCCCATTTGAAAATAAAATCCGATGGAAAATCCCGGTGCTGCTTTCTGAAATGAAAAATTAAAATACACAAACAATTATAAAAGTAAAATCTGCGGGAAAGGAATAATCTGTCACATATTTCTGCCGGAAAACAGCGATAATAGGTTATGTTACACTAGGAGAGAAATTTATGAAGATGTCACAACTGAGATATTTTGTCCGGCTTGTGGAAAACGGGACTGTCAACAATGCCGCAAGGCGGTTGTCGGTTTCACAGCCTGCAATAACAACTTCGATAAAAGAGCTTGAGGGAGAGCTTGGGGTGCTCCTGTTCGACAGGAGCAGGCAGAGGCTGCAGCCCACCCGGCGGGGAATGTATTTTTACTCCAGAGTATTGGGGGCTCTGAGGGATATTGACGAAGCTGCCATTGCGGCAAAGGCAATACAGGAGGGGCCCACTACCCTCTCTATTGGTGTCCCGCCTATGATAGGAAGCTTTGTAATACCCGGTCTGGTAGCCAAGCTCAGAGAGCAGCTGCAGGGTACAAAAATAGATATTGTGGAGCGGAAAAGCGAGGAGCTGCGGAATATGCTTACTGAAGGACTTTTGGATTTTGTAATTCTCTTCAGAAGTTTCAGCGAATCCGCAAAATTTGACGGCCTGGTGATAATCGAAACCGAATACGGATTTTATTCATCCTCAAAACACAGGCTCCGGGGCAGTGAAAGGGTGGATTTTGACGATATAAAGGGGGAGGATTTCGTCGTCTTTGACAGATTTATAATGAAAAGCAGGACACTGGCTCCTATGTTCAAAGCCCGGGGCATTACCCCGAATATTGTCCTCTACACAAGCCAGCTGGAGACAATAAAAAATTATGTCAGGGAAAACCTTGCTCTCACCCTCCTCTTAAAAAACTGTGTCCACCCGGGGGAGGGGCTAATATATCTGCCATTTTGCGGAGATCTGTCAGCAAAAATCGTGCTTGCCTGGGAAAAGGGAAAAGTTTTTTCGCCCCTGGAAGAAAAAGCTTTCAATGCTATAAAGAAACTGTCGTTCTGATCTTATGAAGATAAAAATCATCAAATTTATTTTTTAATGCAATTAATGTGAGAAATTAAAACGGCCTCTTTGCGAGGCCGTTTTTATCAGAAAAAGTCAACCCACATAGCCTATTGACGCAAGTACCGCAATCAGTACAAGGCAGAAGACTGTGAGGATCGCCATTAGGGGAGCCACGTATTTGATCCACTGGTTGTACTCCACACCTGCTATGCCCAGAGCTCCCACCAGTGGGCCGGACATAGGGGTCAGTGTGTTTGTAAGGCTGTCCCCGTACTGATATGCCAAGGAAACTACCTGGCGGGAAAGCCCGCAAACGTCTCCTATCGGTATCAGGACCGGAAACATAACTGCCATTTTGCTGGTGCGGGACGGTATGAAGAGATTGAATATGAGGGTGAAAATGAAGAGCCCGGCTCCGGCAAACGCAAGTCCGGATCCGCCTATTGCATTGGCAGCCCAGTTTGCCAGGGTGTGCATAATGTGGCCCTCTGTCAGTACAAACCCTATTACCCTTGCACAGCCCATCACAAGGCAGATACCGCCCATGCTGCAAGCTCCGTCGTAGAAATTCTTTGCGGCGGTGTTGATATTTATTTTATAGGCGAGGGAAGCAAAAATGGCTATCCGGATCTGAAGTACCACAAGGTATTCCTGACCCCAGCCCCATTTGTTGTTTGCCCAGGCGTAGAAGCCATATACGCCGAACATCGCCACCATAACAATTATGCCCCTGAGTGGGAAAGGTGCCTCGGCTATCTCCTCCATATCGTCATCCGGCTCAAGACAGCCACCGCAGTAGCTCTTGGAAGGGTCTTTGGAGATTTTAAGGGCATATCTGGTACACCACCAAGCGTTTGCCACAGTGAATACCACCCACACGAACATCCTCACCAGCATTCCGGTCATGGGCTCCACACCAGCCATCAGTTGCATAGTTATCATACCTGTGAATGTTGAGCCCATTCCCATAAGGTAGCCTAGGTAAAACATTGCCATGGCGGTTATCCTGTCAAGTCGCAGGCGCTTGCATATAACAAGTCCCACAGACACAAAAGCTATCATCGAGTCAGTGCCTGCAAAGGCACCGAGAAGACTCATTAAGACTATTATTGATGGTACCAGGATTTTTACCGACTGTGTCCCCAGCTTATATATCCCGTAGTTGAGAATATCATCAAAAGCCCCGGTCTTCAAGACACAGAGAATTGAACCTCCTCCTATCAGCATGAGGGAAATTATGTCCGCTGCATTGATAAGACCTTGCCTTATCATAAGGGCAGCCTCCCATGGGTTTACGGTGCTCCTCTCCACAAGGTGATAAGTCCCCCGTATTGCATTGCCGTTTTCATCCAGGTCAAATACCCCTGCAGGGGCAACGTATGTTAAAAGGCAGGCAAGAAGAATAATAATCGCAATTATAACAAGTATATGCGGCACGCTTCTTTTCTTTTTGGCGCTTTTTTGTGTTTCAGCCATAAAATTTTCTCCTTTCAGAATTTTCCGGGTTCAAAACTTTCAGAGGATCGCAAGTACTGCGCAGAAAAGTTTTATCTTCTCCTCTATTGAAGAAATTCTCATATGTTCATTTACGGAGTGGATTTCGTACATATAAGGCCCGAGGGCGTCAACGCTTGGGACCCCGTGGAAGTTGAAATAACTGGCGTCCCCGCCGCCGCCTGTGGACTGCTCGGGAAGGTCCATACCAAGGATAGCTCCGGCGTCCTTTACAAGGCTGTAGACTTTGAAATTCTCCTCCGTCCTCTCCATAGGTACTCCAACGGAGTCGATGGTTATATTTGTCTCTGTCCCCTCTATGTACGGCTTATCCCGGTTCCTTTCCCGGACAATCTCTTTAACCGTCTCAATGTCGGCCCGGTTAGCAACCCTCACGCTCACCTTTGCAGTGGCGTGTCCGGAGACAATATTTGCGGGATCATAGTTTACAACTTCTCCCGTGTTAAACTGAATCCCCCTCTCGTCGATATTGCTCTCGTACAGCTTTATAATCCTGTAAGCAAGCTCAGTGATGGCGCTGCGCCCGTCGAGATAATTTATCCCAGAGTGGGCTTGTTTGCCTTTCACATCCACTGTGATTGAACAGGAGCCCTTTCTGGCGGTGAGAACCCCGTTTTCAAGCCTCGACGGCTCAAATACAAAGGCCATATCCGCCCCGGGAATTTCCCTGTCAAAAACCTTGTGCCCGGTGGGGGAGCCTATTTCCTCGTCGCAGTTGAAAATGAAAACTATCTCCTTGTCCGGGAGCATCCCGGCTTTCTGCATTATTTTTACCGCATCGATGGCAACTAAAATCCCGCCTTTGCAGTC
>CAZYZR010000107.1:0-3960 GCA_964651945.1 uncultured Oscillospiraceae bacterium | reverse complement strand
TCAGGCTCTTTTTTTGTGAAAACAGCGGTGCCGGAATATCCTTTTCTCTCTGCACAGTTCCAGATCCGTTTATAGCCCTCAGGATAAAATTCTATCTGTTCAGGTTTAATTTTTGTCTCCTGAATACAAAAACAATCAGCCTGCCGGTCTGCGAAAAATTCAGCGAAGCCTTTCTTCATACAAGCTCTGAATCCGTTTACATTCCAGGAAATAAATTTCATAATCCTCTCCCTGCTATCAGATTTTAACTTTATTATAAGACTCACAATAAAATTATACAACCTGTATATTCTTCATTGACACTCAACTTGCAGCGGCAGTATATATTGTGCTAATATTAAGGCAAATAGACATTAAGGAAGGATTATTATATGGATATACCGAAAGATAAACTTGAGACAGTTAAAAAACTGTTGGAATACAGGGAGTTTTTTTCTTCGCCCCTGCGGCAGGATGCCTGCAGATGGCAGGAGGAAAAGACCCCGGAAGGGCAAGTGATGAATGTTCCCACTTACAGGAATGAACTTATAGATTTTGTGGAAACGGCATATAACGGAGAAATACTTGAGCCCGATTACATAAATATAATGAATTCTGCCAGTGGAGGAGAGACTGAACTTGAGGTGATAATCTACTCATTGCCACAGTTCGGCTATGATGTGTGTGCTGCAGTACTTACCTGCATCATAAGACAGGAGAGGTTTTCGCCCGGACTTTGGGGTATTGCCTGCCGTGACGGATGGTTTGCAGCTGTTCTGGACAGATTAGCCCAGCTCAGTGAAGAATAGCTTGTTTTAAATATTCCCTCATAATAAAAAGGCGGCTTTGCCGCCCTTTTATAAATTTATGAATGCCTTTTACTGATATTATAAAAACAATATCAATCATATCAATTCAGAAAATGCCCTTAATTAACCCGTTTTCATCCACATCTATGTTCATTGCAGCGGGAACTTTGGGCAGCCCCGGCATGGTCATAATATCTCCCATTATTGCTACCACGAATCCTGCACCGGCTGAAAGACGCAGCCGTTTTACTGTCATTGTAAAGTCCTCAGGTGCTCCCAGCAGGGACTGATCATCTGAAAAGGAGTATTGAGTTTTAGCTATGCAGACAGGGAGTTTGTCGTATCCATCATGTTTAAGGGATTTCAGCATAATAAGTGCAGACTTTTGGAATATGACATCCCTTGCTCCGTATATTTTTTTGCATACTTCCCTGATTTTTTCATCTACGGGCATTTCAAGAGGATAAGAAAAGTTGATTTTAGTGTCATTTCCCATAACTTCGAGGACTTTTTCGGCAAGCTCTGTCCCGCCCTCTCCGCCTTTGGCAAATACTTCACTGAAAGCGCATTCCACACCCAGTGACTTACAGTAATCCTTTACAGTCTGAATTTCTTTATCCGTATCCCGGGGGAAACTGTTTATTGCCACAACGCAGGGCAGCCCAAAGTTATCCTTTATATTGTGCACATGCCTTTCCAGATTAGGAAGTCCCCTCTTGAGAGCTTCTGTGTCTTCTTCTGTCAGCTTGTCTTTTGAAACACCTCCGTGGTGTTTCAAAGCTCTTATAGTTGCCACAATAACAACGGCGTCAGGTGCAATGCCATTCATTCTGCACTTTATATCCAGGAATTTTTCAGCGCCGAGGTCAGCGCCGAATCCGGCTTCAGTAACAACATAATCACCCAGTTTCATTGCAAGTCTGGTGGCTACTGCACTGTTGCAGCCATGGGCAATGTTGGCAAATGGGCCTCCGTGAATAAGACAAGGCGTGTTTTCAAGTGTCTGGACCAAGTTGGGGTTGAATGCGTCCTTCAGGAGAGCAGTCAGAGCCCCCTGGCATCCAAGCTGCCGCACTGTGACAGGCCGTCCATGGTAGGTGTAGCCTATTACAATCCTGCCAAGTCTTTCCTTCAGATCTGAAAGATCCCGCGCTAGGCAGAAAACAGCCATTATCTCACTTGCCACGGTTATGTCAAACCCGTCCTCCCTGGGTGTGCCGTTGGCTTTTCCACCCAGCCCGTCAGTAATAAATCTGAGCTGGCGATCATTCATATCCAGACATCTTTTCCAGGTTATTCTGCGAGGGTCTATGCCAAGCCGGTTGCCTTGGTAAATGTGGTTGTCAATAAGGGCAGCCAACAGGTTATTTGCTGCCCCGATTGCGTGTATATCCCCGGTGAAATGCAGGTTTATATCCTCCATAGGAACCACCTGGGAATATCCTCCTCCCGCTGCACCCCCTTTTACTCCGAAAACAGGGCCAAGACTTGGCTCTCTCAGAGCCAGCACCGCATTTTTCCCGATTTTTCTAAGGGAATCAGCAAGTCCTATGCTTGTGGTGGTTTTTCCCTCCCCCGCAGGTGTGGGATTTATTGCGGTAACCAGTATAAGTTTCCCCTTCTTATCAGGTATATCTTTAACTTTGTTGAGGTCTATCTTCGCCTTATAGTCACCATAAAGGCTGATCTGCTGCCTGCTCAGTCCGAGACTCCGGGCAACCTCTTCTATAGGCAGCATTTTAGCCGCCTGTGCAATTTCTATATCGCTTTTCATCATTTCACTTCCCTTCTGAATATCAAAATTCATTATACACACCCAAAGAGATATTGTAAATAATTTTACTTTGAGGTATGAATAGCTTAAAAGGATATTTCGCGTAAAATCGCACCTTTAGAGCTTTATTATCAAAGCATAAATTTCTTAAATAATATAGATTTTATACTTTGAATATAGTCTATTGTTACCAGCCGTATGAATGGGATATCATTTGTTTTCCCGGATTGTAAATGGCATACAATGTCAAAATTTATATGTTTTCACTTTAATTTGCGGCAAATATGCCGTCTCTGATTTTTGCTTTTAAACTGTATTGTAACATAGCTCTGTTTTGTGTTATAATCAATCAGTTGACACGCGATTATGAGAAAAAAATAAAATTTTGGTGAAGAATGATATATCTTGACAATGCATCCACCTCCAGGGTGGAGCCGGAAGTCGCTGAAGTCATATATGAGAGTCTGAAAAATGATTTTGCAAATCCTTCGTCGCTGTACTCAGCAGGTGCATTGGCTGAGATGGAAATGAACAGGGAAAGGCGGCTTATTGCCTCCTGTATCGGGGCAAAGGGAAGTGAAATACATTTTACATCCAGCGCCACAGAGAGCGATAACATCGCTATATACGGCCTCGCCCTTGCGAGGAAGAACTGGGGCAAGAGGATAGTAGCCACAGGCTATGAACATCCCTCCGTTTCAGGACCTTTTGGTTTTCTCAGTGAACTGGGTTATGAGCGGGTAAAAATACTTCCCGGAAAAGACGGGACAATAGATGACCGGCAGATACTCTCCGCTGTGGACAAATCCACCTGCCTCGTTAGTCTTATACACGTCAACAACGAGACCGGTGCATTGCTGGACGCAGAGCGCATTTCAGCCCTTATTAAAGAAAAAAATCCCAGAACTCGGATACATCTGGATGCTGTTCAAAGCTTTATGAAATTGCCATTAGATGTAAAAAGGCTGAAGATAGACTCTCTTGCATTTTCTGCCCATAAAATAGGAGGGCCAAAGGGTATCGGTGGTTTATATGTCAAAAGTAGTACAAATTTAAAGCCTGTGCTCCTGGGAGGTGGCCAGGAAGGTGGTCTTAGGGCAGGAACAGAGAATATTCACTACATAAAGGGCTTTGCCAAGGCGTGTGAATTGCTGAAACCTTCCATTGAAAAAAATCTCTCACTTTACAGGCAGCTGAACAAAAAACTCAGGGATGGGCTTAAAGAATTTCGGAATGTTGAGATCAACAGCCCCGGAGATTCAGTTCCCTACACTCTCAATTTTTCTTTTATGGGCTACAGGAGTGAGACTCTTCTTCATTTCCTTGACGGAGAGGGAATATGCGTTTCCTCCGGCTCAGCCTGTTCCAAAGGAGCCCCCAGTTATACCCTCACCCGGA
>CAZYZR010000106.1:0-3964 GCA_964651945.1 uncultured Oscillospiraceae bacterium | reverse complement strand
TGATCGCCAAGGGCACACCCCGGCAGATAAAGCGGGACCCCCGGGTGATAGAGGCTTACCTGGGAAAAAGGGCGGTGAAATGATTGCTTAAAACTGAGAATCTCAATGTTTATTACGGGAGAATACACGCGATAAAGGATGTGTCTTTCCGGGTGGAGGACGGGGAAACCGTCTGCCTTATAGGCGCCAACGGCCGGGGGAAGTCCACCACCCTCAAAACGATATCCGGGCTTATGAGGTCCCGGACGGGCAGAATAGAGTTTGACGGCAGAGACATCAGCAAAGCGCCGCCACACAAACTGGTCTATCGGGGGCTGGCCCATGTGCCGGAGGGCAGGAGAATATTCCTGCAGATGACCGTGTCCGAAAACCTGGACATGGGGGCCTACACGGTGAAAGGGGACAAATCCCGGGCCTTGGACAGGGTGTACTCGCTTTTCCCCAGACTCAGAGAGAGGGAAAAACAGGTGGCGGGGACCCTTTCCGGCGGGGAGCAGCAGATGCTGGCTATGGGCAGGGCCCTGATGGGAAGTCCAAGGCTGCTTATGCTGGACGAGCCCTCAATGGGGCTTGCCCCTATATTGGTGGAACAGATATTCGGGATAATAGAAAGTTTGAAAAAGAGCGGCGTCACAATACTGCTGGTGGAGCAGAATGCCGAGATGGCCCTCTCGGTGTGCGACAGGGCCTATGTGCTGGAGAGCGGCAGAATAGTGCTGCAGGGCACAGGGCGGCGGCTGCGGCGGAGTCCGGAGATAAAAAAGGCCTATCTTGGCGGAACTTAATCCGAATTTTATCGCTTTTGCACCGTCGGGACTTTGGGGAGGATGGCAAAAAGTGACAGATTTATCAACGGGACACTGTGGTTTTTGTAAAGCTAGACCCTGAGACTGATCACTGTTTTCGGTGCCGAATACAGGCGAAAGGCGGCTTTTCTGCCTGAATGTCTGATTTTGTTCAAACGACGGATGTAATAAGTGGTTATTATTTGCCGCTATTAAAATGAGGTAGAGGAAAGAGATGACAAAAGCGGAGGCATGCCTCCGCTTCTGTCTGTATTTGATTAAATTCTTCCAAAATTCCGATTTTGCCGCCGAACAGCGAAATACTCCGGGACCCTAGATCTCTGTTTTTCACCCCGCCACAAATCAATAAGAAGGTTCCGGATTTTTTTCTGCCCGTCGCAGGCAATCGGAGAGATCACCTTTCAACCGGCTCTATGTTAATCCTCTCGGCTTCGAAATAATCCCCGTCAGCCCGCTCGTGAGTTACAAAAATAAAGAGCCTTCCCGCAACCCGTTTTTTAATGATCGCCATTGCCGCGTCCTTGGTTTTCGGGTCAAGGCCCCGGAAGGGTTCATCCATAAGAACCCGGTCCCCTTCCCGGCAAAGGGCCCTGGCTATCGCAACTCTTCTCTTCTGCCCTCCGGACAGCCCGGACACCGGGCGATGCCAGTCCTCCGGATCAAGGCAAAGGTTCCCAAGCATTGTCTCCACAGTGTCCCTTTTGGTTTTTGGGGCGGCAATTGCCACGTTCATAAAGGCGGAAAGCTCCGGGCAGAGCCTGTCCTCCTGAAACACAGGGGAAATAATCTCGCAGCCACTTATTTCGATTGTCCCCTGGCAGGGCTTTACAAACCCCAGGATCCGCCTGGTGAGGGTGGTCTTTCCCCGGCCGGAGACGCCTGTTATGCAGTAGGACCTGCCGGACAAAAATTCCCGGTCAAAACCTGACAGCACTTTTTTATCCCCGAAGGCCACAGACAGGCCAGATATCTTTATATCCACCTACAGATACTCCTTTTTTATCCTCCGGGATACCTTGTCAAGGAGGTAGGAAAATACCTTTTCCCCTGCAAAGCTTATTGCAACAATCACCAGGGTCCAGGCGAATGTCCTGGGGGTATCCAGATAAATTTTCGTCTCGTAAAGCCGTGTGCCTATTGCCCTCCGGGGAAGGCCTATTACCTCCGCCGCCACACCGCTTTTCCAGCATAGCCCCAGGGCGGTGGAACAGGCAGAGGCGAAGTAAGGGGCTATCCGGGGAACATAAATGTATCTCAGCACCTGTCCGGGCTTTATTCTGAAGACTTTGGCCATCTCCAGCAGATTGGGATCCACCCGGGAAAATCCTCGGCTCACATTCCGGAAGACTATGGGCAATGCCATCAGAAAAGATATAAAGACCGACAACCCGCTGCCCCTGACCCACAGCAGGGCCAGTATCACAAAGGAGGCCACCGGAACCGACTTCACTACCGCGAAAAACGGGGCAAGAAGCCGCCGGACCCGGGAAAATCTGTGGGACAGGGCAGCCAGCAAGGCACCCACTCCAGTCCCCAGACAAAAGCCCAGGGTGATTCTGCCAAGGGACGCCGCTATGGCTTCCCAAAAATCCCGTTGCAGGCAAATCCTGCCCAGGGCTGCCAGGGTAGACAGGGGAGATGCCAGCAGCACCTCCCTGTCCAGAATCATTGCAGCCACCTGCCAGAGCCGGAGCCAGAAGACAATAGGAAAAATTATCCTCTTTGCCCTGTCAGCCCATGTAGTAGAAGTCTTCACCCGGCATTGCACCTCCCACGGACTCAGGGTCCCGTTCGAAGAGGACATTGAGGTAATTATCCACGGCTCTTTTCATATCCCGGCCGCCCATATAGGCTATGTTGCACCGGGGAAGGGCCTTTTTAGCCACCGGCTCCCGGGCCAGGATCCCGTATTTCACCACCAGGGATGCCGTCCGATTCACGTCTGACACTGCGTATTCGCAGGAAGCCTTGTAATCCCGCAGGAACTCGTCAAAAGCCTCCTTGTTTTCCCGTACAAAATCTTTTCTGACCACCAGGACCCCTGTTATCAGCTCCTCGTCGGAGATTTTTCCCCATTCTTCTGTCATATCAAGGGCCACGGAGACTTTTTCATCCTGCGCCATAACCGCGGTCACATAGGGCTGGGGGATCATAGCCACTATATCCCCCTCAGCCGCCACAATCCTGGCACCGACTTCTGCGGCCTCGCTCAGGTACTCTATTGTGACATCGCTGTCTGGGTCAATCCCGTTTTCGGTTAATACATAGCGAAGGATGTACTCCGGGGTTGTGCCCTTTCCGGTGGTGTATATGGTCTTTCCCCTCAGGTCTTTCACCCCGCTGACCTCATCGCCCTTCTGCACTACATAGAGCACACCCAGGGTGTTGACGGCGGCCACCTGTATCCCTCCATCCGTCTTCCGGTACAGTGTGGCCGCTAGGTTTGCGGGTATGGCGGCAGCGTCCAGTTCCCCCTGTACAAGCAGCGGGGTCACCTCCCGGGCTGTGCCGTAAACCTGCACGTCGTAAATATTTCCCCGGTACTCCGGGTCCTCCCGGTTTGCCTCGGCGTCCGACATAAGTTTCACCATTCCCATTGTGGTGGGGCCGGTGAGTCCCGCCACTCTTATTGTCACCGGCTCAGCCCGGCTTTCGGTTGGCCGGGATTTTCCGGAGCAGGACACCAGCGCCAGCGCCATCAGCCCCGCCATTAAAAGACTGGCAATTTTTTTCATAAGCAGTTCCTCTTATTCGGTGCAATTCCAAAGAAAATCTCATTTTAGAGGCTACAGAAAAAATTAATATTCCCTCGGCAGGGATGCGAATTTCAGCACCCCGAGGCTTTCCATATGGCCGCCTTGGGATTTTTAAAAAATCTTGCAAGCCCTTCTGCTTTTCAATGGAACTGCCCGGTTTTGCCGGATATTCCCCGGCAACAAAAATTATACCACAGCCGCTGCTTTGGCTTCGTTGCTGCGGCAAATAAACATTGTTTGTTAAAAAATTATCTATTATAATCTATGGGGAACGAGAAAACAGTTCCCCACTTTTAAGCAAAAACCGGATCAATCTTTTAACGCTTTATTATCCACGAATAAATGCAAAACTCGGGAGGAAAATACTGATAAATTTCCTTTCTTGGCCTTCTCAGCCCTGTC
>CAZYZR010000105.1:0-4020 GCA_964651945.1 uncultured Oscillospiraceae bacterium | reverse complement strand
TATGATGGCTCATATCTCTCTATGAAGTTAATGTTCTGATAGATTGCGTTGGCAGTTCCTTTGTACCAGTCGCTTCCGGTGGATTTCTGGTACGGGGGAAGAACATGGACACCTCCGTAAAGCCTGTCCAGGTCCCATGGCTGGCCGTTTCCCAAGTACTCGTTCAGTTCAAGGGGCTGATACTGGGTGAGTACGCCCACTGTGTCTATTCCGCTGTTGACGCAGTTGGAAAGAGGAAAGTCAATAATTCTGTACTTTCCACCGAAGTACACGGCAGGCTTGGCCGTGGACTGGGTCAGCGCGTAAAGTCTTGAACCCTGGCCACCGGCCAGGAGCATAGCAATACACTCTTTCATATTTTTTCCTCACTTTATATTTTCTTTTTTTTTCTTCGGGTCTATGCCCCGTGCTTCCTCTTTTATCTTCGGCATACTGAAGAACAGGGTTGAAAATGGGGGGACGTCGACTGTAATGTAGTTATCCCTGCCGTTCATCTTCCCTTTTTTGCTTCTCACTGCTCTTTTGTTCCCGCCTCCCCGGCCTCCGTACACAGCCCGGTCAGTGTTGAAAACAAGCTTGTAGTAACCTTTCCTCGGAACTCCGAAACTGTATTTTTCATATCTGTTGCCTGAGAAATTCGAAAGACAGATAAAACCATTCCCCTCCCTGTCTTTGCGCAGAAACACCACTGTGTTCCGGTTACGGTCATCAGCATTTATCCACTCAAAACCTTCCCAGGAGAAATCAAGCTGCCAGAATGCCGGGGTCTTCCCGTAAAATTTGTTGAGATCCCTCACCATTTGGTTCGCCCGGCTGTGCAAAGGCTTGTCGAGCAAAAACCAGTCCAGTTCTTTTTCCTCGCTGAATTCAGAATACTGAGCAAGATCCTGGCCCATAAAAAGCAGTTTTTTCCCCGGGTGGGCGTACATATACCCGAGAAAAGCGCGGAAATTTGCAAACTTGTGCCACTCATCCCCGGGCATCTTGTTTAAAAGGGAACCTTTCATATGTACGACTTCGTCGTGGCTTATCGGGAGGATAAAATTTTCGCTGAAAGCGTACATAAAGGAAAAAGTGACTTTGTCGTGGTTTGACCGGCGAAAATACGGGTCGGTCTTCATATAGCTGAGCATGTCGTTCATCCAGCCCATATTCCACTTGAAATTAAACCCAAGTCCCCCTTTGTCGGCGGGTCCTGTGACCATTGGCCAGGCAGTTGATTCCTCTGCTATCATAAGGGCGTTGGGCTTAGCGGAAAATACCTGGGTATTGAGCTTTCTGAGAAAATCAACAGCCTCAAGATTTTCTTTTCCTCCAAATTTGTTGGCTCTCCACTCCCCATCCTTTTTGTTGTAGTCAAGATAAAGCATGCTGGCAACTGCATCTACCCTGAGCCCGTCCAGGTGAAACTCCCTGAGCCAATAAAGTGCATTGGAGATAAGAAAGCTCTGGACCTCGCCTTTGCCAAAATCGAATATCATAGTCCCCCACTCCCTGTGCTGCTGGCGAAGAGGGTCGCTGTTCTCATAACAGGGGGAACCGTCAAACATATAAAGTCCGTGCCGGTCTTTGGGGAAGTGGGCCGGAACCCAGTCCATTATCACTCCTATCCCTTTGCGGTGCATATAATTTACAAAATATCTGAAATCATCCGGCGTTCCGTATCTGCTGGTAGGTGCGTAATATCCCCGGACCTGATAACCCCAGGAACCGTCAAAGGGATATTCGGCCACAGGCATTATTTCAATATGGGAATAGCCCATCTTTTTGGCGTAGTCCGCTATTGCCACGGCATTGTCCCTGTAGGAATAGGTATTTCCGTCCGGATGCCTTTTAAAACCCGAAAGATGAACTTCCAAAATATTCATAGGGCTCTCGTAGACATTTACTTCCCTGGTTTCCCACCGGGAGTCGGTCCACCTGAAGGAAGGGGAATAATACGCTTTTGACGCCGTACCCGGCCTTGTCTCAAAGTGTACTGCGTAAGGATCGGACTTCAGTCTTGTCTTGCCGTCTGCACCATTTATTGCATACTTGTAGTTTTCGAAGTTCATATCCCTGCGAACAACAGCCTGCCAAACCCCGGATGAATCAAGATTTTCCATAGGGAGGGCAGTGTTGTCCCAGGAGTTGAAATCCCCCACAAGGCTGACGCTTTTTGCCGCAGGAGCCCATACCCTGAACACCCAAAGATTTTTGCCGAGCCTGTGGGAACCGAAAAATTCATAAGCTCGGTAAAGCTCCCCTTTTTTAAAGAGATATATGGGAAAAGCGGCATATTCCCGGGAAGTTTGTTTCATCAGTTACACCTGCTTAAAGGTTATATACTTAATCAATTATATAATATAAAATTTCGGGGATTTTTTCAAGTTGATTTTTATATAAAAAGGCCAAAAAAGCCTCTATTCCTCTTGCTCAACTGCAAAGCATTTTATTGTGTCTGATTACAGCGGATGTCTTATAATGCCGTGCTAAATAAAAAATTAAACAGATATGGCAGCAATGTATAAGCAGGTCACAGCTTTACCTCAACAGGGGTCCTGTCAATATATATGCAAATTTCAGTGAACCCACAGTTTTTTAGAATATCGCAGGCTTTGTCAAAACAGTTTCCCATTTTTTTCACACTGTGGCAGTCGGAGCCCAAGGTGATTCTTCTTCCACCAAGGGAGCGATAAAATGAAAAAATATATTCCGCTCTTCTCACAGCGTCTCCATCAGGAAAAATTTTGGTGTTGAGTTCAAGGGACTTGTCCTTTTCCACCAAAATTCTGAATATTTTCTCCAGAAACTCTCTGTGGTTTTCGGGGTCTGCATGGCCTATGTATCTAAGCGGATAGTCTATGTGGCCTAAGCTGTCAAAGTCGTCTGTAAAACTCACCGCGTCAAGCACAAGAGACAGGTAAAGGGAATAGCCCTCATCTGCACTGACTTCGGCTCTTGCCCAGGGACGGGGACACAGAGGATCCGGGGCCTCGTGAACTGATAGGATGACAAAATCAAAGGGGTACAGTTTAACTGTCTTGTCGTTTTCAGAAAGGAGATCTTCTCTGTACCCGATTTCCACACCGAATAAAGTTTTTATACCGTATTTTTCCCCAAGGGATTTCAGCAGCTTCTGCTGTCTGTTAAAATCCGGGACTATGGAAAAGCCCTCTGTATAGCAGTCAAGATCAAGGTGTTCAGTCGTCAAGAATAAATTTTGCCCTTTGCTGCAAGCCATTCTTATGTAATTTTCCATAGGTTCTTCACTGTCAAAAGATAGGTCGGAGTGCACATGGCAGTCTATAATTTTCACTTGTCTTCTCCCTGATTTTACAGAAAAATTATATCACAAAAAAGAGCTGCCTTCCATATTGGCAGATTTGTAAAATTAAAAAACGGATGCCATTTAAAACCCGCTTCCGCTTGCGTGTTTTTGGTATGTTGCTTTGATAAAATTCCATAACATCGGGAGATTGCATAGATTAACCACCATTCCAAGGGGGCACAGCCGGATAATCGCCAAAATATTCTCTTATCCCTGAGCCGAAATTTTCTCCTGCGAATACTCTTTCAGTTTTCCCCCCCTTTAAAGCAATTTTTTAGAGTTGCTTCATCCCGGAATATCCGCTTAATAAATAGCAACAGCAAATATAAAGATAAAGATAAAACTAAAACTAAAAAATATGTTGCCATTGATATGGCAGTGCTAAAACTAATCCAAGCTTTGTCGGAATTTCCTTTCCCGAAAGTGAAAAATCCTGTAAAAGCCAGATTATCGGGATAGCCCAATTATATGTAAAGGTGTATTATAGACAACCACAGCGAAGAGTACAATTGAAACAATACAGATTGGCAGTGTTACAAATGTCTTGAGTGGATTCGGTTTTCATAAAACACTGTTCCTTTATATCTTATTACAGACTAGAGGACACTGAAAAAATATTGCGGGAATGATTGCAGGCTATCGTTCATGGCGGATAAAAATTTGCATTATAATTAATATTTTAAAAATAAATACGCAATGAAAAAATATTT
>CAZYZR010000104.1:0-4113 GCA_964651945.1 uncultured Oscillospiraceae bacterium | reverse complement strand
CGGCTTAAATTTAAAATCGCCGCAAACCCCTGCCCGGGAAATGCGGACTGTCGGCGGATGCTGCTGGCAAAATAAGGCGGCTTTATCCCATTGGCCGCAATTTATACGGACGGGAGACCTCTTTTGCAAAAGACAGTGCCGGGATTAAAAGGTCAGGAAAGGAAATTTATCAGTATTTTCCCTCCGGGGTTTTGCATTTATTTGAGAATAATAGAGCGTTAAAAGACATATCCGGTATTTTGTGAAAAAATGTGCAGAAGGGAAATGGCCCTCGCCGACCATAATAGATAATTTTTTAACGATCAATTTTTACTTGCCAAAGCAACGAATCCGAGGCGGTGACTGTGGTATACTCTTTGTTGCCGGGGAATATCCGGCAAAACCGGGCGGTGCCACTGAAAAGCACAAGGGGCTGCAAGAATTTTTAAAAACCCGGGAGTCCATATGGAAGCCCCGGGTACTGAAATTCGAATTCACGCCGAGGAAATATTGAATTTCCCGGCAGCCTCCAAAGTGAGATTTTCTTTGGCATTGCACCGAATAAGAGGGAATGATTATGAAAAAAATTGTTAGTCTTTTAATGGCGGGTCTGATGGCGCTGGCGCTGGTGTCCTGCTCTGTAAATTCCCGGCCCGCCGAGAGCCGGGCTGAACCGGTGACAATAAGGGTGGCGGGACTCACCGGCCCCACCACAATGGGAATGGTGAAACTTATGTCGGACGCCGAGGCAAACCGGGAGGACCCGGAGTACCGGGGAAATATTTACGACGTGCAGGTTTACGGCACAGCCCGGGAGGTGACCCCGCTGCTTGTACAGGGGGAACTGGATGCTGCCGCCATACCCGCAAACCTGGCTGCCACACTGTACCGGAAGACGGACGGGGGGATACAGGTGGCCGCCGTCAACACCCTGGGGGTGCTCTACGTAGTGCAGAAGGGCGATGAGGTCAGCGGGGTGAAGGACCTTAGGGGAAAGACCATATACACCACAGGAAAGGGCACAACCCCGGAGTACATCCTTCGCTATGTCTTAACCGAAAACGGGATTGACCCGGACAGCGATGTCACAATAGAGTACCTGAGCGAGGCCGCAGAAGTCGGGGCCAGGATTGTGGCGGCTGAGGGGGATATAGTGGCGATGATTCCCCAGCCCTATGTGACCGCGGTTATGGCGCAGGATGAAAAAGTCTCCGTGGCCCTTGATATGACAGAAGAATGGGGGAAAGTTTCCGACGAGGAACTGATAACAGGAGTCCTGGTGGTCAGAAAAGATTTTGTCCGGGAAAACGAGGAGGCTTTTGACGAGTTTCTGCGGGACTACAAGGCTTCCTGCGAATACGCAGTGTCAGAAGTGGATCGGACGGCATCCCTGGTGGTGAAATACGGGATCCTTGCCCGGGAGCCGGTGGCTAAAAAGGCTCTCCCCCGGTGCAACATAGCCTATATGGGCGGCCGGGATATGAAAGGAGCCGTGGAAAATTACCTCAATGTCCTCTTCGAACGGGACCCCGAGTCCGTGGGAGGTGCAATGCCGGGTGAAGACTTCTACTACATGGGCTGACAGGGCAAAGAGGATAATTTTCCCCATTGTCTTCTGGTTACGGCTCTGGCAGGCGGCTGCAAAGATTCTGGACAGAGAGGTGCTGCTGGCATCTCCCCTGTCTACCCTGGCTGCCCTGGGCAGGATTTGCCTTCATCGGGATTTCTGGACAGCCATAGCCGCGTCCCTCGGCAGAATCACCCTTGGCTTTTGCCTGGGGACCTGCCTGGGCTTCCTTCTGGCGGCCCTGTCCCACAGATTTTCCCGGCTCCGGCGGCTTCTCGCCCCGTTTTTCGCGGTAGTGAAGTCGGTTCCGGTGGCCTCCTTTGTGATACTGGCCCTGCTGTGGGTCAGGGGCAGCGGGTTGTCGGTCTTTATATCTTTTCTGATGGCATTGCCCATAGTCTTCCGGAATGTGAACCGGGGATTTTCACGGGTAGACCCTAATCTGCTGGAGATGGCCAAAATTTTCAGAATAAAGCCCGGACGGGTGCTGAGGTACATATATGTGCCCCGGATAGCCCCTTATTTCGCCTCAGCCTGTTCCACCGCCCTGGGGTTATGCTGGAAAAGCGGGGTGGCGGCGGAGGTAATAGGCCTTCCCCGGAGGGCAATAGGCACGCGGCTTTACGAGACGAAAATTTATCTGGATACCCCCGGGACATTTGCCTGGACCCTGGTGATTGTGGCAATAAGCTTTGCCGGGGAAAAGGTATTTTCCCGCTTCCTTGACAAGGTATCCCGGAGGATAAAAAGGGGGTATCTGTAGGTGGATATAAATATATCCGGTCTGTCTGTGGCCTTCGGGGACAAAAAAGTGCTGTCGGGTTTTGACCGGGAATTTTTGTCCGGCAGGTCCTATTGCATAACAGGCATTTCCGGCCGGGGAAAGACAACCCTCGCCAGGCGGATCCTGGGGCTAGTAAAGCCCTGTCGGGGGACAATTGAGATAAGTGGCGGAGAGATTATTTCCCCTGTGTTTCAGGAGGACAGGCTCTGCCCGGAGCTTTCCGCCTTTATGAACGTGGCAATTGCCGCCCCAAATGTCGGCAGGGACGCTGTTGAGACAATGCTGGGGGACCTGTGCCTTGATCCGGAGGACTGGCACCGTCCGGTGTCCGGGCTGTCCGGAGGGCAGAAGAGAAGAGTTGCGATAGCCAGAGCCCTTTGCCGGGAGGGGGATCGGGTTATTATGGATGAGCCCTTCCGGGGTCTTGACCCGAAAACCAAGGACGCGGCAATGAGGATCATTAAAAAACGGGTCGCGGGAAGGCTCTTTATTTTTGTGACTCACGAGCGGGCCGACGGGGAATTTTTCAAAGCCGAGAGGATTAACATAGAGCCGGTTGAAGGCTGATGCCTCCGGTTGCCTGTGACGGGCAGAGAACAATCCGAGACCACTTCTTATCAATTTATACCTGGGTGAAAAACAAAGATCGGGACTCCCAGGGTATTTCGCTGTCCGGCGGCAAAATCAGAATTTTGGGAAAATTTAATCGGTTACAGACACGAGCGGAGGCATGCCTCCGCTCGTGTCATCTCTTCTCTCTATCCCATTTTAATGGCGGCAAATAGTAATCCCTTGATGGGCATCCGGCCTTTTGCGCAAAATCTACAACCGTGCGGGAAAGCCGCATCTTCGGCCGTCATTTCGGCTGTATCCGGCACCGAAAACAGTGATCAGACGCAGTGTCCTGCTTTACAAAAACCACGGCGCCCCGGTGATTATTCTGTCGCTGTTTGTCATCCACCCCTAAATTTCTGGGTGCAAAAGCGATTAAATTAGGGCTAAGCTCCGCCAAGATAGGCTTTTTTTATCTCCGGGCTCCGCCGAAGCTGCCGCCCTGTGCCCTGCAGCACTATTCTGCCGCTCTCCAGCACATAGGCCCTGTCGCACACCGAGAGGGCCATCTCGGCATTCTGCTCCACCAGCAGTATTGTGACTCCGCTCTTCTTGAGGCTCTCTATAATCCCGAATATCTGTTCCACCAGTATTGGTGCAAGACCCATGGAGGGCTCGTCCAGCATAAGCAGTCTTGGGCTTCCCATTAGGGCCCTGCCCATGGCCAGCATCTGCTGCTCCCCCCCGGAAAGAGTTCCCGCCACCTGCTTTTCCCTCTCCCTGAGTCTGGGGAAAAGCGAGTACACCCTGTCCAGGGCCCGGGATTTGTCCCCTTTCACCGTGTAAGCCCCCATGTCCAGGTTTTCGGAAACGGTCATCTGCAGGAATATTCTCCTGCCCTCCGGCACATGGGCCAGCCCCTGACAGACCAGCTTGTGTGGCGGCACTTTGCTGATGTCCCTGCCGTCAAATTCTATTCTGCCAGTCCGGGATCTCATAAGCCCGGACACCGTCTTGAGGGTGGTAGACTTTCCCCGGCCGTTGGCACCTATAAGGCAGACGGTTTCCCCGTCCTCCACCCGGAAAGATACGTCCTTAATCGCGTGGATTCTCCCGTAGTAAACATTGAGATTTTCAGCTTTAAGCAATCATTTCACCGCCTTTTTCCCCAGGTATGCCTCTATCACCCGGGGGTCCCGCTTTATCTGCCGGGGTGTGCCCTTGGCGATCA
>CAZYZR010000103.1:1547-4122 GCA_964651945.1 uncultured Oscillospiraceae bacterium | reverse complement strand
GAGCTGTTCTATCTCATATTCTGAATTGTAATTAACAAGCAATAGTTCCATAAAATCAAGCAATCACAATATTTTTCTGAAAAGCTGTATGTGCTAAAGCAGAAAAGAGATTAAAAAGCAAAATATAAATATAAATATAAATGCAGAAAAACCGATAACCTAAAAAGCCTATATATTTGTGCTTCCAAAAAATCAAAGGAAAATCCTGTTCCGAAATTTTCAAAACTTCCAATATCAATCTATTTTTCCGCTATTTACGGTATATAATTCAAATTTCACAATCCTTTCAAATAAGGATTATCCTGCTTTTCCTTGTAAAAAGAGGAAAAGTGGTCGTGTCCGGGGAGGACCCTGAGGTCCCGCTTTATAAGCGAACAAAGTGTCGCAAGGCTGCGTTGAAGCCGCCGGAAATCCCCTCCGTCCATGTCCGTTCTGCCCACTGTCCCCGCAAAAAGGGTGTCACCTGAAAAAAGCATATCGCCACAGACTAAGCACACTCCTCCGGGGGTATGCCCGGGAGTGAAAATGCAGCGGAAAGTCAGGTCTTCTATCCGGAGCTTTGAATACCTCTTTTCATCCCCGTCCCCCCTTGGATAATCCCTGGTGCCGGCTACCCAGTAGAGCTGCGCATCCTCGCGGGCCAGATAGACAGGGCAGCCATATTTATCCCTTATTTCCTCTAAGGTCTCAATGTGATCCCGGTGGCCGTGGGTCAGGAGCACTGCCCGCAGTTTCACCCTCTCATTTTCAAGGACCTTTTCCACTTCCCGCGGGTCTGCCGAGCAGTCGATCAGCACTGCCCGGCCTTTGTCGGAACATACCATATAGCAGTTGGTAAAATAAGGCGGCTTTCCCACAAGATGATAAGTTTTCATTGGTTATCCCACTCCTCCGTGTCAATAATAATAGTTACAGGCCCGTCATTGACAAGTTCCACCTGCATATCCGCCCCGAACTCCCCATGAACTATCTTGGAAAATCCCATATCATTGATTTCGGAGAGGAATTTTTCATAAATCGGGACTGACTGCCGGGGAGGCGCAGCGTCTATAAACGAAGGGCGTCGACCTTTCTTTGTATTTGCAAAAAGCGTGAACTGACTCACCACCATGCACCGCCGGTTTACATCTTTGGCGGAAAGATTCATTTTATCATCCCGGTCCTGAAATATCCTGAGCTCGTATATCTTTTTTGCAAGGCGCAAGGTGTCCCGCGGATCATCCCCGGACTTTACGCCGAACAGCACTACAAGCCCGGGGCCCATCTCTCTTGGAAGCCCGCCGTCCACTGTGACTGAGGCTCTCTTTACTCTCTGTATAACCGCTCGCATTTTTCCTCTCTGTATATAATCTGATGGGGCAAAACCCGGCACGGCAGAATCGCAGGGCTAAATTCTGGAAACCGATATTATAGTTTTGCTCTTGTTGAGCTTTGCCATAATGCTGTTGAGGTGGTCGGTGTTGGCTACCCCCACTGTCACGCTCATTGTCAGTCTCTTGTCCCGGGTCCGCCTGGCGTTGAGGGCAAATATTGGAACCCTCATATTTCCCAGCGTGCCGGTGACCTCTGTGAGGGCTGTCCCGTTGTCTATTGCGACAAGCTCAAGGGAGGCCTTGAAGTCCTCTTTTATGTCGTCAGCCCAGTGGGCTTTTACCAGCCTGTCTCTGTTTTCGGGGGACATATTCTCCGGGAGAACATTTACACAGCCCTTTTTATGAATAGATACCCCGGATCCTCTGGTGACGAACCCCACTATTTCATCCCCCGGCAAGGGATTACAGCACTTGGAAAATTTCACAAGGCAGTTGTCAAGGCCTTCTATTATAACCCCGTTGCTGCTCTTTGTGGCCTTTACAGGCACATTTACCACCCGGGTCTGAGTCTCCCGGGCTTCCTCTGCCCGCTTCTCCTTCTGTGCTTTGGCATATATGTCCCTGGCCTTGAAAATGACCTTTGACATCTGCACTCCGCCGTACCCAAGAGCCGCGTAAAGCTCCTCAGCGGAATTGTACTTTTCCCTGCGGGCTATTTCCTCCACAAACTCATCATACTCCTCATCGGGTATGTTTATCATATTGCGGCGGAGTTCTTTTTCAAGGGCAGCCTTGCCCTCAGCGATGTTCTCCTCTTTTCTCTCTTTCTTAAACCATGACCTGATTTTACTTTTTGCCTGGCTTGTGGTGACAATGTTCAGCCAGTCGCGGCTGGGACCTTTGTCTTTTGGTCCCATTATTATTTCAATGATCTCTCCGGTGGACACCTTGTAATCTATTGAAACCATTCTGCCGTTGACCTTGGCCCCCGTCATCCTATTCCCCACTGCCGAATGGATGGCATAGGCAAAATCAATTACCGTTGCACCTGCGGGAAGGTTGATGACATCCCCTTTCGGGGTGAAAACAAATATATCGTCCGGCACAAGGTCGCTTTTTATCCCCTGGAGAATCTCGGAGTTGTCGTCCGCATCCTGCTGTTGTTCGAGAAGCTGCCTTACCCAGGCAAGGCGCTGATCCATGTTGTCCCGGCCCTCAAGGCCGCTCTTGTATTTCCAGTGGGCAGCTACGCCGTACTCCGC
>CAZYZR010000103.1:0-1447 GCA_964651945.1 uncultured Oscillospiraceae bacterium | reverse complement strand
GTGTCCTCCACCACATCGTGAAGCAGTGCGGCAGCAATACTCGTGGAATCCATCCCGAGTTCCACCAATATCCCCGCCACCGCCACTGGATGTTCTATATATGCCTCTCCTGTGTTTCGGAACTGGCCCGCATGGCTGCTCTCTGCCAGCCGATAAGCCTTGTCTATCAGATCGGTATCATAATTTTTCCCGGATTCCGCCAGGAGTTTTTTCAACTCTTCGTATTTCAAAGCCTTTCCCCCTCAAAACACTATTGCAACGACTGCAGGAAAGGGCTGGACATGAGATCCTTTTTCTCCTGCGTCTTTATGGGCCTGTAGAAAACTCCGCCGTTCTCGGTGACTTTTTCCACAAGTCCCACATCTTCAAGGACTGTGAGTATTGACCGTATTCTTCCCGCCCCCAAGTCCGGATACCCGGCAAACAGGGGCATAAGATCTACGGCGTTTACTTTCTCCCGGACTATTTTTCTCCAGATCACCGCTGTCTGCCGCCTGTCCGGCCTTATTGCCGCCTTCTGCCGCCGGGAGAGTGCAAAACCGTTCAGGGACAGATTATATATACTGTACTCATCCACCATTCTGTCCGTCATGGCAACCGGCCTGACTTCAATTATCTTCAGGGATGGGTACTGCCCGGTCTCCCCGTTGTATACGGAAAGGTTAAAAGCAATGTCAACCATATCCCCGGGCTTATAGGCAAAGGACCGGGGAGGGGTGCTGAAAAGAATACCGCCGGATGTGTGCTCCCCCTGCCGGAATTTCACTTTTGTGTGCCTTCCTTCCCCCGCCGGATATACCACGGTTATCTGTACATTTCTGACAGCAAAAACCGGGGTGGGATTGCCGTTCCCGAAAGGCGCGAGTATTTCCGTCTGCCGGGCAGAAGTGGCGGTTACCTCGCAAAGGTCCACAAGACAATCCACCTGAAGATCCTCTGCTCTGCCCATATCCTCATTTTTAAGTGCAAACTCGTTTATCGCTCTCCTGAAAGGCTCGATATTTTCTCTCTTTATCGTAAGTCCTGCCGCAAGTTCGTGTCCGCCGAAACCAAGGAGATATTGCCGGGTATTTGAAAGGGCATTGTAAAGGTTAAATACGGGAATGCTGCGGCCGCTGCCCTTGTAAACCCCGCTTTCCCCCTCTTTTGTGAGAACAATGGCAGGTTTTGAATATTTGTCAACTATGTGGGAAGCCACAATTCCCACCACACCAGGGGGGTAATCATCTCCCCGCACCACAATGACCCTGTCCTTGTCAAAATCCCTGTCAAGGGATATTCTCTCCATTATCTCATCGGCTATCCTGTTCTGAACAGACTTCCTTTTCCTGTTGTTTTCTTCCAAGGAAGCCGCCATATGCTCCGCTTCCTCCGGATCATCACACAGAAGAAGTTCCAGGGCATCCGAGGCATCCCCCATTCTGCCTGCGGAGTTGAGTCTCGGTAT
>CAZYZR010000102.1:0-4157 GCA_964651945.1 uncultured Oscillospiraceae bacterium | reverse complement strand
TACCGCAGCAAGGGCGGCAAGAAGTCGGGAGAGGCAAAGAGGCGGAGAAGACAGGCAAGGGAGACCCTTGAAATATTCCTGTCAATGCCCCTTGAAAAGGGAAAGACCGCGGACATCGCACAGCTCCGCTCCTTTATGGCGCTGAAAGGCAAAAACATAACCGTGGGGGACGCAGTGGTGCTCCAGATGGTGCAGAAGGCGCTGAAAGGAGACCTGAAAGCCCTGGAGCTGATGCTGAATGTGACGGGACAAATGCCCAAAGAAGGCCGGGAAGAGAAAAAAGAGGCGGGCGTGCAGATAATAGACGATATACCGGACAAAGAGGATGACAGTGGCAGAACAGATTAAACTGACCGGAATAATAGCACCGTCATTCTATGAGCTGCACAAGGATGTGCAACGGCACAAACATACCCATTACGTGCTGGAAGGCGGAAGGGGATCGACCAAGTCCACATTCGTGGCCTGCGAGATAATCCTGCTTCTGCTGAAACACCCGAACCTCCACGCACTGGTGTTCCGCAAGGTGGGAAATACCCTGAGGGACAGCGTATACGAGCGCTGCTCCTGGGTGATAGACAAGATGGGACTCACGGATTACTTCACATTCAAGATAAGCCCGATGGAAATCACATACAAGCCCACGGGACAGAAGATAATGTTCAGAGGGCTTGACAAAGCCGGGAAACTGAAATCACTGGCCGCAAGCTTCGGATACATAGGCATAACCCACTTCGAGGAGAGAGACCAGTACGACGGCAGGGAAGAGATAAGGGAAGTGCTCCAGTCCACAATGAGGGGCGGGGACATATTCTGGAATTTCGAGACGAACAACCCGCCGATATCACGGAGCAACTGGGCAAACATAGACAGCCTGAAACCGTATCCCGACAGGATAGTGCATCACAGCACATACCTGACGGTGCCGAAGGAGTGGCTGGGGCAGCGGTTCTTCGACGAGGCACAGGCCCTGAAAGACACAAACGACAGGGCATACAGACACGAATACCTGGGTGAGGTGACCGGCACAGGCGGAAACGTGTTCGAGAATCTGGTGCTGGAACACATCAGCGACGAGCGGATAAAGAGCTTCGACACCACATACTTCGGACAGGACTGGGGCTGGTACCCGGACCCCAACGCCTTCAACCGGATGTATTTTCACACCGCAAGCCGCACCCTTTACATATATGACGAGCGCAGGCGGAACAAATGCCCCGACGCGGACTGGGCAAAACTGATAGAGCCGTACAAGGACGAGAAAATAACCGCGGACCCCGGGGGCGGAGGTGACAGGTCAATCGCCTGGTTCAACGCCAACGGGTATACGATGAGGCGGGCGAGAAAAGGCCCGGGTTCGGTGGATTACTCAATGAAGTGGCTCCAGTCACTGAACGCAATAGTGGTTGACCCGGACAGGTGCCCCAACACTGCCTCCGAGTTCAGCCAGTACGAGTACGACAGGACAAAAGAGGGCGAGATAATAAGCGGATACCCGGACAAAGACAATCACCACATAGACGCAGTGAGATACGCCCTGGAAAGGGTGTGGAGGAGGAGAGGTCAGTGATAAGGCGAATAAAGGACTGGCTGTACAACCATTTCCTGCCCCGGGTGCTCAAGGACACGATGCAGAGGGACCTGAAAGCGGCAGAGAGGGAAAACGAGAAACTGAGGGCCCAGATAAGGGAACTCAGATCATACATAGACGGGATGAACACCGCGATAAGAGCCGGGCGCAGATCAATAGTTATCAACAACGAGGTGGATAAGTAATGTACACAGCTTTATGGGATACACCGGCATACTCATTCGAGGAGGCTTTCGGAGCCAGGGATATCACAACCGAGGCGATGAAGGACGCACGGGCACTGTGGTACCGCCTCTATTACGGGGAGACCGATGAGGGCAACCCGCATATGAGACTGCCGTACACAATAGTGGACAAGCTCCAGAGGGCAATATTCAGTGAGTACACAATGGCATATACCGGGAAGAACCGGACAATGAAACAAACCCTTGAAAATTACGACAAGGTGCGCAGGGAAGTGACCGCCCGGGCCCTGATAGGAGGGGAATGCCTGGTAAAGCCGGTGCCGGGAAAGGACGGCAGCTTCTCCTTTCTGCCGATAAGGCGAACGAATTACGCCGTGTTCGCAAGGAGCCCGGAGGGAAGACCCATAGACGTGGGGATGGCGGAAGTCAGCACATACGGCAGGTATTTCTATACGCTGCTGGAAAGGCGCAGACTGGAAGACGGGAAAGTAACAATAGAAAACAAGCTGTATCAGAGTTATGAGAGAGGGGCGCTGGGGCGCAGAGTGGCACTGGACACACTGCCCCGGTACGAAGGACTGGATGACACGATAACATTCGGAGTGCCCTTTGACACTCTGGGGCTGGTTTACATAAAGACACCGATGGCGAACTGCGTCGACCGGAGCCCCGACGGGATAAGCGTATACGCCGCGGCAACCGACCTGATAAGGTCCATCGACGAAAACGAGCGGCAGATAGACGCGGAGTTCGAAAACGGACGCAGCAGGATAATAGTCAGTGCGGATATGGTGGAAGTCGACCGGGACGGCAGAAAACACCGGCTGGCGGACGACGTATATACCGCAGTGGATGAAGACATACAGGACGTGGGGATAAAGGAGTTCGCACCGCAGCTGAGGGAACAGTCGTATTTTGCCCGCAAGCAGGAATACCTGAGGGCGGTGGAGAATGTGATAGGCCTGAAGAAGGGGATACTGTCCAGCGTGGAAGAGCGGGAAAAGACCGCAACCGAGATAACCAGCAGCTCCGGGGATTACAACCTGACGGTGATAGCATTGCAGCAGATGTACAGGGAATCGGTGAAAGAGGCACGGAAAGTGAGCCGGGCAATAGGCACGGCATACAGAATGGAAGGACGGGAAGAGCCGAAGCCCGAAGAGATATCCCAGGATTTCGGGGACGGGGTTCTTTTCAACCGAGATAAACAGTGGGCGGAACTCAGGGATATGGTGGCAGGCGGCCTTCTGCAGCCCGAGATCGCACTGGGCTGGTATTTCGATATGCCGGCAACCACGGACGCCGAGAGGGCAAAGATAAGGCAGCAGTATATGCCTGCGCTGGCGCGGGAGCGGCCGCCGGAGGAGCGGTAACAAGTGCTTAAGTCCGATGAAATACAGTACCTGAGGGAAAAATCGGAGACACTGCTGGATGACGTGAAGGAGTTCCTGATATCGGACATATGCAGGAGGGTGGCACAGGCGGGGAAAATAACCGGCTCTGCGGCATACCAAATATACAAGGCAAAGCGGCTGGGCATTTCGGAGAAAGAGATACAGGCGCAGATAAAAAAGCGGCTGGGGAAGTCAAAGGGACAGATAACGCAGATGTTCAGGCAGGCAGCCGGGGACACATATATGTCCGAGCCCACGGTGCCCTTTGAGGAGGATACCGCATTGCAGCGGCTGATAGAGGCTTGCATAGACGAGACCAACGGGAAGATGGAAAACATCACCCGCACAATGGGAATGAGAGGGCCTGACGGGAAAGATTATCCCCTGAGGGAAGCATATACCAGGTGTATGGATTACGCCTTCACAAGTGTCGCCGGAGGGCGGACGGATTACGACACCGCCATAAGGCGAGCGGTGAAGAATCTGGGAGATATGGGCGTGAGGTCCATAGATTACGAGAGCGGAGTATCCACCTCGCTGGAAGCCGCAGTGAGACGCAATGTGATGGGCGGCCTTGGGATAGTGTCAAACAGGATACTGGAAAAGGAACGGCGGGAGAACGGATTTGACGGCTGGGAGATTTCGGCCCACGCCCGGAGCGCACCGGACCACGAGCCGTATCAGGGCAGGCAGTACACCGTCGACGCATACGAGAGACTCAACAGGGACCTGAAAAGGCCCATAGGCACACTCAACTGCGGACACATAGCATTTCCGGTGATGCTGGGAGTGAACCGGCCGCAGTACACCGAGGAAGAGCTCCGGAAGTTCATAGACGACAATAAAAGAGGAGTGACATACGGGGGAAGGCATTACACCCTGTATGAGGCGACGCAGCAGCAGAGGCGGTATGAGAGGTCAATAAGGCGAGAAAAAGACAGGATAACGGTATATACCCGGACAGAGGACAAGGCAAAGCTCCAGCAG
>CAZYZR010000101.1:0-4216 GCA_964651945.1 uncultured Oscillospiraceae bacterium | reverse complement strand
AATGTTGCTGAAATCGCTGATAATTCTCTTGAGTTGACTATCATACTTCCTTTCATCTATATTCCTGTGAAGAGTATACTGTATTCTTGGTACAAGACACACATACTCATCATAAAGCCTGTCTCTGCCGCGGTTTACGGCGCCATTTTCATCTTTGGACTCTTCCTCGGGCTGGCCCTCCGGCAACCGGGAAAGTATGTTGTAAAGCATCGTTCTGGACACTACTTTATCGGTTTTATCTGACCCGTCCTCACTGTCTTTGCCGTTTATGTATCCGCGGTATCTCATGACATCAGACATAAGGGGTCCAAACTCATCGAAAGGCACTGTGGTGTCAAGCAGAGTAATTGCGTTCTTCTCGCCGGATTTGGACATCTCAAGGAAATCTTCCGCCTCAAGGACGCCAAATCTCACGGGTTTTCTGTCACTTTGAATATTTATGCCCGCAGATATTGTGATATTTGAGTTGCCGGTATACTCGCTGAACTTGTCGTGAATCGCCTGGGCAAGAACTATGATGGAGTAAACCGACCCCATTATCACAAGGTCGTCCCCGCCTGCATAGTTAATGTAAAACATTGTGCCGTTTTGAGTCCTTGAAGATATATCCTTGCAAATATCCTTTGACACGTCTTTGCAGATATTTTCAAGCTCATGGCCGAAGAAATACTCAAACAGTCGGCTCATAGCCACATATTTGGACATGGAGCGGGGCTTTTTATAGTGAATTGTTCCGTTTGAAGCAGAGGAATTTAACGACTCTTCCCCAGGTACGGAGCGGGAGGTTTCATCGGATATTTCGTCCTTGAGGCCGTATGCAAATATTCCCCCTAGATTGTCGACGTCCATTTTCAAAAGCCCCAGTTTCTTGTCGCCATATTCATCCGGAGTCAGGTCGATTATCTCGCCAAAGCTCAGCACATTGCCTTGTTTGTCTATCGGTACCAGGTTTGAAATGACTTTCATATTCCCGTAATGGAAATCATTTATGGAATCGGCGTAAACATACCTTCCCTCGTCCTTCATATCGCTGACTTTTTCCGTGTATGAAAGATTTACAAAGCCCAGGTCCCAGATGGGAGTTCCTTTCCATTTGCGGGAGCTGTCATACTCGTAAATTACTGCAAAATTCTCGTGTTTTGTGTAAATATCGGAAATATCCTCAGCCTTTTGGCATATTTCGCAGGTATCTCCTGTTGAAGGCCTGCCGCAGAGCTTGCACACGTGATTAAAAGATTTTTTATCCCGGGTGCCGGAATTATCCGAATTCGCAACGTCTGAAATGGGCTCAAAGAAAAAGTCATCATCGATGATGGTGGAGAATTTCTTCATTTTTTCTTTGCCGAGTTCCTGTTTCAGATTAATTATCTTATCCGACTGATAATTTTCAAGCTCCGATTCACACAGATCAAGGAAGGACCCCACAAAAGTCACATCCGTCTGGAATTTTCCATACAACCGCTTCTTGATCTTATCCGAAAGATCTTTTATCCTCTGCTCTGTATCATCATTGCGTGGCAGGAGTATTGTAGAACCGCCGCCGGAATTAAAAATGATATTGCAGCAAGGGAGGCCGAATTCATTCAGAAAAGCGTAGGAGACTGCGTTGCTCAGAAGGCCTATGAGTATGGACCTGCCCCTGAGGTTCTTTGTCAGTCCTTTCTTGTTTTCTGCACCCTCGGTTATCTGGTAAATAAATTTCTGTATTCCGGAAATGTCTATTTCCAGCATGCAAAAATCTTTTTCTTCGCTTTCGGATTTATTATCCTCCGGTTTTTCTGCCTTATAGTAAAGGCAGCTGGCTATCGCGCTGGTGAGCCTTAGATGGTCAAAGAGACTTACAGTGGACTTTCCCTTTTCGTCATAGGTGGATGCAGGAACCCCGGAAAGGTGGCGCCTCAAAATGTTGTACATTATATTGTAGCTGTAAGGTGTTACATTGCCTTTGAGATCAGGGTTCCTGTCCACTTCAGCGGCAAACCGCCGGAAAAGCTTTTTGTACTCTTCCACACTATCGGAAACGCTCTCGGCATGGACACTCTCCGCCGGTTTCGGATAATCAAAATGGGCAAAATCGTAAAGCGGGAAGACCATATCCTTCTTGGGCTTGCCGAAATCGACCTCACTGAGAACCGAATGAAGTCTGGCCGTAAGGAATCTTCCGTTGTTATACGCAGCGATTGTGTCGTGCTGTTCTGCTTCCAAATCAATTTTGGAAGCGATTTCGTCTGCCTTTCTGATTATCCGGGCAAGCCTGTCAGGATCATCAGAATGATGGGAACTTGAAAGTCTCCAGAAATCTTCACTCAGGCCAAGATTTTCTTTTAAGAACCTTGCTGTATAGCCGCTGTGAAGGTGGGAGAGGCTCCCGTCCCCGCTGTTTTTGGTGACAACCTCAAGCTCCTCCTTTGTCAGGTTGTCATTTTCAAAAGTTCTCTGATAAAACTGACCTATGTCGTGAAGAAGCGCCGCATAGGCTACTTTAATCAGGTCGTTGTCCATATTACACCTCAGTTCTGTATTTTATTTTTGAGCATATCTATTATATTTTTATTCATTTCATCATAGGAATTCCAGTTATTTTCTGTATCATACCCTAAATAATCAAGGATGATTTTTATCTGAGCAATACAATCTTCAGGAGAATAATGCTTCTCTTCTTCGTCCACAATATTTTTAACATTTTCAATAATATCCTCTCTGGTGGTTTTTGTAATTTGATGGCAGGTGCTATTTCTGATATTTTTTAATTTGTAAAGACACTCCAAAGCACAAAGTATATTCTGTGGCAATTCCTTTTTATATCCATCAGACATTAATATTATATTCATTTGATTCTCAGTGAGAAAGTTATTACGATACTTCTTTTTCTTAGCTTCATCTTCCTCTGTTTCATCCTGGGCTTTAAAATAATCATCAAGTATATTAAGAATTTCATTGCTTTCTGTTTTATTTTTATTGTATTCCGGAATGCGCTCAGAACCACCTTCTATCAAATTTTTTCTAGAAAGCCACCAACTTTCACCTTTTTGATCACAGTAACTCTTAATATTAATATTAAATTTCTTCCTTAGAATCATATCGTACCGGGTATACATAAAAGGATTTATTCCCCTTGTAAAATCGTCAATGTCTTCCTTATTGACTTTTAATTTTAACCACAGAGAATATTCGAACAGTTCTGCTTCCTCTTCCGGCAACAATTGGGCGGATTTTGAATCATCAGCAAATGAGTTAGAAACCTCTTCTTCCTTTTCAGTTTCCGAGATTGGACCGTAATATGGTAAAAATTGATCTCTAAATTTTTTCTGTTTGCTCGAGAAAATTTCTTTGAAATTTCTTTCGTATCTGTTTTTTGCAAATGTTAATGCATCGATAATTTCATTATTATCCGGATCATCAGGATCATTAAGTTGCTCGCTATATTGATCAGCTAGCGCAAATGCACCTTCATAGTCATATTTTTCAAGCAGCCTTACAATATTCTCATTCAATATGAGAAGAAATAGCTGGTCAGATTTAGATTCTACTACCCTTGTATTCTCCATACTGCCTTTATCAGCATTTATCTTCCATAGATCATCTACAGAATAATTTTCATCTTTATCTATATATCGTCCTGAACCAGTATTCAAAAGATCATCCGGGATAGTTACCTGAAATGGTTTAAGTTTTATGTTACTTAAAGAATCATGTGGCCTTCTAAGTACACAAAGTATCTGAAGAGCCTGATTCATAGCCGGGGTCCCGGAGGTAACATTACACAATATCTCAGTATTTTCCCCATATTTATCAATTATGTTATCTATTTCTTTGCCAAATTCCTGATAAAAATAATCAAATTCATGAACTTCCTTAAATAATTCAGGCCTTTTTATTGATTCAATGTCTTTTTCTGTGATATCGTATTGTAAACCATGGTCTTTAAGATCGTTTTTGAGCAACTCTATCGCTTGCACATACCTGTTTTTATTCCCACTTATTTCGTCTTCATAAACATTTTTGCATATTTCACCTGACATATATAGATAAATTTTGTCAGGCCTATATTTCCTTATGATCTGCAAGCAAGCTGTTTCATATGCTTTATTCTTTTCCTCACCGTCTTCTTCAGAAGTATATAAAGTCATAGGATCATTTCTTCCAAGAGGGCTAAATAACACTCTCATTTGATTTATTCTCCTTATATCTAAAATAAATTATTTTTTCTACCTAG
>CAZYZR010000100.1:0-4236 GCA_964651945.1 uncultured Oscillospiraceae bacterium | reverse complement strand
GTGATGTCCTTCACAGCCTTGATGACCTGCATCTTTGTGGGGCCGACTTCCGCCAAGACCACGTCAAACTCGGTCTTCTCCTCCTCTACGGGAGCAGCGGCTGCAGCACCTGCCATGACCACTGGAGCGGCAGCTGTGACGCCGAACTCCTCTTCGATTGCCTTCACCAGTTCAGATAATTCAAGGACGGTAAGTCCCTTCACTTCTTCAACTATTCGTGCTATTTTTTCACTTGCCATGAGAAATTCCTCCTAATTGATTATTGTCTCTGCCGCTTCTGCGGCTGATTCGCTCTTTTCCCTTACCGCGTCGATCGCCCTGGCAAGGCCGCTGAGGTTGCCGGTGAGTGCGGATAAAAGCATGGAGAGAAGTCCCTCCCTGCTGGGAAGTGTGGCAAGTGTCCTTATCCCCTCTTTGTCAAGAACCTCGCCGTCCATATAGCCTGTTTTGATTTCGAACCTGCCCCTGGAATCCTCACTGAATTTGTATAGAATTCTGGCAGCTGCAATGGGATCATCCTCCCCGGATACAGCAAGGGCAGTTGTTCCCGTGAGCCGCCGGGACATCTCCTCAAAAGGGGTGTCTTTCAGGGCGATTCTCATCATGGTGTTTTTTACCACTTCGTAAGAGACTCCCCGCTCGCGCAGTTCCTTGCGCAGCTTTGTGTCCTCCTCCACATTTATGCCGCCGTAATTAAAGATTACGCCGCTCTGTGAATTGGTTATCCTCTCGCGAAGCTGTGCCACATATTCTTTTTTGTCTGCAAGTATTTTCTCGCTTGCCAACTGTGTCACCTCTCCTTTCCTGTTTTCGCCGGCCTGAATAACGGGCGGCAAACAAATGGCCTGCTCCTTTCCGGGAACAGGCCATACAGAACTGTCTGATTGTCCGTTGTTCTCGGCAGGTGGGGCGAACCCGTTACGCTTAAAGTGCCTGCTGTCTTAAAACAGCTTTATAAAACAGCTTTAATAAATATATACCTCTAAAAGGCAATTGTCAACAGGTTTTAGCCTGCAAACTTTGCACCGTTGAGCTTAACCCCCGGGCCCATAGTGGTGGCCAGGGCCGCTGAGCGGATATACTGACCTTTTGCCGCAGCGGGTTTCGCCCTGACTATGGCATCCATGACGGTGCTGACATTTTCCGCAAGCTTTTCCTTCCCGAAGGAAACTTTTCCCACGGGCACATGGATAATATTCGACCTGTCAAGCCTGTACTCTATCCTGCCTGCCTTTGCTTCTTTGACCGCCTGGGCAATGTTCGGCGTGACGGTGCCGGCTTTTGGGTTAGGCATAAGTCCCCTGGGGCCCAGAATTCTTCCCAGGCGCCCCACAAGGCTCATCATATCGGGGGATGTGATCAGAACATCGAAATCCATAAATCCCTCGTTCTGAATTTTTGCAACCATATCTTCAGCCCCTACAAGCTCTGCTCCTGCGTCTATGGCTGCCTTCTCATTGTCCCCTTTGGCTATTACAAGAACCCTCACGTTCTTGCCGGTGCCGTTGGGAAGCACCACCGACCCACGTACCTGCTGATCCGCATGTCGGGAGTCCACGCCAAGGCGCACATGGAGCTCCACCGTCTCGTCGAATTTGGCCTTCGCAGTATCGACGCAGAGCTGACATGCCTCTTCCACATCGTAAAGCCTGGTTCTGTCCACCAGTTTTTTGCTGTCTGTGTATTTTTTACCGTGTTTCATCAATAACCTCCTGTGGTATAACGGAAAATTCCTCCCACTTTTCTGAGTATCTGTTATTCCTCAACTGTAACTCCCATGCTTCGGGCAGTCCCTGCCACCATGCTCATGGCAGCTTCTATGGAAGAAGCGTTGAGGTCGGGCATCTTTATCTCGGCGATCTTGCGGAGCTGTTCTTTCGTGAGCTGCCCCACCTTTGTCCTGTTGGGCACTCCCGACGCAGTCTCTATGCCCAGCTCCTTCTTTATGAGAACCCGGGCCGGTGGCGTTTTCGTAACAAAGGTGAAGGAGCGGTCGGCGTATACCGTTATAACCACGGGAATTATATAACCCGCGTCTTTCCGCGTCCTCTCGTTGAACTCCTTTGTAAAGGACATAATGTTGACGCCGTGCTGTCCGAGAGCCGGACCCACAGGCGGCGCAGGTGTGGCCTTGCCGGCCGGAATCTGGAGTTTAATGTATCCAGTAACTTTTTGAGCCATTTTCAATACCTCCGTTGTGGTAAATTATCGGACGGAATGCCGTCCTCCCACGGGCTTTAAAAGCCCATACGGAAATCTCTTCAGATTTCCTTTTTATATAGGCCTGACCCGAAGAAGGTCAAGCTCGGTAATTGTCTCCCTGCCAAACATGGAAACTTTCACCTTGATAATGTGTGCAGGGGCGTCCACTTCAGCCACTTCTCCCACGAAGCCTGCAAGCGGACCATCAACTATCTCCACGTTGTCTCCCACTGCAAAGTCAATGGTCTGTCTCTTCACCTCAACTCCCAGTGCCTCAACCTCTTTATCCGTAAGAGGGCTGGGTTTCTGGGACGAAGCCCCGACAAACCCCGTGACTCCTCGGGTGTTCCTTACTATATACCAGGTCTCATCAGTCATGACCATTTTCACAAAGACATAGGAAGGAAAAAGTTTTACCTCTTTTTCGGTGGCCTTGCCCTCTTTCACTTCCTCAACGGTCTCTACGGGGATCCTGACATCCTGTATCAGATCCTGCAGATTCCTGTTTTCGATGACCGCCTCAAGACTTGTGGCAACCTTTTTTTCATAGCCTGAGTATGTGTGGACTACATACCATTTTGCATCGTCCATCGGGACACCTCCCCAGGGATTAAACTCTCAGCACCAGTCTCAGGGCGAAGTTGAAAATAGTGTCGAGCCCAAATACTATGGCAGCGGCCACCAGAGATACTGCTATTACCACCATGGTGTTGTTTATCACCTGACTCCTTGTAGGCCAGGTGATCTTTTTCATTTCGCTCTTTACATCTGAGACGCGTTTGGCAATGCCTTTGAAAAATCCGACTTTTTCTTTTTTCTCTGCCATAGGCTATGCCCCCCTACCTTGTCTCTCTGTGAAGGGTATGCTTTCTGCAAAAAGGACAGTACTTCTTCATCTCCAGCCTGTCTGGAGTGTTCTTCTTGTTTTTAGTAGTGTCATAATTGCGCTGCTTGCACTCTGTGCAGGCAAGTGTGATTTTTGTTCTCATACCGGCACCTCCGCTTAAAAGTAACCTCCCTCTTCCGGGGCGGGAATTTCCCGCACACAAAATAAACCTTCGAAGAGGTAAGAATTATTATACAATAAACCTAGCTATTTGTCAAACCCCAATAAAATATCTATTTAAATTTGAATACCTTAAACCCTAAACCCTGCTAATTCTCAAAAATATTTTTAAAAACAGAATTTCAAAAAAATTTACAAAAGAAAAAGCAGCAAAAACCTGAGAAATTTCAAAAAGGCAACCTCTATCCAAAAAATGCCCAGCTTATTTAAAATATCTTTCAATGAAAAAAACTGAAAATAACGCATTGACAGCCGCTCTGAATTTTTTTGTAAATTTTACAGCCGGGAAATTTTGAAGTTTGCGATATTTTAATTTTTCATATAACCTTGATTTGCGGCAAACGGCAGAAATTCAGTGTTTATTTTTTTGGCCGGATATGATAATATTTAGATACATTAAAATACATGAGGAATATTTCCAAATTTATTGCGGGTAAATATCAGAAAAATCAAACGGAGGTAAAAATGGCAAAAATCAAGGTGTGTGTTATATTCGGAGGTGTGTCCAGCGAACACGAGGTCAGCCTTATGAGCGTAAAAAGCGTTCTGGACAACATCCCCACAGAAAAATACGACGTGGTGAAAGTGGGAATAACCAAGAGAGGCCGCTGGTTGTTTTTCCCCGGGCCCAATGAAGACATAGAAAACGGCACCTGGGCGGAACACCCTGACAATGTGCCATGTATGATAAGCCCCGACAGGACCACAAAGGGGCTGATAAAGATGGATGGATCCCTTGTAACTGTGGAAAAAATAGATGTTGTATTCCCCGTGCTCCACGGCAAGATGGGAGAGGACGGCACAATCCAGGGACTCCTGGAGATGAGCGGTATACCCTACTGCGGCTGCGGAGTGCTCTCCAGTGCCCTCTGTATGGACAAAGTACATGCGAATATAGTATTCGACCGGACCGGGATTCCCCACTGCAAATGGGACTATATGGAGCAGTGGCAGATTGACGATTTTGA
>CAZYZR010000099.1:0-4434 GCA_964651945.1 uncultured Oscillospiraceae bacterium | reverse complement strand
CAGCATGACAGCCAGAAACTGCTTGATCCCTCAAAGCACATTGAAATACTGGATTCCTTTGGCACCGATGACCGGATAAAAGCTAACTATAAGCAACTCTACAGCGAATATTCGGAAATAAACAAACAGATAGCTGAACTGGAACGGCTTGACAAAAACCGGCGGAGCACACGGGATTTTCTTGCCTTTCAGATAAAGGAGATTGAAGAGGCAGCCATAACCCGGGAAGAAGAGGAACGGCTCAACAGGGAAAAGGTAATAATAAAAAATGCGGAAACTATCCTGAACGGGCTTGCGTCTTCCCACGACCTGCTTTTCGGCGATGATGTGAATATGGGTGCAGTTTCCTCTGTACAGCAGGCAGCATCCGATATTGAGAAAATTGCTGAATTTTCACCCCAGCTGGGTGAAATCTCCCGGCGTCTGAGTGAAGCCGCATCTCTTCTGCAGGATACCGGTTTTGATCTGAAAAACTATATAGATGATTTTGACGTGGATGTTTCTGATATAGACCGCATTGAGGAGAGACTCGATGTATATTTCAGGCTCAAGAAAAAATACGGGCCCGAAGTAAGTGATGTGCTGGACCGCCTGGAAGAGAGCAGGGAAGAACTCGAAAAAATAGAGTTCGCAAAAGACAAACTTGAAAAATTGTACACCGATAAGCGGGAGATAACCGAAAAGCTTACCATTTCGGCAGGCAGACTTACTGACAACAGAAAAGAAGTGTTCAGCTCCCTTTCCGGACAAATTCAGGATGCCCTGGAATTTCTCAATATGCCTGATGTTAAACTTTATCTTTCCTGTGAGCAAAAGAATTTCGGAGAAGACGGACAGGATGAGATAGAATTCCTGATCTCGACAAATAAGGGTGAAGCGGAAAAACCGCTTTCAAAAATCGCATCAGGCGGAGAATTGTCGAGGATTATGCTCGCCATAAAAAGCGTTCTTGCAGAAAAGGATGACACCCACACTTTGATTTTCGATGAAATTGACTCAGGTGTTTCGGGGTCTGCGGCCCTGAGGATAGGGGAGCTTATGAAAAAAACCGCAAAGGGAAAACAGGTTCTTTGTGTAACGCATTCTGCCCGGATAGCTTCTTACGCGGACAATCATATGCTCATTGAGAAGACCACAGATGACAGGAACACTTTTACTCATGTCAGGGAACTGAGCGAAAATGAGAGGGTGCTGGAGGTGGCGAGAATAATCTCCGGAGAAAATATTACGGATACTGCCCTTCAGAATGCCCGGGAGATGATATTCAACGCAAAAAACAGTTGACAACCTTTTTTGCCTTGTTTATAATTAACATAAAATATATAAACGCCAGGACGAAGCCAAGTAACCGGAAAAGTGCGGTAAAGAGAGAGCGCGGCAGGTGAAAGCGCAACTTTGAGTTTCCTGTGAATACCCTTCCGAGCGGCGGACCGAACACAGCAGTAGGCTCCGACGGATGTCCCCGTTAAAGGATATAAAGTCATTGTACTTTGTGAGGCAGATGGCTGTGAAGCTTTCTGCGAACAGAGGTGGTACCGTGTTGTTTCAACGCCCTCTGCCAAAAGGCAGGCGGCGTTTTATTTTTATATATGCCGGCTGTACAAATATCTCAGGAGGTTTTTTGAATGAAAGAGGGAAATGTTTTTGATCTGCTTGAGGAAAGAGGACTTATAGCCCAGGTTACCGACAGAGATGAATTCCGTGACTTGCTCGGAAGGGAAAAAATAACCTTTTATATAGGTTTTGACCCGACTGCTGACAGCCTTCATGTCGGTCATTTCTTGCAGATGATGGTGATGAAATATATGCAGGACTACGGCCACAGGCCTATAGCTCTTATAGGCGGCGGCACTTGCATGATAGGGGATCCCAGTGGGAAAACCGATATGCGCAGGGTAATGTCTGTGGAGGAAATCCAGTCCAATGCTGAAAAATTCAAGGTAACTATGAGAAAATTCATAGATTTTTCGGATGGAAAAGCAATTATGGTAAACAATGCGGACTGGCTTATGAATCTGAATTACATTGAATTTCTGAGGGATGTCGGGTTTTATTTTTCAGTCAACAAAATGCTGACGGCTGATGCTTTCAAGGCCAGGATGGAGAGAGATATCGGCCTTACATTCACAGAATTCAACTATATGTTAATGCAGGGATACGATTCATACAGACTTTTCAACGATTACAACTGTGTTGCCCAGTTCGGAGGAAATGATCAGTGGTCCAATATACTTGCCGGAACGGAGCTCATCCGCAAAAAGGACGGCAAAAATGCATATGGTATGACATTTAATCTCCTGACCACCGCTGACGGTGTGAAGATGGGGAAGACCGTAAAAGGCGCAGTCTGGCTTGATCCCAAGAAGACCTCACCTTACGAGTTTTTCCAGTACTGGAGAAACATAGATGATGCAGATGTTGCCAAATGCCTCAGGATGCTCACTCTGGTTCCTCTGGAGCAGATAGATGAGTACGAAAAACGCGGTGGATCCGCCTACAATGAAGCAAAGGAGCTTTTGGCATATACTCTCACTGAGATTGTCCACTCAAAGGAAGATGCCGAAAATGCCCTGAAAACATCAAGGGAACTTTTCGGAGGGTCAGCCGAAAGCGATTCAATGCCGACGCATTCACTCTCAGATGTAAATTTCACTGACGGTGAGATAAATGTTCTTGATCTTCTTGTGGCTACAAACCTTTGCCGGAGCAGGTCCGAAGCGAGGAGACTTGTCACCCAGGGCGGCGTAATGGTCAACGACAAGAAAGTCGACAGCATAGACACAAACTTTGACAAAGATGATTTCAAAGACAGGTTTGTGATCAAAAAAGGCAAGAAGACATTCCTCAAGGTAACTCTGTGATAAGCGACTTCAAGCTTTGAGTTTTGCTGAAATTTATAAAAATAAGCACAAACAGGACAGATTTATTTCTGTCCTGCTTTTTTCCTCTTTATATGAATCTGAAATTTTATCTTATTTAACTTGTTAAATTTCGGACTGACCTGATTTTTGAATTAAACAGATATATTTATTTTAAAGAATTGTTTTAATCAGATAAAAAAGATTTTTGCGGACAGACTATTTTTTATGTGATAAAATATGTATGCGAGGTGATGCCGAATTGTCCGTATATGTCATAGGTGATCTTCATCTTTCTCTGGGAAAACAAAAGCCCATGGATATTTTCCCGGGATGGGAAAATCATACACAGAGACTCGAAAACAACTGGAAGAGACTAGTGAATAAAGAGGATACCGTTATTGTCCCCGGAGACATCTCCTGGGGAATGAACCTTGATGAAGCACTGCCTGATTTTCAGTTTATTGAGAGTCTGCCCGGACAAAAAATCATTTTGAAAGGCAATCACGATTACTGGTGGCAGACTTACAAAAAACTGGAAGAATTCATTGAGAGAAACAATTTTAAAACTATTAAATTTCTCTTCAACAATTCATTTGAAGTTGAAAATTTCAATATATGCGGCACAAGGGGGTGGATATTTGAAAGCGGGGAAGAGCATGACGACCTGATAATTCACAGGGAAGCGGGGAGGCTTAAAATGTCCCTTGACCGGAGGAAAGGACAAGGCGAAACCTTGGTTTTTCTGCATTACCCGGCAATATATTTTGATCAGAAGAACACTGAGATTCTCCGGATTCTGAAAGATTACGGAATAAAGAGGGTGTTTTACGGTCATCTTCACGGGAAGACGATAAATTATGCTTTTAACGGAATATATAACGGCACTGTACATAAACTCATATCTGCAGATGCGATAGAGTTTTGCCCGTATTTTATTAATCCTTTGTCCGAACAATGAATACAGTAGGAAAACAGCATAAACAATCGCCTGAATAAATACAGTGATAAAATATGTTCAATGAATTGTGAAACTCTAAAAAGTTCATACTGGTAATTCAACGCAATATATATATATGAAGAATGTATATGATATAAATTAATACGGCAAAAATAAAACAGCACGGCAAAACTCTTGTTTGCCGTGTTTTTTTACTGACAAAGCCAAGTTTTCCTGCATACCGGCGTATTCCTCAGAACAAAAGTCACAATACTTAATCGGGACACTAATCAAATAATACTTAATCTCTACACACAGTCATTTTTTAAATATAATAAATTTACTGTTTCAAGATAAAATCAGTTGCATTTTTATAATATATATTTTTTAAAACTGTATATGTGTACATTTATTCCTGCATCAGTCAAATAAACATAGAAGGCTCTCTTTATCTCAAATATTTAATTTTAAAAATAACAAATCTGATTTTTTTCTGGGCTGGAAAAATACTAAATATATTTTTTCCTGCAGGTAAAAATTAAAACATTATTCCGGAATAAAGTCTATTATTCTCAATTTAAGTCTTTTCTTTCTCTTAATCTCACAAATCCTTGGGAACAGCGAAAGCTGGGAGAT
>CAZYZR010000098.1:2618-4499 GCA_964651945.1 uncultured Oscillospiraceae bacterium | reverse complement strand
GGATTCCCCACTGCAAATGGGACTATATGGAGCAGTGGCAGATTGACGATTTTGAGGAAATTGCAGACAGGCTGGAAAAAAATCTGGGATACCCCATTTTCGTAAAGCCCTCAAGGAGCGGCTCTTCGGTGGGAGTATCCAAAGTTTCCGGCAGAGATGAGCTAAGGCGGGCTGTGGATCTGGCCCTTACTCACGACGACAAGGTTATTTTCGAAGAATTCGTAAAGGGGCAGGAAGTCGAATGTGCCGTTTACGGGAACATTCCCGAGCTGGTCGCCAGCGACGTGGGAGAAATAGGCGCCAGCGCCCGGTTTTACGACTACGATGACAAATATATATCCGGTACCAGCAAGACGTATATTCCCGCGCATCTGGAAAAGGATGTCAGGGACAAAATAAGAGAGATAGCCAAAAAAGCTTTTACCCGGATGGAGTGCAGGGGGCTTTCGAGGGTGGATTTCTTCGTGAGAGAGGACGGGAAAATTCTCCTCAACGAGATTAACACCCTCCCCGGATTCACAAAGATAAGCATGTACCCTCGGCTTATGCAGCACACCGGAATGACCTACGGGGAGCTTGTGGACGGACTTATCCAGCTGGCATTGGAGGGGGAAGATGAGAGATAATCCTGTAGGTGTTTTCGACTCAGGCCTCGGCGGCCTCACTTGTGCAAGGCGGTTTCTGAAGCTTGCCCCGGATGAAAATATGGTGTATCTGGGGGATACTGCCAGGATGCCTTACGGGGTAAGGACCAGGGAGGAGATAACCGGCTACACCAACGACGATGTTGAATTTCTGCAGAAAAAAGGAGTTAAGATGGTGATAGCCGCCTGTGGCACCGTATCCAGCAATGTGCCCCCGTCCCGGATAAGAGATCTCAAAGTTCCTTTTGTCAGCGTTATAGATCCCACCGTGGAAGCTGCAGTTAAGGCCACCCGAAACAAAAAAATCGGTATAATAGGCACAGAAGCCACTGTAAAATCCAAAGTTTTTCCAAGGAAAATAAAAGAGAAGGACCCGGAGATAGAGACGGTGAGCAACGCATGCCCCAGGCTGGTAACCCTTGTGGAGAGCGGAAATATAGATGCGGACAACCCCGAAACAAACCGCGCCTGCACGGAATACCTGAAACCGATAATCAAAGCCGGGGTTGACACGCTGATCCTGGGATGCACCCATTTCCCGATTATCCGGGATATTATACAGAAAATAGTGGGAAAAGACGTAGTGCTAATAGACTCCGGCCGCGAGACGGCTCTGCGGGCAATAAAAATTCTCGGCGATCTGGATCTGGACAGAAAAAAGTGCAGGGACCGCGTGGAATACTACGTGACCGGTGAGGTAGAGGGGTTTGACAGGGTTGCGGATATATTCCTGGGAGATCGCGGCGGCACAAAAGCCGTACATGTGGATATAGAAGGCTGACCGGGGTGGAGGAAAACTGCAGGATTCTGATAAAGGCATGCGCTTCCTACCCGGACCATGAACACAATTCCGACTTCGCCGTCAGGGGATTTTATGTCTGCAAAAACAACAGACATTACATAGCATACAGGGAAAAGAGCCGGGGTATGGAGGGAATTTACACCCTTCTTAAAATCCGGCAGGGAAAAGCTGAGATGACAAGGCCGGGGCTGCCGGGGGCGGGGATCCTTTCCCTGTCGCCGGGACAGGAAACTCTGTGGATATATGACACGGGACAGGGAAAAATAGAGCTAAATGTAAAGTGCCACCGGGCGGAATCTGACTTGGGAGATATAGGCGGAAAGGTGTATCTCTGCTATTCTCTTTTTTCCGAAGGTGAAAAAATCAGCAAAAATACGGTTAAACTTACAGTCAGGGGGATAAAATAAATTGAATTTCGAGTATTTCGATCCTATG
>CAZYZR010000098.1:1264-2518 GCA_964651945.1 uncultured Oscillospiraceae bacterium | reverse complement strand
AGGTACAATGTGGAATTTGTATCGGCAAACCCCACAGGTCCTATGCACCTGGGCAACGCCAGAGGCGGAGCCCTGGGGGACATACTGGCTGAATGCCTGTCCTGGTCCGGCTATGACGTGACAAGGGAATTTCTCATAAACGACGCCGGCAATCAGATAGAAAAATTCGGGCTCAGCCTTGAGGCCAGGTATATGCAGATCTATGACCCGTCCTACCCCTTCGACAAAAATTTTTACCAGGGGGGAGACATTGCGGACAGAGCCAGGGAATTCCGGGATTTGCACGGGGACTCCTATATAAACGAGCCTCTGGAAGTGAGAAAAAAGGCATTGATTGACTATGCCCTCCCGAAAAATGTTGCGGATATGAAGAAGCACCTGGAAAAATACAAAATAAATTATGATGTGTGGTTCTCGGAGCAGGCCATGAGGGACAGGGGCGATGTGGACAAAGCCATTGAGAGGCTGTCCCGGAACGGATACACCTACGAAAAGGACGGGGCCCTCTGGTACAGGGGCACTGCCCTGGGGGAGGACAAGGACGAGGTGCTGGTCAGAAGCAACGGCATATCCACTTATTTTGCGGCTGACATAGCCTACCATTACGACAAACTGGTCACAAGAGGCTTTGACAAGGCAATAGACATTTGGGGCGCTGACCACCATGGGCATGTGGCGAGGATGAAGACGGCAATGAGGGCACTGGGGGTTGACTCCGACAGACTGGATGTAGTGTTGATGCAGCTTGTGAAACTCGTAAAGAATGAAGTGGATGCTCAGGGAAATGCGGTTCTCGACGAAAACGGGAACCCTAAAAAAGAAGAGGTAAAGATGAGCAAGAGGACCGGAAAAGCCATCGCCCTGACTGACCTCCTGGATGAAGTCCCCGTGGACGCGGCCAGGTTTTTCTTCAACACCAGAGAGCCCAACTCCCACCTGGTCTTTGACATGGACCTGGCTGTCCGGGAGAGCAGTGACAACCCGGTCTATTACGTTCAGTATGCCCACGCCAGGATATGCAGCATACTCAGGCGGCTGGAGAGAGAGGGGGTCAGCACTGACGGATCCGCGGATTTTTCTCTGTTGACTGACCCCGCGGAGACACAGCTTATAAGACAGTTGTCCTATATGCCCCGGCAGGTCCGGGCGGCGGGGAAAAACTACGACCCCTCGGGAATAACCAGATACTCAGTCAGCCTGGCCACCCGGTTCCACCATTTCTACTCAGCCTGCAGGGTAAAGTGTGAAGACGAA
>CAZYZR010000098.1:0-1164 GCA_964651945.1 uncultured Oscillospiraceae bacterium | reverse complement strand
AATTAAATCAGGGCTTCTGTTTTGCACACAAGCCCTGATTTTTGTTTGCCTTTACAGTTTACATTTTCTTGATTATTTACTTGTTGCGGATGCCGAATGCAAAGTCAAAATAATCTAAATTCAATTAATGCCGAAAATTATTCTGCCTATATGAAGTCACCTTGGGGTTAGAAGGCGGACATTAAATTTCCCGCGACGCAAAGACGAATATATTATAAATGTCTGTCACCGCGGGGTTTGGGGGACAGGGGTGATTTCGACCTTCATTATCCTGTTGCCCTCCACCCGCTTTACGGTGTAGTGCAGCTTGCCGTCCTCCCGGGTATCTCCAGGGGCCGGGACGCGGTTCAACATGTCCATAATGTATCCTGAAACTGTCAGGTATTCCTTTCCTGCAGGGGATTTTTCGTCCAGAATTCCCCGGTAGAGCCGGGCCATAGTTGCGCTGCCCAGGGCTTCATAGACTCCGGGGGAAATTTCGCTTAGGGTCCTCATGGGCTCGTCGTGCTCATCCCAGATCTCTCCCACCAGCTGCTCCAGCACATCCTCCAGGGTTATTATTCCCAATGTTCCGCCGTATTCATCCACAACCACGGCCATATGCAGTTTTTCAGCCTGAAACAGGCGCATTATGTCAATTACTCTCTTGGAAGGAGGTATAAAGGCACAGGACTTTACCAGGTCCGCAGGGGTGAACTGTTCATCTCGCAGTATCGCGGAAAAAAAATCCTTCTGGCTGATAAAGCCCACTATGTTGTCTATTGTCTCCCGGTACACCGGAAGCCTGCTGTAGTTCGTATCCAGAAATGTCTGCTTTATTGCTTCTTTACCCCGGTTTATCTCCACGGCGGACAGGTCGACTCTCGGGGTGATAATATCCCCCACGGTGATGTCGTTGAACTCTATAGCGCTCTGTACCAGGTCTGCTTCCTCCTCCTTTAAGACTCCGTCGTCCTCTATTTCGTCTATGATGCTCATCAGTTCCTGCTCAGTCACCACAGGCTCCTCCTCACCGGTATCCTTCCTGCTGAGAAACTTTTTTATCAGGGACAACCGATAAATTGCGGGGTAAAAGATAAATATAATTCCTTTCAATGGTTTGGCGGCGATTTTGATAAGCTTTTCGGAGTTTCGGTTGGCATAACTCTTGGGAAGGACCTCGCC
>CAZYZR010000097.1:0-4556 GCA_964651945.1 uncultured Oscillospiraceae bacterium | reverse complement strand
TCGGCGTTGATCCTTTATCAGAACGATATGCAATCAACGGGTTCTATGAAAAGCTCGAGTCTTCGGCTTCGCGTTGATCCTTTATAAGAACGATATGCAATAGTTATTTTATGCATAAATATCTATTGCTGAGGCAAAAGTATGAAGGAATATTCAAAATTATGAATACCAAAGGAATTTTTGCCCCGAATTTCCGGATCATCCCCTGAAAATCAGTCTTTTTCAGGCCTTTTTAGGGGCCAAAAAGGGGACATGATCCGGAATTTACATAAAAATATTTAAACTTTTTACATTTTTACCCATTCCCTCTTTCAAAATTTTCTTGTTTTCATAGCAATAATAGAACAAGACACTGTCATTTTTGTCTATTATCTTTTCCAACTTGTGTTTGAGAGTTTTAAATTTTGCGGGAGGAAGCTCCCCCTCAAAAACCGACTTCTGGACGTGAAACATGTATTTCCTTAAAAGTTTCATCACCTTCTGACATTTTTTCTCAGACACGTCGTAGGTACATATCACATACATTTTACCGCCGCTTAAATATAACAGGCTCATATTCCCGTCTTTTGCCTGATATATAATCCGAAAGCTTATAAACTTCCCCCGTGATTATGTTCCTGTACGAATAATACTTGTTGCCAAGCTTTATGGATTTTTGCATCAGCTTTTCGAATTCATCCATGAACAGGGATACCCCCTCTTTGTTTAAAAAACACCTTCCGTCATTCTTGCGGTAAAAATATCCGGGCTTCAGCTGGTGTTTGTTAATCATTCTGAATACAAGTCGGTCAACAAGGAAAGGTTTTAAGATGTCGGCTATATCGTACTGCAGGGAATCCCCTTGTCTTGCCATTCCGTGGACAAAACTTATACAAGGGTTCAGCGGACTCTTTTCAATATCCGACTGCACATTTGCATATAGGAGCGAGTAGCCGTAGCTCAAAAGGGCATTGACTTCATTCTGCGGGGGATGAAACGTCCTCTTCTCAAATGAAAAGTCTTTATCGGAAATTATGCTGTCAAAACATGAATAATACCATTTTTTTATCTGCGCTTCAATCGTCAGGAGATTTTCCACTGTGGGGGATGAGTCTATTTCCTCCATCTTCTCCCGTATAAAATACATAGCCAAGCGCAAATCGTTTCGCTTTTTGTCGTAATACCTGAGGACAGACAGAAGATTTTCGCTGCCAGCAGCAATCATTTTCTTTGCAATATAGAGCCTTTTCCCGGTTTGTGCAGCATTCACCTGCTCTGTAAGGATTTTGCCCGTGGTATATTTTTTCGGGACATACTGCCCTATATATGTGCCATAGAAATTAAAAAAGAAAACGGATATTCTATAGGAATTCAAAAGGCCGAGAGTTCGCTTGTTCAGGGTGATGTCCCCAAAGCACATTATAAGGTTTACCTGCTCAATGGGGATGTACTCAGGAGGGCCTTTTTTCGGCTTTAAGACCAGGGAATCATCTTTTCGAAGCAGTTCGCCGCTTTTATAGATATAAATCGTCTTCTTCATCCCTGACCCCTATCATGCCGAAACCGCAGGACCCTTTTGCCGAAAGGCCGGTGTGATATGCGATATTCAGAGTGTCGTAATCCGTCAGGACCCGCATTTTGCAGTGGTATGCCTCGTAAAAAGTGTTTTTGAAATAGACAATCCTCTTTTTAAGCTCGCTGACCCGGGATATCTTGAAATATGGGTCCGGGAGCCGGTATCCGAAAGCCCGGGCTTTGTCGGCGATATTTTTGAGGATGAGGCTGTGAAACATGTAGTCCCCGGGCTTATAGTAGGTAAAATAGCCGTCTTCCGAGGTGTAGGTCACAACCGGGGAAAGAGTATATACTACGAACTGCTTCCTGCCGTTAAAATGCTGAAGGTCGGAAATGTCTATGCCCGAAATACCCACCTCCTGATGGTTTATATACAGCCGGGAATTGCGGACCAAGAATTCGTAGACAATTTGGGTAAAATCATCACTCAGGGAATCAATATACAGAGAAACAGGTCCGTCGAATACTATATTCCCGCCGGACAGGGTGTACCGGCCGAAGAGATCGCTGAAAACAAACATCTTGAAAAGCTTATCGTCTTTTCGGTACCCCTGGTCGTGGTAGAAAGAACCCAAAGTTTTCCTGTCGAACATATTGTAGATCACGCCCTGGACAATGTGCTTGTTTTTCATCGGCAGAGTCAGATTATTGCAGTCAAGGCTCACTTTCAGTCTCAAAACGGCCACCTCCGAGGAAATTGTACTTCCCCACCCCAAACATTGAAACAATATCCGGCAAAGAATCCTGCAAAGTCAGATTGTAAACATATCCTCGGATATTTACCGCCTTAGTGCCAAGATAAACTTTGCCGGAATTTACCTCCTTTACATTTTCGGCGGAAAATGACTCTTCAACAGGCACAAGGTCGAGACCGTAAAAATCTCTGTAATATGACACCATATTGTTGTAAACCTGTGAAAAATCGGAGGACTCCACCGGGGATATTATGGATATTCTGCCCGTGGGGATAAAACCGGAGGAGGAAACCGTCCTCTTTTCAATGCTCTTCAAAAGGAAAGGAAACCCCGCCAGCTTGCCGTCCGAGTAGTTCTCAAAAAAGATATTTATGTAGGACCTGTAAAGGCTGCTCTTGCCTATGCAGAACACAGTGAACCTGAACTCCTCGTTTTCTTTGAAAAGTCTCTTTTCGAAACCCGTTTTCTCAAAAAATATTCCGGGGTAGCCTGAGAAATTTTCACCTGTGATCCGGTAATACTGGCAGCCGGAGGATATAGGGCAGTCATTGCATTTTACGTCTGTGGCAACGCAGGAGAGCCTTTTTACCATCCTGAGAAAAGACCTGTAAATGCAATCGATTATGTTAATGTGAAAATCCGCTCCCAGGGGGAAAGAAACCAGGACGGTGAATATTTCAAGGGAATTCAATCTTTCGGTTCCTGTATAAACTCGACTTTTATAATGCCGGGGTAATAAGTGTTTTTGCCGTCGGTACAGAGTGTCCTAGTGACGGGCATTGAAAAAGGACTGGGCTCAGGACCTTTAATGCCTTTCTTTGGAGAAAATAAATATCTAAAATGAGTATTGTAAAAATCTTCGTTATTCTTTTTTATAAGATAAGAAACAGTTTTATAAAAATAGTTAGTGCGCCCTCCTATTCTCAAGTGAAAACTATTATTCTTTTCATCTTCAATAAATTTGCCAAAATAACTTTCAATTTTGGAATAGAAAATTCGTATTTCACTATTTTGAATATCAGAATTAAATGATTCTATATTCTCCGGATCACTATCATACTCCTTTATTTTATCTTTCACCGTAATCTCTTCCCCAATCATATCCTGAAAAAACTGTTTTGAGACGTTGACTATTTTTTTATACGAAAGAAAATCCCGAAAATCTGAATAAAAGTTTGTACCCTCATACTTGTCTTTAAGAATTGATTTTTTCCCGATGTCAAAATAAATAATTCTACTGTTCTTGGAGTTTTGATCTGAGTCTATACATTCTAAATTAGGAACAGATAATGCAGCTCCTGTAAAAACATTTTCTCTTATTGTTTCAAGAAAACAAAGTTTACTGTAAATCGTATCTCGACAAACTATACAGTTTCTGAAATTTTCCATAAATTCAGTTATAAGTTCTACATCAGGATCATTTCTATAAACATACTTGACAAAACTATCAATTTCAGGGACAAATTTCCCGATGCTTGATTCCAGATATTCACACAAATCCTCATAATGGCGTAATACAAAATCATAATAGATACAGTTTAGAATCGCTCCTTTCAGAGTTGAACCGGGAATAAAAGGTTGATTGAGAGTTTTGGCCTGAACCATTACATCCCCTCTTGGCATTCTTTCAAAACCGAATCTAAGTGAATACATTCTATCAAATTCTGATGACCCAGAACGCCTTTTCCGATCATTTATCAATTTATTCAGAGCTTCCTTTTTAGATCCGGGGCTGCTATCCATCAGACTATTCAAAAACGCCTCATCTAAAAGATTCTGAGAAGATTTTCCAAGGAGCTCAGCTAAATCATAATTGCTAAGAGTATTTCCGCGTTTGATATATTCAGAATTGAGTTTTATCTCTCCGGTACCTACATGGACAGGTGTGCAAATTGTAATTTTTGTCCTCATATAACGACCTCACAGTACAAATCCTATGCCATAATGATAAATCTTCTTGCCATTGTAGCATTCCTGTATATGCCCGTAGTACTCCTTGTCCTGCCTCACTTCCATAAAACTGCCCTCGCCAAATTCATTGAATCTGCCTATGGCATTGTGGGAGTAGGCCCGTGATCCGCGATAGACCGTAGAAACAATGGTATAACCTGAGTTTTCAAGATTAAAATCGTCCCCTAGGCACTTTGAGAGCAGGAGCCTGAAATTCCGGGAGTAGGAAACTTTTTCCATATGCTTTACATTTTCAAGCTCAAAACAGTTTTTCCCCACCGATACTCGGCTGCCAAAGCCAAAGTAAGGGGAATATTTTACTACGCTCTTCACATAGTCAATATCGTCTGTTTTGAC
>CAZYZR010000096.1:1461-4623 GCA_964651945.1 uncultured Oscillospiraceae bacterium | reverse complement strand
GTATATGCAGTCCGCATTCCGCGCCCAGAACCCCTGCCTTTACAGGGAAGGGGAGGAATTCTACCGCAAGGAAAACGCCTACGTATTCGATTTCGACCCCGCCAGGACCCTGACTGTTTTCGAGCAGTTCGCCAACGACCTGGCTTCCGATACCGCCAACGGCAAGGGAGACGTGGAAACAAGGCGCCGGCATGTAAAGGAGCTTCTCAACTTTTTCCCGGTTATAGGGGAGGATGAAGAGGGGGAGATGATCTACCTTGACGCCGAAAAAGTGATGTCCATACCCCGCAGAATCCACTCAGTTGAGGTGGTAAACCGCGGGTTTATGAGCAATTTCCTTTTCCGGAACATTTCCAATATATTTTCCGCCCCCTCCCGGGTAATTGACATAATAAACACCTTTGAGCCCGCCGATCGGCCCGGGAAAAAGTCCGACAAGGTGGACACCTCCTCCGCCGGAAATATTTTTCTGGATCGGGACGGCGAGGTGATTCCGGACGAAAAAAAGGTGATCGGCACTGCCCGGGATTCTTTCGGAGAAAAATTTTACGCCGAAACCGCGGCAAATTTAAAAAAGACCGTGACAGAGGTCACCGAAAAAGCGGATTTTCACAGAGATAGGGACCTTGAAAAGATAAAGAAGTCAATCCGAAATGCCGCCGTCCCTCCTGTTTTGGACGTAGTGGCAAATAAATACCGGGGCACCCTCCGCCCCTCTGACAGGAAAAAGATTGAGAGGGAACTGGACTACAATCTCAACAGGGAAGTTGAGAAAGTCTACGGCAGCACTCAAAAAGAGATGAACGTTCTTGATTCAGAGTACTTGGCAAAAAGGCGGGATCCGGACACCGATTTGGCCTCCGAGAAAGTAAAATACGAGACAAAAAAGCGGGAGATAGAGAAAAAGGCAGAGGAATCCTTTGACAAAATAGTCAGGGATTACGTCGACACTGCCCCCAAAACTGCGGTGCGCCTTGCCGAAAAGCGGACGCTTGAGACCCGGAAAAAGGGCATAGAGGACACCGTCAGGGATCACCTCAGGGGATTTTCCCGCACTATACCCTCCTTCCTTATGGCCTACGGAGACGACAATACCACCCTGGAATCTTTTGACGAAATAATTCCCGACCGGGTGTTCAAAGAGGTCACCGGGATAAGCCTCGATGATTTCCGCTTTCTCCGCGACGGCGGAGATTACACTGACGAGGACGGTTCCACAAAGCACTACGAGGGAAAGCTTTTCGATCAGGTGGTGTTCGACGACTCGGTAAAATACTTCCTTTCCCTCCGCAAAGAGCTGTCAAACTACTTTGACGAGAGCAACAAAAGCGATATTTTCGACTACATCCCCGCCCAGAGGACGAACCAGATTTTCACCCCCAAGTGGGTTGTGCAAAAGATGGTGGACCTTCTCCGGGAGGAAAATCCGGGCTGCTTTGACGATCCGGACCGCACATTTGCCGACCTGTATATGAAATCCGGCCTTTACATCACCGAGATCGTAAAGCGCCTCTACAACAGCGACGGGCTTAAAAAGGCTTTCCCCGACGAATCCCGGAGAATTTCCCACATATTCGAAAAACAGGTCTATGGCCTCGCTCCCACCGAGATAATCTACCGCATTTCCACTAATTTTATCCTGGGCTTTTTGGATGACCCATCCCGGATAAAACACCATTTCCGCCTTGGGGACGCCAATCGGCTTATTAAAAGCGGAGACTTTGCCCTTCGGCTGGACGAAATTTTCTCCCGCTGAATGCTGCATTTATAAACTGAGATATGGCAATACCTGCCTCAGGGCCGGGCAATAAACCCCTCCGATAAAATAACTTTCCAATATTTTCATTAAACTGCACGTCAAAGCTTTATTGAAAACCTGGTGAAAAACCCTTCACAAATACCGCCCCTTCCCGGGGCGGTATTTTTTAATATAACCTGCGGGATTTGATATATACAGTTTAGTTTTTGCGATATGCAATGAGAGAAAAAATTACCGGACCGTTGAACAGCCGATAAATTTCCGTAATTTGCCCTCGATTTCCCTTTTTCTTTGCCCTTATTTTTACTTTTTATCCCGCTGCTGTTTCTTTAAAAAAATAGTATCAGCGTAAAAATACCATTGTCCCCAAAAATTTACCATAGCTATATTGTAAAAAAACTACCCTGGCGGGTTGCATTGCAGTGAAAAACAGAGTATAATTTAAACATCAAGTGGGGAAAAGTGTTGAAATGTGAATAAATGTGGTTGATAACTCATTTATAAACCGGGTTTTCAACCTGTCAACACGAAAAACCGGGAGAGGAGGACAGCCCTATGCTGATGGGAAGGTTTGAATATTCCCTCGACGCCAAGGGGAGGGTAAATTTCCCTCCGAAGTTTCGCGCCGAGATGGGCGATGTCCTCTATGTCACAAAGTGGTTTGACAAGTGCCTTGTGGTTTACAGCCGGGAACAGTGGAAGAAGATGGACGAAAAATTTGAAAATATGTCCACTGTCCGGTCAAAGGACATACTCAGGATTCTCTACGGCAACGTAGCCGAGGTCGTCCCCGACAAGCAGGGCAGGATTCTCCTTCCTCAGTACCTCCGCGATCATGCGGGGATAACCAGAGACGTGGTTGTGATAGGTGCCAGGACCTACGCCGAAATGTGGGACAAAGACACCTACCGGGAGAACGAGGGGGTAAACAACTTCGCCTCCATCACAGAGCAGCTCAAAGAATTGGGCTTCTGACAATGCCGGAGTTTTCCCACACCCCGGTCCTCTTAAGGGAGACTTTGGAGGCTCTCGCCATAGACCCCGGGGGAGTATATGTGGACGGCACCTGCGGTGGTGCGGGGCACTCCCGCCGTATAGCGCAAAAACTTAAGGGTGGATTTCTCTACTGCTTTGACAAGGACCCGGACGCGGTGGCGGTGGCCACAGAGAGGCTGCTGGGATATCCCGCAAAAGTTATAGAAGCCGATTTCAGAAACGCCTGTAAAATTCTCGCGGAGGAAGGAATAAACCGGATAGACGGCGTCCTCTTAGACCTTGGAGTTTCTGCTTACCAGCTGGAAAACCCGGACAGGGGCTTTTCCTACAGGCAGGACGGGATTCTGGACATGAGGATGAGCAGGCAGGGCCCTACGGCACGGGACCTGGTGAATAACCTCACAGAG
>CAZYZR010000096.1:0-1361 GCA_964651945.1 uncultured Oscillospiraceae bacterium | reverse complement strand
GGCGGAAGAATCCGGGTGATAACTTTTCACTCACTTGAGGACAGGATAGTAAAACAGTATTTCAGATCCCTGTCCGCGCCGGTTGTCCGGGATGAGGCCCGGCACCTGATTTACGGAACTCTTGCTCGGCCAGGGGCAGAGTTGTACACAAAGAAACCCATCACCCCCTCACCTTTGGAGTGCGAGAGCAACCGAAGGGCCAGGTCGGCAAAACTGAGGGTGCTTATAAAAGCCTGAGGGCTTTGATATATACGGGGCCATTGTCCCGGGGAAAGAAAATAAAGAAACGGGGTACATTCCGATGCAGACTGAAAATACGGCATACGATCTCTCCCTCTACGAGGCGGCGGAGGAGAGGCAGGTTGCCAGAAAAGTTCCAAAAGAGAGCGTTGTAATAAAAGCTCAGACAAAATTCAATATTGGCAGGAAGATTGCGAAGGTTTTCAGCATTGCCCTGACCATAACCCTCATTATCGGAATACTCGCCACCAAGGCCGCCACCACAAGCTACATCTCAAAGACCGCCCGGGTCAACAACGAGATAGTTCAGCTTGAAAGCGAGAAAGCATATCTTGAGTTCACTCTCGAGAGCAGAATGACCCTTGATGAGATAGAAAATTACGCAGTCAGCCAGTTGGGCATGGTCAAGATGGACGCTTCCCAGAGGCAGTATGTTGAGCTTGAGACCGAGAATAAACTCGAGGTCAGCGAATCCCCTGTAAAAGAGAAATTTATGCAGATAGTGCATCCGATTATGTCCTATCTTGTTCCGTAAAGACAATATTGATAATAGCTTCAGGCGGAGAGTAATGGACTGGTTCTTTATTATTCTTCGCCTTAAGTGAGTATATAGGGCAATTTTTATTATTAAGTCAATAAATCCTAAAATTTTTATATTATCCCAGAATAAATCATATTTATGACTTATTAGTAAATAAAATAGGAATTTAAGTGAAATTACATTTATCTCAGAATATGTTGACCATAATGTAAAATCCGGAGATTTATGAACAACAACAGGACGCCGCAAGGCAAGACACCTCAGAAAGTAACGAAAAAAATGAAGGGCAGGACCATATTCCTCTCAGTTTGTGTGGGACTGGGCTTTCTTCTGGTGTGCCTGAATATGTTCAGAATCTCGGTGATCGACCACGAAAAATACCAGACGGCCGCAACTCAGATACAGCTCAGGGAGACTGAGCTCACCCCGAAGAGAGGGACCATTTACGACGCAAATATGAAAGTCCTGGCCCAGAGTGCCACAGTCTGGACTGTTTTTGTCTCCCCGGCTGAGAGCGACCCGGAGCAGGCCGATATGGTAGCCAACGGCCTGGGACAGATACTTGAAGTGGACCCTGCGG
>CAZYZR010000095.1:0-4797 GCA_964651945.1 uncultured Oscillospiraceae bacterium | reverse complement strand
ATAACATATATATTAAAGTATACCGTGGACCTAGTCAGTAGTTTTGTGCCGCCTCTCTTGCTTTTTATAGCCATATGTCTCGCTCTCGCACAGAACGCATTAAAGGAAATAAAAGAGGAAATATGCGATGAATGCGGCATTTCCGTGACTCGGTCCACTAAATCAGAAAAATACCGCGTCATAATCGGTTTTGGACTTTTTTCGGCATTATGCACTTTGTTGCTTTTCAATTACGGGTATATAAGTGGATCCGCTATGATATTGCTTCAAATCTGTTCTTCAGCTGTGGAATTGGCATTGCTGATTCACAATTTAAATGCGCTGGAAAGAAATTTTGCAAAGTGACCGATACCGTCAATTTTAAGTGCATATAAAAAAAGTCCCCTGTTTTCCGGGGACTTTTTCTGTTTTTTTATTTGTAAAGAGGAACAGTGTTCAAATTTAGCCAAAAATTTTTATGTCAAAAGGCTGAGATAGCAGCCTCAAAATGACAGAGGCTTGGATTATTCTTTGCAAATTCAAAGGAAATTATTCCCGGGCACTGCTCCGAGACTCGGATTCAGCTGTACTGTTCCGTCCACTTTCCCGGCTGTCGCTTTCGGCCTCCCGGCCGCTTTGCTCTTCTTCCTGCCGGGGCCCTGCGGGCATCTTTTCTATGAGAGTGTCCAACATTATCTCCTGGGCCGCTACCATCTTGAGGTAGTTTTCCCCGAAATTTTCCTGATACCGAGAGTAATCCCTGTTGCCGTAGTACTTTTCAAAGTAATCCGCCAAGGCATCCCGGTCGATTTGAATGTCCTCTTTTTCGCAGATTGCCTGGACCACGCAGTACATCTTGACCGATGCCTTTATGTCCTCCTGGGAGGACTCAAGGAAATCCTCCTCGCTCTCATAGCCGCCCATGGACAGGTAGTCCCGCTCCTCCATAGAGTAGTTGCTGGCAGCCTGCCTTATACTCCGGAGCTGGAATCCCTCTTCGTAGGTCATCATCTCCTCGGGGTAGTCGATCATCTCGCTCTCGCTGATCAGAAGATTCCAGAGGTAATTCTTGGTCTTGCTGTCAACCACACTCTCCTCTATCCGCTTCATAAGGTCGTCCACAGTTTTGTAAAAGCCATCTGACATCTCAGAGACGAAATCGTCGTTTATCTCCGGCTCTACCTCTTTGTAATAGTGGTTTATCGTGATGTGGAACACTGCGTCCTTCCCGTTTAATTCCTCGTTGCCGTAGTCCTCCGGGAAAGTCACGTTTATGTCAAACTCCTCGCCGGGCTTGTGGCCTATAAGCTGCTCGAGAAAACCATCCACATAGCCGGTAGTGCCTATTATCACGTCAGTTCCGTTGCCGCTGGTGCTACCCCCCTCGAACTCCTCTCCGTCTATGGTGCCCACGTAGTCTATGTTGACCTCATCCCCGTCCACAATCCGCCTTTCAGTGTCGGGGTCCTCTTCCCTGGTGGTGTAATTTGCCTTTATGCTGTCATACTGCCGCTGTATCTCTTCCTCAGTGGCAGAGAGAAGGTTTTTGGGCATTTTATACCGTTCATAGTCCGGCAGGTTTACGTAGTCCAGGGCTTTTACTCCCTTAAAGCGCCCGTTGTCGTCCAGCCCCTTGCTGTAGTCAAAAGACCCGTCGTCTTTTATGTAATCTCCAATTCCCGCAGAACACGATGCAACCATTCCCAAAATCAGAAGGGCAGCAAGGCCCAGTGCAAGTACTCTCTTTGAATTCATATTTTCCTCCGAAAATTTCCGGTTAATTTCAGTGTCGGTACATAATTTTATATTATCAGGGCCAAAGTTTCAAGATGTTTTGCCTTTATTTAACAATTTCACCTATTGTGCCGGGACCGGGAAAGAGACAGATTCGGTGCAGCGGGGACAAAATTCAAAATTGCATTTCAGAATAATAAAAACTCAAGAAGCATTAAAAAATTTGCAGTGCGGTTTTCAGAACATGCCCTCTATTTTTTCATCAAAAAATATCTTTTAATTTTTTCCCGAATGTGATATAATGAAATTCCGAAAGGATTTCCGGGCATTTTTTTTGGTTTTTCATTTTTGTCCAGTCCTTTTATGATACCCGGAAATCCCGGATGTGCGCTCGTAGCTCAGTTGGGAGAGCGCTGGACTCCGACTCCAGAGGGCACGAGTTCAAGTCTCGCCGGGTGCACCAGCACAAAAATCCCGCTTCTTGCGGGATTTTTATTTTTTTGACAATTTTATTATTACCTGAATTTAAAGAAATCTGCCGGCGATCACACAAAAGCCCGTTAGGCGGAAAATTCCAATACCTGTCAGCTGCAATGTATGTAGGGCTATTCAAAAGGCAAACCCCTTGATTGCTTTTATAAAACACATTCCTCTGGCAAAATTCTTTATATAAAATTCCGCCTGCTTGCTGGTCAGAATTATGATTTAACGGCATTGAGGAGGAATTTTTTTGTTGTTTTGCCCGAAATAAAGGGCAAAAGCTAATTTTTTATTTACATCGGGACAATTTGTGGGTAAAATAAAATAACCGGAGGCATTCCGGGAAAGAGAAGGTTCACCAAATAAGGAGGTTTTGTATATGAGTGAACAGGTAAGAGCGGTGGCCAACGGCCCTGTGCTGTGGATAATGGCCATTGTTACAGTAGGCACGGTTGTGCTCCAGGCTCTTCTGTTTAGAAGAAGAGCACTGAAATACACCCGTGAACACAACATTCTGACAGAAGACGAGATCAAGGCCGTCACCAAGAACGGCGCTTTTTCGGCAATAGGGCCTGCACTGGCAGTGTTTATCCTAGCCATAACCATGGCGGGAATTTTGGGCGGTCCGTTTGTGCTTATGCGTGTGGGAATCATAGGTTCCGCCGACACAGAGCTGAGAACTGCCACAGCTGCGGCAATGATCTCCGGCGTGACACTGGGTGTGGATGAAATTACGATGCCGGTCCTGGGCACTATCTACTTCACCTGCGCCTTTATGAGCGTAGGCTATCTTATCTGGGTTCCGATAATGACCCGCGGCCTAGGCAAAGCACTTCAGAAATTTCTGATGCCCGATCCAAACGTGCAGCAGACAAAGACACAGAAAATAGTCGGAACCGTCCTCAGGCTGTTCCCTATGCTGATGATAGTGTATATGATATATATGTATGCATCCAGCGGACTGCCTTTTCTGCTTGTAATGATTACATCCCTTGTGATAAAGGTGGCATTGGACGCCCTGGGCAACAAAATCGCATGGCTTAAATCCTGGTCCCTTGGGTTTGCGGTGCTGGGAGGAATGCTCAGCAGCATTCTCTGGACATCCATTTTTTAGGAGGTAAAGTATGAATTACGATGAATATATAAAAGGCGTTCACAAGATAGGTACCCGGACCATGCTGGCTGTGGCCGTACTGACGTTCCTTCCGGCAATTTACATCTGGGTTGTGTATGACTGTTTCCCCGGCATGGCTATAATTTCAGCCTGTATTGCCGCTATGATAGGACAAGAGGCAGTGTCCTGGTTCATTGAGCCTACAATGTACTTCCCGATATACGGGGTAACCGGGTGCTATATGGCCACGCTGGCCGGCAACGGCGCCACAATGAGGCTCCCCGTGACTCTTTCCTGCCAGGCTCTCGTGGGGGCCGAGCAGGGGACCGAAAAGGCGGAAATGGCCGCCACACTGGGAGTTGCTTCTTCTGTGTTCCTGAACCTGGGCGTGCTGGTTATAGTGCTTATCTTCGGAGAGTTTATCCTCTCAATACTGCCTGAGGTCATAAAGGGCACTTTCAACTACGCCGTGGCAGGTGTGATGGGGGCAATAATCCCGATGATATTCACAATATTCCTGCCCAAGAAGAAAAAAGAGTAATTTTCCCTTTGTTTCGGAGGTAAACTATGAAATACATAGATATGCACTGTGACACAGTGATGATGGGTTATCTTGCCAACCGCGAAAAACCGGACCTCTACGACATCAATATCTCCATGGTGGATTTCAAGAGGATGAAACTGGGAGATCGGATGGCTCAGTTCTTTGCGGTGTTCGTCACCGCCCGGGACTTTTTCCCGCAGTTCGGGGTCCCGGCTATGAAGGACGATGAGTACATTGACCTGGCGAGGAAGATAATAGTGGGCAGCACAAAAGCTCACGATGACATAATCAGAATGGCCTATTCTGCCCGGGACATAGAGAAAAACCGGGCGGAGGGGAAGATGAGTGCGGTGCTGACTATGGAAGACGGGCGTTCCGTGGACGGGAAGCTGGAAAAGCTTAAAAAGTACTACGACGACGGCTTCAGGGCAATCTCCCTCACTTGGAATTTTGAAAACTGTTTCGGCTTTCCTAACAGCGACGATGCCCGGAAGATGAATCTGGGACTCAAGGATTTCGGCAAGGAAGCCGTTGAGTATATGCAGGAGCTGGGTATCCTGGTGGATGTCAGCCACCTAAGCGAGGGCGGCTTCTGGGATGTGGCGGATATTTGCAAGAAGCCCTTTGTCGCCACCCACTCAGATGCCAGAGCTCTCGGGCCTCACCAGAGGAACCTCAGCGATCGGCAGATAAAAGCCCTTGGGGATGCCGGAGGAGTGGCGGGGCTGAATTTCGGCCCTGAATTCCTGAACTCCGATGTAACCAGCAAGGATTCCACTGCAGCCCTCATTGCAAAACATGCAAGGCATATGGCCGATGTGGGGGGCGTTGAAGTGGTTGGAATAGGCAGCGACTTTGACGGCATCCAGGGCAACCTGGAGGTTTCGGGTTCCGACAAAATGCCCCTCCTGGTGGATGCACTTTCAAAAGAGGGCTTTTCGGAGGA
>CAZYZR010000094.1:3727-4815 GCA_964651945.1 uncultured Oscillospiraceae bacterium | reverse complement strand
TTAGGCTTCTAAATATTAGATATCAAAATATTAGAAGCTTAATTTATTTTGTTCCGTACTGAGAAAGGGGGAGAATTATGCCTGAGCACCTGGGGAAAATGATAATGGACACCGCCCACATAATAAAGCACAATATGAACGCATTTATGGGCCGGCCGGAGCTCAACGGCCTTCAGGTGAGGATTCTCGAATATGTCACCTGCGCCGAACAAAGGGGAGAGGACGTTTTTCGGGGCGACATCGGGAGGACTTTCAAGATTAAGATGCCCTCCGTTACCAGCGTCCTCAACACAATGGAAAAGAATGGGTATATTTTGCGCCTCCCGGTGGAGAAGGACAGAAGGCTCAAAAAAATTGCACTGACGGACAAGGCCAGGCAGATAGAAAAAGTTATGTACTCAAAGATTGAGCAATTTGAGGATATTCTCGCTTTGGGCATAACTGCGCGGGAGCTTGACACCTTCGGCAAAGTACTGGATAAGATAACCGAAAATACAGAATATATAAAGAGGTGATTTCATGGTAAAAAAATTGTCCGCATATATAAAGGAATACAAAGTCCGGGCTATCCTCACAAGCTGTTTTGTTGCCCTTGAGGTGGTCTGCGAGGTTGTGATACCCCAGCTTATGGCCAAGATAGTGGATGTGGGGCTCCCTAACGGCGACAAGGCCTATGTGGTAAAAATAGGAATTGCTATGATTTTTATGGCACTCCTCTCCCTCCTTTTCGGAGCGGGCAGTGGCAGAAATGCAGCCAAGGCAGGGGCAGGTTTTGCCAAGAATATGAGGCAGGCTCTTTATTACAAAGTCCAGGAGCTTTCCTTTGCGAATATCGACAAATTTTCCACTGCCAGCCTTGTGACAAGACTGACCACCGACGTAAACAACGTCCAGCAGGCATTCAGCACCATAATAAGAATGCTTGTCCGCTCACCTATGATGCTTATTGCCGCGCTTTTTATGTGCTTCAGGCTGAGCACCAAGCTAACCCTCGTCTTTCTGTGTGTGATTCCTTTTCTTGCAGTTGCCCTGTATTTTATAATAACCAGGGCAATGCCGAACTTCCGCAATATGTTTAAAAGGTATGA
>CAZYZR010000094.1:0-3627 GCA_964651945.1 uncultured Oscillospiraceae bacterium | reverse complement strand
CAGACTATGGGCAGCGGTCAGCTTATGAGTATTTTTACCTATGTGGGGCAGATACTCTCAAGCCTTATGATGATCAGCATGAGCATGGTGACTCTGAGTATGGCTAAGACCAGCGGAGACCGCATAGTAGAGGTACTCGACGAAAAAGTCGATCTCACAAACGGGATAAATCCTGTTATGGAGGTTCCTGACGGCTCCATAGAGTTCAAAGACGTGTCCTTCAGCTATTCCAAGAATGAAAACAAACTTGTCCTGGAGGATGTGAATCTCAAAATAGAGTCAGGTATGACCGTTGGAATTATCGGCGGCACGGGAAGTTCCAAGACTACTCTGGTGCAGCTGATTCCACGCCTTTATGATGTCACAAAAGGACAGATTCTTGTGGGCGGTACAGATGTAAGGGATTATGATCTGGATACCCTCCGCATGAACGTGGCGATGGTGCTGCAGAAAAACGTGCTTTTCAGCGGGACAATAAAGGAGAACCTCAGATGGGGCAATCCAGATGCCACAGACGAGGAGATTGTACAGGCCTGCAAGCTCGCACAGGCGGATTCCTTTATTCAGGAATTTCCGGACAAGTATGACACATATATTGAACAGGGAGGCACAAACGTCTCCGGCGGTCAGAAACAGAGGCTCTGCATAGCCAGGGCGCTGCTGAAAAATCCGAAGATACTCATTCTCGATGATTCCACCAGTGCTGTGGATACTGCCACAGATGCCCTTATAAGAAAGGCATTTCTTGAGGAAATCCCCGGTACCACCAAGATAATAATTGCCCAGAGGATAGCCTCTGTACAGGATGCGGATATGATAATAGTTATGGACGACGGAAAGATTGACGCCGTCGGCACCCACGACTATCTTGTGGAAAATAACGCCATATACCGTGAGGTATTTGTATCCCAGGTGAAAGGAAGTGAAGAGTGATGGCAATGAGACAAGGAATGGGTCCTGGAGGCCCCGGCCGCCGCAGACCTATGGGAAAAGTCGAAATGGACGAGAACACCTTTAAAAACTTCGGAAGACTTATGAAAATAATCTTCTCGAGATATAGGTTGCATTTTGTCGTTGTAATAGTTTGCATTGTCATCTCAGCGCTTGCAAATGTCAGGGGAACCCTGTTCCTGAAAACCCTAATAGATCAGTATATAACTCCCTACATAGGAATGGAAAATCCTGACATGACCCCTCTGCTTGGGGCTTTGCTCAAAATGGCGGGCATATACGCTATAGGTGTGTTATCCACCTACACCTACAACAGGATTATGATGTATGTCACCCAGGGTACACTCAAAAATATAAGGGATGACATGTTCCGGCATATGCAGACACTCCCCATAAAATATTTTGATACCCATACCCATGGGGAGCTTATGAGCCGTTTTACAAACGACACGGACACACTGAGGCAGATGATCAGTGGCACAATACCTCAGATAGTAAACAGCGCAGTCACAATAGTATCCGTCACCCGGTCAATGATTGCTCTCTCCTGGCAGCTGACCCTTTCAGCAGTTGTCATGGTTACAGTCATTGTCTTTATTTCAAGAAAAATAGGTTCTCTCAGCGGCGCCTATTTCCAGCGCCAGCAGGCGGACCTCGGTGTACTGAACGGTTACATTGAGGAGATGATGGACGGTCAGAAAGTCGTAAAAGTGTTTAACCATGAGGAAAAAGCCAAGGAGGATTTCGACGTACTGAATGAGAACCTCTGCGACAGTATGACAATGGCCAACAGCTTTGCCAACATTGTGGGGCCCATTTCCGGCAACCTCGGTCATGTCTCCTTCAGCTTTGTCGCCATATTCGGAGGAATAATGGCAATAAACGGGATAGGCAGCATTACAGTGGGCACCATTGCTTCCTTCCTGCAGCTGATAAGAAGTTTCAACATGCCCATCTCACAGATAACACAGCAGTTTAACACAATAGTAATGGCACTGGCAGGTGCCGGCAGGATTTTTGCCGTGATGGACGAGAAGAGTGAAGTCGACGAGGGCAATATAACCCTTGCCAAGGTCCTTGAAAAACCCGACGGCACTATTGAAGAGGCTGATTGGGATACGCAGATGTGGGCCTGGAAAATACCCGTGCCCGGTGGAGCTGAGGGAGAATTCGAGTACGCTCCATTGAGGGGAGATGTGGTGTTTGACGATGTGGATTTCGGCTATGACGACAAGAAAATGGTCCTCCACAATATAAGCCTTTATGCCCACCCCGGGGAAAAGATCGCATTTGTCGGGGCAACGGGCCGGGGCAAGACCACCATTACAAACCTTATAAACAGATTCTACGACATTCAGGACGGCAAGATAAGGTATGACGGCATTACCATAAACAAGATAAAGAAGGCAGACTTACGCCATTCTTTGGGGATAGTCCTGCAGGATACACACCTGTTTACGGGCACTATAATGGAGAACATCCGTTATGGCAGGCTTGATGCCACTGACGAGGAGGTAAAAGCCGCTGCAATGATTGCCAATGCCGATTCCTTCATAGAGCATCTTCCCGACGGCTACGACACCTACCTCACCCGGGACGGTGCCAGCCTTTCACAGGGCCAGAGGCAGCTTTTGTCCATAGCCCGTGCCGCAGTTGCCAATCCGCCTGTCCTAATCCTGGATGAGGCCACCAGCAGCATAGACACCCGCACCGAGTCGATAATACAGGAAGCCATGGATTCTCTTATGTACGGCAGGACGGTTTTCGTGATTGCCCATCGCCTGTCTACAGTGCGAAATTCAAATGCGATTATGGTTCTCGACATGGGCAGGATAATAGAAAGGGGCAGCCACGAGGAGCTCATCCGGCAGAAGGGCAAGTATTACCAGCTCTACAACGGCAGCCTGGAACTCGAATGACAATATCCGTATAAATAAAAAGAGCCACGTCGAGTGGCTCTTTTCTGTTTTATGATAATATCAGTTAAATTTTTTAAACAGAATTTTTTATAGAAAAGTCTGAGATTAATTTACCCCTGAAATTTCGTCAATATCCAGAAAATATCCCATTACTTCTCCCACTTCTGTAATTTTTCCTTTGACAATGACAGTATCTCCCACGGACAGTTCCATTACCGCTTGTTTTTGTTCTTCTGTTATAATATTGCAATGCACATCAAAGATAGAATATGTCTCCTCGACAGGCATAATACTGATATATTGTCCGTCACTGTCTATAACATTGACTTTCCCGGTCAATTCCACATATTGATCCAGATACTTTTCTTCTGCCCTCAATGCATTGCTGCTCAGATCATCCATAAGTTCTCCTACACTGTAAGCGGTGTATTCGATTTGAGGGCTCCGCTCCTCAACTTGGCTTGAAGAAGTGGTGCTTTGATCTTCTGAGTCTGAGCTGTCTCCGCCGAATATGATGCTAAACAATACGGCAATTAGCAACACTACGAGAATAATAAACCATGCGCGCTTATAAATCGGCTTTTTTATTTTCCGGCCGCAGTTTGGACAGACCTCGGCGTCCCGGGCAATTTCAGCGCCGCAAGTTTTGCACTTAACTAATTTTTTTTCATTATAATTCCTCCTGAAAGTATTGTTATTCACAATAAGTATTGTATTTATAATTTTAATACAACTTTGGCAATTTTGCAACAGTTAT
>CAZYZR010000093.1:0-4855 GCA_964651945.1 uncultured Oscillospiraceae bacterium | reverse complement strand
TTTTTCTATGCAGTGCAGGTATTCCACTGTGGTTTCCCCCAAAATTCTGCGGCTGTCCTCCCTGTCAGCCACAAATCTTTTGTACTGCCTTTCAAAGCGGGTGTATTTTCCGTAGCCGGACATTATCTCCTCCGTCTGCCGCAGGCTCAGGAGCCCCTCGTCGTTGTAACTCAGGAATACAAATCTGAAATCAGCATTTTTTATGACCTCTTCCAGAGCCCGAGCCACAGTCTTTTTTGAGCAGAACAGACTCTTTTGTCCCCGGTAATCCCTGAGGCCAGTTTTCCCGTGAATGGCGGGGTTGTCGTACTTTGCAACCGTCTCCAGAAGGTGATAGTTGGCGGCGTACTGCCTGTTGTTGTAGGGAGGGTCCAGATAGAGCACATCCCCGGAGACTTTTTTTATAACCCGGCTTATGTCTTCGTTGTAAACTTTGCCCCTTGGTCCGCGGACCGGAGGAAGTATATCCAGCTTAAACTCCCTCCGGGCCGATTTTTTTGTGTGCTTTAAAAAGGCACCGTAAACTGAGGCGGTGTTGGCGTACCTGTCTATGGAGTCAATAAGGGAGGCCAGAAGGGTAAAATAGGCGTCTTCCCCTATTTGTCCCGACCTGTAAAGCCTCTCTATCCCAAGGCGCACAGTGTCGCATTTTCTGCCGTTTGAGTCGGTGAAATAGTTCCTGCCGCTTCCTGACCCGGGACAGTAGTTTTTGTAGATAAAACCCTCTTCCTCCGGGAGGGAGGAGAGATATTCCGCAGCCCGGTCCGGGATCTGTCCGTCGCTCTCTATCCTGTGCCTGTTAAGGACATAGCTGTAGTACTGTATGTCGCAGGAGGTCACGGTGCAGCCTTTCTTTCTGAATGCCGCCCCCACGACCCCCGTCCCCGCAAAGAGATCAGCAAAAGAGTAACCCCCCTTGTCGCCGTATCCTGTGAACCTGCCTATGGAGTCAAGGAGAAAATCCAGAAGGGACCGCTTTGATCCTATGTAATTCATCGACCTGCCCTCCTGCCACAAAAATTGCCTTGCGCCATCTCTGCTGCCCGTTTTCAAAGCCGCAAATTTTTTTACTTTCCGCCGCTGCCTTTTCCGATTGCGGGCTTAAATATCTGCAGCGGGGGAAATATATGCAAAGCGGTGGTCACTCTCGGCCCCTGCTCTTTAAAAAGTTCTCTTTTTCCCTGTCGATGAGCTCTGTCACCTTGGAAGCGGCCCACAGGACATAGCAGGCGCATTTACCCTGATTTGTCTCCCTGTCCCCCTGTGTGGGCCCTGCCAGGCCTCTGCAGGTGTGGGAGGAGAACTCCTCTTCGAACCGGCTTATAAACTCCTCGGTCAGTCTGTAAAGAAGGGAGTTGTCCTGCCCCGGGTCTGTCCTTCCGAAAACTGACCCCAGGGCCGCCACCCCTGCGTTGACTGCCCCGCAGAAGGCTCCGCGGTCACCTTCTCCGTTCATATACCCGTGGAGGCCGGACATCATCTTCACTGCCTTGGGCGGCAGGTCCAGAGCGCCGTTTTCAATCAGGTATTTCAGCGTGCTCTCGGAGCATGCCATTCCCTCTTCCCCGAAGTAGGGTATCTCCGGGTTTACAAAATATTTGTCCATATTTATCTCCTCTTTGCCGATATTTTAACATATTCTCTTTTCCACGTAAAGATGGGGTATTGTGCGGAGACTGCCGTTGCTTTAAAATGATCCGGGATTTCCCGGATATTTTGCGGCGACGGGGTTTTTAAATCCGGGGAGAGGTGCCGCCACCTCGCAAAAAAATTTTATCCTATGGTGTAAACACTTTCTACGGAGGTATTTTATGAGTGAAAAGATAAGCGACGAACTGGCCCTGAGGGTACTGGAAAAGAGCAGGGAAAAAGCCGGGGAGACTCTTAACGACCCCGACAAAACCGAGGAACTTCTCAGGAGGATCGAGGAAAAGCTTAGGCAGGTCCCTATCGCCGGGGGAGCTTTGTCCCGGATACCGACTCTGGTCTCCCTGCTGCGAAGCTACATAAAAAAAGAGTACACGGTCATACCGGTGGGAAGCATTCTCGCCGTCACCGGAGCAATAATTTACTGGGTCACGCCGGTTGACCTTATCCCCGATCTGATCCCCGGGGTGGGCCAGGTGGACGACGCCCGGGTAGTGGCCGCCTGCCTGCGCCTGGTAAAGAGCGACCTGGACGATTACAGAATTTGGAGGGAGGAAAAGGATATGAACAAGGAAATTCCTCTTGGATAGGCGCACCGGAAATCCATTGCTGCCACACACCGGACCCTGTCACGCCGCAAAAAAGAGAGGCTTTGCCTCTCTTTTAATTTTTGTCATTTTCGGGCTTTGTGTTTTATACATGATTATCGGTCAAGTCCGGGGAAAAAGCCGCAAACCGATTAAAAATCCATTGGGACATCCCCGCTGAATTTCACAATCCATTATGGAGGGGGGCGGATGCCCCCCGGGAACTCATTGGTTTTAACTGTTCCCAAGGCCTTATATTGAAATATTTAAAATACACCGCTATTTTTCCGGCGGGTCACCGGTTGTCTTTTCTATTATATACCTGGGCCTGTCCTTTACCTCAGAGTAAATTTTCCCAATGTACTCACCTATGACGCCGAGGGACAACATCTGTATGCCCCCCAGCAGGCTGACCAGGGCGAACATGCTCGTCCACCCGGTTACGGTGTTGCCCGTGAATTTCCTTATCAGTGCGTATATCAGCACCAGAAAGCTCCCCCCGCTTATTATAAACCCCAGCAGAGCTATAAAGTGCAGCGGCCTCACCGACAGATTGGTTATTCCGTTCATGGCAAGGTTCAGCATCTTCGACAGGGGATAGTGACTTTTGCCGGCTTTCCTGCTGTGCTGGTTGTAATATACGGATGTGGACTTGTAGCCCACCAGAGGCACCATTCCCCTCAGGTAGAGGTTCACCTCCCTGAACTCCGACAGCCCCTCCAGCGCCCTTTTGCCCAGGAGTCTGTAGTCCGCGTGGTTAAAAACCGTCTCAGCTCCCATTAAAGACATAAATCTGTAAAAGCTCTCGGCGGTGAAACGCTTGAAAAAGGAATCGCTGTCCCTTCTTTTTCTCACCCCGTAGACCACTTCGCAACCGTCGTAGTAATTTTTAAGAAATTCGTCCATGGCGTCCAGGTCATCCTGCCCGTCGCAGTCTATCGATATAGTGACGTCGCACCTGTCCTTTGCCCACATAAGGCCCGCCAGGAGGGCATTCTGATGTCCTCTGTTCCTGGAAAGGGAGAGCCCCAGTATCCGGCTGTTTTCATTTGAAAGCCGCTGTATTATGTCCCATGTTTTGTCCGCCGACCCGTCGTTTACAAACAACAGTTTTGAATCCGGCCCCCGCAGTCCTTTTTCAATGAGATCCTTTAACTTGTCCAAGTACATAGGCGCTGTGATGGGCAGCACCTCCTCTTCGTTGTAGCAGGGGCTCACTATGTAAAGTGTATCACTCATATTTTCCTTCCCTCACCGGCCGGGCAAAGCGGTAAAGTCCGCCGCCCGTGTGTAGACTGGGATTATTTTATCACAGCCGCAGGCCGGTTGTAAATATTTGCAGTGAAAGCCGGGGTTGCCAGAAAAATGCACCTGCCGCGGACAGCCGAGCAAAGCGGATCCCGATGCTGAATATTTACAGCGACTAATCTCCGCCTCCTGCCCATAGATCCTCCCCACTCTTCTTTGCGCAATCGCAAAGGTTTTCCCCTACTTTACCCCTTAGATTTTCCGGCCTCGTTTAAACGGGACGCCTGATCCTTCGCAGACAGGCGGGGACTTTATCCTTTGTATTTTCTGTCTGAGATTAAACTGTATTTTGTGCTGAGTTCTGACGCTACAAGACTTTACCTTTTGGATTTTCCGGCTGTCTTTAAACTTCCGGAATTTTATCCGGATTTTAGAGGAAAAGACGGATTTGCTGCCGCAATTTAAACCGGCTATGAGGATTTATGCAAGAGACGGCGCTCTTATGTCTGTATTTTCACTTTTTTGATCCGCTGCGGGAAAATCTGTCACAGGTTGTAAAGGAGGGGGAATTGTGGTATAATCACCTAGGTTCGGCATCTGCCGCAGGGGTAAAATTATGAGTTACGCACAACAACTTCTGATAATCTGTCCGCTGCTTTTTCTCGCGGGCTTTATAGACTCTGTCGCCGGAGGCGGGGGTCTCATATCCACCCCTGCCTATATGATGGCGGGGCTGCCAATGCACAACGTCCTTGCCACGAACAAAGTGTCCTCCTGCCTCGGCACCGCAGTGGCCACCGCAAAATATGTAAAAACCGGCAACTACCACCGGCCCACTGCCCTGACCAGTGCCCTGCTCAGCTTTGTGGGCAGTTTTGCAGGCAGCCAGATTGCACTGATGATAGACCGGGATATACTGAAAAAGGGCTTTACGTTTATACTGCCGTTTATAGCGGTTTTTGTCCTCTTCAAGAAGAATGACTCTCGGGGGGAAGTAAAGCTGTCCGGCCCCTCTCTCTATATTGTGGCCGGGATAATAGGCCTTGTTATAGGAATGTACGACGGGCTTATCGGCCCCGGCACAGGGACTTTCCTGATTTTTGCCTACACCACCTTTGTGGGTTTTGACTACATAACCGCCGGGGGGAACGCCAAGATAATAAACCTGGCCTCGAACCGGGCTGCGGCTGCAAGTTACCTTTGGGCGGGGAAAGTTCTTTGGGCAATAGCTCTTCCCGCCGCTGCCGCCAACATAGCGGGGAATTACCTAGGCTCTGCCTACGCCATAAAGCACGGGGCTAAGGTGATAAGAAGGATGCTCATCCTGGTGCTGGTGGGCATTTTCATAAAACTTGTGACGGATATTTTCTGAG
>CAZYZR010000092.1:0-4940 GCA_964651945.1 uncultured Oscillospiraceae bacterium | reverse complement strand
TTACTTGTTTGATCGAAAAAAGTTTAAAATCACTTGAATTTGACAAAATACTGGATATGCTGCAGGGAAAATGCACATTCCGGGAAAGCAGGCAGATCGCTTTAAATCTGAGGCCTCTTGGGGACAGGAATCTGGTCAGGGAAGAACTTGCAAAAACTGATCTTCTCTCCTCTTTTGTCGCAAAATTCTCCACTCCCTCTCTTGACAGTGCACGGGGAGCAGAAGACGCCGTCAAAAGATGCCGGAAGGGAGCAGTGCTTTCCTGCGGTGAACTTCTCATAGTTGCCAGAATGTACCGCAATTTTGGCAGGGTGAAAAAGTGGTTTTTCTCCCACGAGAGAAACAGCGACCTTCTTGACTGGGAAGTTTCCCGAATCGTCGAAAATCCCCATATAGAAAAGTCTGTTTTGGATTCAATACTGTCAGAGACTCAGGTGGCGGATAGTGCGAGTGAAGGACTTTACAATGTAAGAAGAAAGATAAGGCAGACCGAAAATGCTGTCAGGGAAAAGCTGGACAGTATGGTCAAAAACCCGGCGTATACAAAGTATCTTCAGGATCAGGTAGTAACCATAAGGCAGAATAAATTTGTTCTTCCGGTCAAAGCTGAATACAGGGGCGAAATAAGCGGTGTAGTGCACGATGTGTCCTCATCAGGATCTACTTATTTTGTTGAGCCTGCTGCCGTGGCTCAGCTCAATGCACAGATGCTGCAGCTTCTGAACATTGAAAAAGATGAAGTAAATAAAGTGCTTGCCAATCTTTCCGAGATGATTGCCAGAAATGCTGATGATTTCTTTGCGAGTTTTGAAGTGCTTGTAAACTTTGATTTTCTTATTGCAAAAGCGAAACTGGCTGTGGATATGGAGGCAGTTGCGCCTTACGTAAACGACAGCCTGAAGTTCAGGCTGACAAGGGCAAGGCATCCGCTGATCGAAAAGAGCAAAGTGGTGCCGGTTGATATTGCCCTGGGTTATGAATGGGACACTCTGATAATTACCGGTCCCAATACAGGCGGAAAAACTGTTTCACTGAAAACTGCGGGTCTGCTATGTGCCATGGTCAGTTCCGGACTTATGATACCTGCTTCAGAGAGCAGTTCTGTGTGTGTATATGAAAAAATTCTCGCTGACATAGGAGACGAGCAGAGCATACAGCAGAATCTTTCCACATTTTCGGGTCATATTGGAAATATATCTGAAATACTGAAAACAGCTGACAAGAAGAGTCTTGTTCTTCTTGATGAGCTTGGAGCCGGTACGGATCCGGCGGAAGGTGCAGCTCTTGCTCTCGCAATTATTGAAAAGCTTCGAGAAAAAGGAGCCGGCGTAATGGCAACGACCCATTACGGGGAGCTTAAAATATTTGCACTTGAAACTCCCGGTGTTCAGAATGCGGGATGTGAATTTAATCCGGACACACTTCAGCCCACATATAAAATAAATGTGGGAGTACCCGGTCGGTCAAATGCATTTTATATCAGCCGGAAACTGGGTATTGGAGAAGATGTCATCGACAACGCCCGTTCACATCTCTCAGAGGACGAAAAAAATCTCAATGCGGTGTATTCAGAGCTGGAGGATATGAGGAAACAGCTTGAAGAGAGCCAGGCTGAGACAGACAGATTAAAAAACTATGCAAGGGATGTCAACAGAGAAGCAGAGGAAAAAAGCAGTCAAATTTTGGAAAAAGCAAAACTGGAAGCTGATACCATCACTGAAATAGCAAGACAGAAAGCTGAAAAGGTACAGGATGAGGCATACAGGTTGTCAGATGAACTGAAAAGAATTCAGAAAAATGAAAATATTTCTGCAGGAAAAAGGCTTCAGGAAGCAAGACGGATTGCAAGGGATAAAACATCCCGGCTGCTGTCGGATATAAAGGAAAAAGATCTGGAGATTGAAAATCATCCTGTTCTTGAAAATGTAAACAAAGGGGACAGGGTTATTGTTGCATCTCTCGGAAAGCCTGCAGTTGTGCAGTCACGGGCAGATACAAAAGGAAATGTAGAAGTGCTGGCAGGTTCCATCAGGACAAAAGTAAATATAAAGGACCTGTATCCTGACACCTCTGATTCAAAAAAATCAGATTATAAATATCGTTCCCATTCCTTTAAACACGAGGACCGGCAAAATGATTCAAGGGATTCAAATACGGAAATCAATCTTCTCGGAATGACTGTGGATGACGCCATTATCGAAGTAGATAAGTTTATAGACAATGGAGTTATGAAAAAGCTGAGATATCTGTATCTCATACACGGCAAGGGGACAGGAGCACTCCGTGCCGGCATACACAAATACCTCAAAACGAATCCCCACGTAAAATCTTTCAGATTAGGAACTTTCGGAGAGGGCGAGAGCGGGGTTACAGTTGTTGAATTAAAATAGCAAAACAATGTTATTTTTATATTCTGATTTTTGAAAATCTAATAAAAATTGTTTGAATATTGCTCAAATGAACTACGGATTTTTTATTTTATAAACTTAAAAAAATTTTTGATAACTGTATTTTTTTGACTAAAATTTGCGACTCAAACGCTTGTAAAGTATATATGCTTTGCATATATTTTAAAAAAACAGTTGCTATTAAATTTATCCTGATTTTTTAATTTTTTATTGAAATATTTTGCTTATTGCATTTTAAAAAAAGTATTCTGATTTTTGTCCTTGCAATATGTTTCAAAAGGGTAAATAATACAATTATATATTGACTTTACAAGCTTTTGGAATATATAATATTATTTACACATTCATTTAAGACAAAACAGCCGTAAGGCTGTTTTGCACATGTTATATACAGGGAAGGAAGTGTCGTTTTGGCAAGAGATTTTACAAGCGGGAATCCGATGAAAGTTATTTTTACATTTGCAATGCCAATGCTCATCGGAAATGTCTTTCAGCAGATGTACAGTACTGTTGACTCTATTATAGTCGGCAACTTTGAAGGTAAAAACGCTCTCGCAGCTATAAGCGGAAGCAGCAGCGTTCAGTTTCTTATTTTTTCCATAGCAATAGGTTTTACGGCAGGTATGTCCGTTGTGCTCTCGCAGGTTTACGGGGCGAGGGATTTTGTGAGGCTTAAAAGAGTCTTTTCAACCGGTTTTATATTTGTAATACTTCTTTCTGCGGTTCTCGGCCTTTTTGGTATAGCTGTATCCGGTCCACTTCTAAGGATGCTCGATACTCCTGAAGCGATAATGCCTGACGGACTCAAATATCTGAGGATTATGTTTCTCGGTTTGCCTGCGATGTTCCTGTACAATATGTATGCATCTGTTTTAAGGGCAATAGGGGACAGCAAGACACCTCTTTATTTCCTGATAGTGGCATGCATTACAAACATAGTCCTCGACTACTGTTTTGTTGCATATTTTGGCCTGGGTGTGGCAGGAGTTGCCTGGGCTACTTTGATTGCACAGCTTTTCAGCGGTATTCTATGCCACATATATGTTGGGAAAAAAGTTGAAATTTTTCACCTGAGAAAAGGTGAGTGGGTATTTGACAAGTCAATAATCGGAGGGATAATAAACTACGGACTTCCTTCCGCTGTCCAGCAGTCAATAGTATCAATAAGCATGCTGTTTGTTCAGTCCTTTGTCAACTATTTCGGCGAAAATATGATGGCAGCTTTCGGAGTATCGAACAGGATTGAAAATTTTGTAACAATGCCTCTTATGAATCTGGCCATGGCTCTTTCAATGTATGCAGGTCAAAATATAGGTGCCGGACAGGAAAAGAGAGCAATTGACGGACTTAAAGCTACAATGATTATGCAGGTAATCTTTTCCCTGGCTATGGCTGTAATAATTCCTATGGTTGCTCCTTACCTTATAGATCTTTTCGGTCTGGCCGAGGAGCCGCGGGTTGTTGAACTTGGTGTAATGGGAATAGATTTCAGTGCAAGGCTTATGATTATTTTCGGACTTTTCCAGGCTCTGAACCAGTTCCACAGGGGAGTCGGCGATACAAAGTTTTCTATGTTTGCCAGCCTTTGCATGGCATTTGTACGTGTCCCCGCTACTTATATAATGGTATATGTTTTGGAGATGGGTGAGATATCTATCTGGGCAGGAATGGCAACAGGCTGGGTCACAGCCCTTGTCGTGAACACTATAAGATTCTTCTCCGGAAAATGGAGAGGGAAGGCTTATATCCAGGCTGCACCTGTTGATGCCGAGGCATAAAAAAACTTTTTGGTTGATTTTCAATAGGTCTGACATGTGATGTTATAAAAGTGATAAAAAAGCTCAGCAAATGCTGAGCTTTTTAAATTATTATATTCTTTGAAAAAGATGAGATCTAAACCAGAATACAGCAGAACTTCTAATAATTTTTTCAGAATGTGATATATGTTAAACAAAGACAATAAAATCGTTGAATCTCAATTTAATTTTGTGGTAATTTTATTTGTTTGTAATGATATTTATTTTAATTTTAAAGATTTTAACTTGAATATGCTGCTTTTCATCTATCTGGTTACTGCTTAAAAGTTTATGTTACTTTAGCAAATTTTTCTAAGAAGATTTTCCTGATAAGTTAAATAACAAAGAATCTACCATTATTTTAAATATGGCAATATTTATTTTGGGAAAGCCCTTACAAAAAATACTTGGGGAATTACGGCTGAAATCTTACTGCATTTTCCACAATATTATCACCTGTGATAATTACTTAAGTCTTATTGTTATTGCAATTACATAAAACAGTTTCACTCTCTTTCCGGTGATTTTATAATACGATTTAAATTATAAATTTTTGTGTTGACAAAACTATAAATTAAATGTATACTTATAATGCTTAAAGCACACGGAGAGATGTCTGAGTGGTTTAAGGTGCTCGCTTGGAAAGCGGGTGTGCGGTAATCCCGTACCAGGGGTTCAAATCCCCTTCTCTCCGCCACCATATTTGATGGTATGGAAGCACTCAATGCCTAAGTAG
>CAZYZR010000091.1:0-4969 GCA_964651945.1 uncultured Oscillospiraceae bacterium | reverse complement strand
AAAGCCGGCACTCTGTGAATGCTTTATATTTTTTTGTCAGTCTACTGCTTTTTTGCCCTGAAGACAAAAAGTTTGCTGAAAATGTAGTTGCCTATTGTGACTGCAACCATAGACACTAGATTTGCCAGCAGGTCGTATACGCCGGCCTTGCTTACCAGTGCCCACATTATGACCATATCCATAATCAGAGTGACCACCCTGGAAATGGCAAACTGGCAGAACTCCCTGAATATGTCCTTTCGCTTGCTTCGGAAGACGAAAATCCTGTTGGCCACGTAGGCAAACAAAACACCCGTGACCCATTTTATGATGTTAGCTATCTGGAGCTGAAAAGGATTTTCAGGGTCGAGAAACGTGCGGGTGCTGGCGTAGTAGAAAACAAGGCTGACCACCGTAGTGAGCACACCCACTATAAGATAAGTGATTATTTCCCTGTGCTTTTTATAAAACTGTGAAAAACCTTCCATTTTTCAACCGAAACCGGAAATTTAAACCTCTCTTTTAAGGTCTTCCTCTATTTTGCGGTCAGCTGCGTTTCTGACCACACTGTCAATGCCGTTGAGGCAGGACGCTTTTGTGGTATAGCCCTCACTGGTGGCTATAATTTCTCCGTTTTTTGCCTTGAGACGGAAGCGGAACTGGCCTGCCTTGTCGTTGTAGACCTCAAATTTCGGGTGCTTCAAGACCTCATAGCCATCCACGGTCTGGTCCTCGATTTTAGCAACTCTGGAGTTCCTTATTACGGACTGGACCCCTGTGCGGCAATTCTCAAGAGTTTTGTATACCTCGCTGGCGGCAATAACCTCGCCGTTTGCCGCTTTGAGAACAAAATTAAAACCTTTGCCGACCCTTTTGACTACAAATTTTCCCATAATGATCGCTCCTTTTTAAATTGCCAGGGTGAGCATATATATTACCTGAAGCCCAAAGACAGCCACACTGAAAATCATTGGCCGCATCCTGTAGAATGAACTGCCGTCAGGGTTTCTCTTCATATGCCTGAAGGAGATGAAAGCACAGATCATCAGCACAGTGGGACTGAAAGTTATGGAAATAAAGGCAATCCTGACAACGGCTTGCGCTGCCCGGATATTTGTAACTTTGCCTTCCATTTCCACTATTGCGACTGCCAGCATCATAAGCACAGCCGTGGCAAGCGCCACTATAATCGGAAACAGAAAAGAAAATTTAAAATAATTGTCCTTCTTTTTTTCCTCTGTTTTTTTGCTCATAAGCCCATCCCTTGCCGGAAAATATTTTACTTAATAATACAATATTCCCATCGGTTTGTCAAAGAAAACAGGTCAAAAACAATATAATCAATATTTTGCGCAGACTCAGAACCAAAAAAATTTTGTATATTGACTATTTTCGCATTATGTAGTAGAATAGCATTACTTTACGGGATGTGGCTCAGTTTGGTAGAGCGCTGCGTTCGGGACGCAGAGGCCGCAGGTTCAAATCCTGTCATCCCGACCAAGAAAAACCGGACCCGCTTTTTGCGGGTCTTTTTATATTCCGCGGAAATTTGGAATATCCAATCATTTTCCGCTGGAATATGAAACATTATGAATTTTTTAAAACTTAGTGTTTGCATATAGCACACCGGAAGTTTGCGAAATGACTGAATAACAAACCGCAGACTCGCAACGCTAAATCAAAAAAGAACAGAAGAAAAAGGCCGGGCAGAACCCGGCCTTAATATAACAATGTTAATCAAATCTACAGGCAGCTCTTAAACTCTGCTGATCCCAAGCCTCACTGCTTCGTCCGCCACAGCCCCGGCTACTGCATCGGCAACTCGCTTGTCAAATACATCCGGAATTATATATTCGGGGTTTAACTCATCATCACTCACAATTGAGGCAATCGCTTTTGCGGCCCGGACTTTCATTGACTCTGTAATGCTCTTTGCCTTTACAGCCAGCGCACCCTTGAAAATGCCTGGAAACACAAGGATATTGTTGATCTGATTCGGGAAATCGCTCCTGCCCGTACCGACAATGTATGCACCGGCCTCTTTTGCCAAATCCGGCATAATCTCGGGCTCGGGGTTAGCCATTGCGAGGATTATGGGCTTGTCATTCATTGACTTTACCATATCCTCAGTGACAAGGTTTCCCCTTGACACACCTATAAACACGTCAGCGCCCTTCATTGCGACAGCTAAATCCCCTGCAATCCTTTCTCTGTTTGTGCGGGATGCCATCTCCCTCTGGGCATCTGTATTTGCAGGTCCGCCTTCGTATATTGTTCCGAAGACATCACAGAGAATCATATCCTCAAAGCCCATATCAAGCAGGAGTTTTGCGGTGGAAATACCTGCGGCTCCGGCACCGTTGAGTACTATCCTGACTTCTCCCGGTTTTTTGCCCTTAAGCTTTATTGCATTCAGGAGAGCTGCCCGTACAACCACTGCGGTTCCGTGCTGATCATCGTGAAATACTGGAATGTCGCATAACTCCTTGAGTCTTCTTTCAACTTCAAAACAGGTGGGAGCTGCAATATCTTCAAGGTTTATCCCGCCGAAGCTTTTGGATATTTTGTAAATAATATTTACAAGTTCATCAGGGTCTTTGCTGTCTACGCAGATAGGAAAAGCGTCCACTCCGCCGAACTCCTTAAATAGGGCGCACTTCCCTTCCATTACCGGCATTCCCGCCGCAGGGCCTATGTCCCCGAGGCCAAGAACCGCAGTCCCGTTTGTTATTACTGCAACAAGGTTATTTCTCCTTGTGTATTCGTAGGAGAGCATCTCGTCTTTCTGTATTTCAAGGCAGGGAGCCGCCACTCCGGGGGTGTAGGCAAGGGCAAGTTCATCTCTGTCCTTTATGCTTGCCCTTGAAATAACTTCAATTTTGCCCTTCCACTCCTTGTGAGCTCTCAGAGCCGCTTCATTTTTGTCCATTTGTATACCTCCGGTTATTTTTCAAATTTCCTGGCAAGTTTGTCGGGATCGAGGAGATTATCAAGTTCTTCTCTTGTCATACCTGCCCGCAGAGCACCTTCAATGATTGGAGTGCCGTTTTTCAGAAAATCCTTGGCGATGTCGGCAGATTTTTTATAACCTATAACCGGCCGAAGAGCAGTGACAAATCCGGTGGAGTTGTAAAGCAGATCGTGACAAGTCTCTTCATTGGCGACTATTCCCTCGACGCAGTTGTGAATAAATGTATCTACTGCCCCGGTGAGCATCGTCATCGACTCGTATATCCTGTAGAAAACCACTGGCTCAAAAGCATTGAGCTCGAGCTGCCCAGCTTCACACGCCATCGTGACAGTAGCGTCATTGCCAATGACTGCAAAGCAGGTCTGATTTAAAACCTCCGGGATTACGGGATTTATTTTGCCCGGCATAATCGATGATCCGTTTTGTTTTGCCGGAATCGTAATCTCCCCTATGCCCGCTTTCGGCCCGCTGTTTAAAAGACGGATGTCATTGGCGATTTTTGACAAGGCAACAGCACATGTTTTGAGTGCTGAGGAGACGACAGTAAAACTGTCAATATTCTGAGTGCCATCCACCATGTCCTCTGCCTGGATCAGATCTATCCCGGTCACCCTTGAAAGTTCCGGAACAATGTTGTGATAGAAATATTCACTTACATTTATCCCGGTCCCAATGGCGGTGGAAGCCATATTCACCGTCTTCATCTCTTCAAGAGAAGCCCTTATTATCCTGATGGATCTTTTCACTGCACTGGCGTATGCCTTAAACTCCTGACCCAAGGTTATCGGAACTGCGTCCATGAGCTGAGTGCGGCCGATTTTCAGTACATTCCTGAATTCCTCACCTTTTTCATTCAGAGCTTTTTCAAGTTCTTCAAGTTTATCAAGCAGCACATTGCCGGTTTTATAAATAGAGAGTTTCAGTGAAGTAGGATATACATCATTGGTGGACTGAGCGCTGTTTACATGATCATTTGGATGGCAGAACTGATACTCACCCTTCTTTTTACCAAGTTTCTCAAGTGCGATATTCGCAATTACTTCATTGGCGTTCATATTGGAACTTGTGCCTGCCCCACCCTGAATCGGATCAAGAATAAACTCATCGTGGTATTTTCCCCGGATTATTTCATCACATGCAAAAATTATTGCATCCGCAATTTCCGGGTCAAGTTCTCCCGCTTTTTTATTTGTTATCGCAGCAGCCTTCTTTATTTCAGCGAGAGAACTGATAAGCACTGAAGGGAGCTTGTTTCCTGTGATTTTAAAATTCTCGTAAGCCCTCAGAGTCTGTACTCCGTAATATGCCCGTGCAGATACCTTCTTTTCGCCTACGGAATCGCTTTCCAGACGATATTCCATAATATCTCCTTTTAAATAATACAGATAAATGGCCAGATTGCTTATATTTATTGTAACAAACCGGAACATCAATGTAAACAGATTTTATTGAGTTTAGAAAAAAATAATATATTTTTATTTTATAGATAATTAAAAAAGAACTATTTGCAAATATCTTAACTTTATTTATAATTTTCTAATTTTCTATTTTTATTATAAATATCAAATTGCACAAAAATGAGATTACTTTATTATATACGTTGCATAAATAATATATACTTATGTTAATAATCTTTAATTATATTCTATACTGAATTTTACACAAATAAAGGTTTGTATCTGTCAATAAAATATACATTTATTTGCGTTTCACTTTTTTTGTCAAAAAAACAGGGAGCCTGCAATTAACAGGTTCCCTGCTTAATTGGTTGGACTAGCTGGATTCGAACCAGCGGAATGCAAGAGTCAAAGTCTTGTGCCTTACCCCTTGGCTATAGTCCATTAACAAAAAAGCACCTGAAAGGTGCTTTATGGGGTGGAAGATGGGATTCGAACCCACGGTCTCTGATGCCACAAACCAGCGCTTTAACCAGCTAAGCTACATCCACCATATACTGGTGCGCTTGAAGGGACTCGAACCCCTGGCCCACTGCTTAGAAGGCAGTTGCTCTATCCACCT
>CAZYZR010000090.1:2951-4978 GCA_964651945.1 uncultured Oscillospiraceae bacterium | reverse complement strand
AGTTTTTGTGCTCAGTGTCGGAAAAATCTATATTATGGATTGTGTACCAGTTGGGGATATAATATACCTCATCATCACCGAGTCTCTTTGCGGCAAAGTTCTTTCCCTTCGGAACCTGAAGGACCCAAGCCTCATTCTTATCCGCAATCTGATATGAGCGGCTGGAAAAATAACCGAATTCCTGTATGAGCCGGGCAGCTACCTGCACTCCTTCCCTCGCAGTCCTGGATCTCTCAGCTATAAGCCTGCGAAGCGCATAGCCCATGGACCCGATCTCCTTATTATCGGAGGAATTTCCGGTGGGATCCTTGCTTGGACGGCAGGCGTTGCTTACCACTGCTACTCCCCATTCATTCACAAATCCATCGGCAAATGATATTCCCCCCAGGCAGCGGACCTCAGACCAGTAGTACGCATAAGTCTCCTCAACCTGTGGTATCTCTGCATCTGCATCGTCGAAAACTATCACATCTCCTTTTTTGTACTTTACCCTTGGGACCAGATGAGTCTGAACAACGCACTCTGTGTCATCCTCATTGTGTCCGAGAATAACTTTTCCGGTAATCGAGACGTCTTTTCCAATAAGGACAGTGCTGCAGTTACCCCTTTCAATTTCGCGGTAATTCGGATAAACGACTTTCATATGCTCCTCCAAAAAAAAATTGATTCCAGATTAAAATTAAATATATCATTATTTTCCCGTAAAATCAATAATCTGAGCCTTTTTACAGGCAGATTGCCCAATTTAAAAATCATTAAATTTAAAAATTAAAATTTTAAAAGCCGGCTATTGAAGTTGTACAGGTTCATTCAAAAACGGCAGTGAAGAAAATTCTGCACTGCCGTATCATTGTTTTATGATCTGAAAATTCGCCGCATCTGAAAATTTTAACTTATATATTAAAATAATTTGTTTGCAGGCTGTACTTTAAAGATAATTCGGTATAAACAAATACGTAAAGTATTTTAACATTACATATCAGAAAAAATTCCGGAAATATATCGGCAGTGCCTCTACCTCACATCTCCCCAGTCAACCATATTTTTGTAGTATATAGCCTCTCCAAGCTCACCTGTAGTATCTTTAGCCCATTCCAAAGTCTTCCGTGACCGGGCACAGGATATATCTGTGAGATACTCCCGGGCAGCAGATTCACTGTTTCGTGCAATGGCAAGGTATCCCTTTTCTATTCCGGCTTTTTCGCTTTCCCAGTCACCTTCAAGCTTATCAATACCCCGGCGTATGGGACCGATTGTGAATTTATAATTGAATTCGGTCATATACTGCAGATTTTTCAGTATCCACCAGGCTTTTGCGGGATTGTACCTGAGTTCTTTTCCATCCACATCAAAATGACTTTTCCGGGAGGCTGCAACATCTATCCACTCATATTCCTCCGGCACCCTTGTCATTGCCACAGGGTACCAGGGAGTATATGGGCAGAGGCAAGGCTTCGGGAAAGCCCTCATCATTCTGAGGAGTTTTTCATTTTGGTTAAATTCAATAACAGTGCTCTCAACAGTATTGCAGTTGCATATTGTCATAGGACCCGGATCTATCCTGTGCGGGTTTCTGGTGTAATTTTCTGAAAAATCGTCCTCAGTTCCCTCATAATGGGAGCGGAGAACTTTTTTTACATCAGAAGACGAATATTTCCTTGCTGCCTTCACAGAGAATGGTTTCAATTTGCTGTTTTCCAGAGTCTTACCGGTGAGTATTCTCCAGGCATTTCTTGCTCTGAAAATATTGTATTGCATCATCTCACCGTCCTGATATACATCGGCAAAATCAAAATCCGAGTAATCTTCGGTTGCAGGCTTGTACCATCCTTTGTCAATTGCCGTTTTCACGAGGTTCTCAGACCAATAAAAATTTTTGTGCTCAGTATCTGCAAAATCTATTTTGTGTATTGTGTACCAGTTGGGCAGATAATAAATTTCATCGTCTCCTATTCTTCTGGCTGCAAAGTTATGTCCCTTTACAACCTGAAAAGACCAGGCTTCGTTTTTATCGGCAATGTGATAAG
>CAZYZR010000090.1:0-2851 GCA_964651945.1 uncultured Oscillospiraceae bacterium | reverse complement strand
TGTCCCTTTACAACCTGAAAAGACCAGGCTTCGTTTTTATCGGCAATGTGATAAGTTCTTCCGGAAAAATAACCGTATTTTTCAACCAGCCGGGCAGCTACCTCCACCCCTTCCTTTGCAGTACCCGCTCTCTCGGCAATGAGGCGACGGAGTGCATATCCCATGCCTCCCACATCTTTGTTGTCTCCTTCTTTGTCCTGCGGATCTTTGCTTGGGCGGCAGGAGTTGCTGACAATGGCTACCCCTTTTTCATTGACAAAGCAGTCCGCAAAGGAAATCCCGCCTTCACAACGGACTTCTGACCAGTAATAGCCGTAAGTCCTCGGCACCTGTGGTATAACCGCACTGCCGTCTTCAAAAGTAATAAAATCGTCTTTGCCATATCTTCCGGCAGGAACTATATGGGTCTGAACAACACAATTGTCGTCGTCCTCGTTGTGTCCCATAATTACATTCCCGGTTACAGAGGCATCCTTGCCGATTATTACCGTACTGCAGTTTCCTCTGTCCATATCCCTGTAGTTGTTGTATACTATTTTCATAGTGTCCTCCTGTGGTTAATTTTATTAAATACCACTTTAAATTATATTTTAAATTCTTAATATATTCAAGTAAATACCGGAAACAATGTATAAATTATGGTTACGATAATAAAGAACAGCTTAATTCCGGCCGATATTTAATGACAACATCGGTATATTTGTTGCATTAAATTCGAAAAATCAGGGCCACAGTTTATTTTAAAAATATTTTGTACTCTGACAATTTCCCGGTTTATAACAAATCTCAATAAAAAATAATCAAAAAAAATACAAAAATACAATAATTCAGTCAAAGTATAATTATCAAGCAATTTTTTAAAACATGCAAAAACTACCCTTGAACAATAAAGCGCAGCCGGTAGGCCGCGCTTTGTATCAGCATTATTTAATCCAGACAAAAGTTTATTTTGATATGACAGCCAAGGTGTCACGGGCTATCATAAGCTCCTCATTGGTCTGTATGACGAGGACCTTGACTTTTGAATCGGGACCGGAGATATCAATCACAGGCTCACCATGTTTCTTGTTTGCTTCTTTGTCGATGGAAACTCCGAAATATCCCAGGCCTGCGCATACTCCCTCGCGGACCGAAGGTGAATTTTCCCCTATGCCGGCTGTAAATACTATGCAGTCAAGACCGCCCATTGCAGCGACATAACTTCCGATAAATTTCTGGAGCTGATAGAAGTACATATCAAGAACCAGCTGGGCCCTCTCATTGCCTTCCTTTGCCGCCCGCTCAATATCGCGGCAATCACTGGAAATGCCGGATACTCCGAGGAATCCGCCATTCTTTGTGAAGTAATCTGTAAGGGCGTTACCCTTTATACCTGTAATTTCGGAGATATATCCCACAACAGACGGGTCAAGGTCTCCTGAGCGTGAACCCATCATAAAACCGCCGAGAGGAGTAAGCCCCATAGATGTATCTATGACTTTTCCTCCGTCAACTGCAGCAAGAGATGCGCCGTTGCCCAGATGGCAGGTGATCATCTTCAATTCTTCCGGCTTTTTGCCAAGATATTCCGCAGCGGTACGGGATACGTATTTGTGACTGGTGCCGTGAAAGCCATAGCGGCGAATGGCATATTTCTCGTAGAACTCATAAGGCACTGCATACATATATGCCTTAGGCGGCATTGTCGCGTGGAAAGCCGTGTCAAAAACCACCACATTGGGGACATCTTTGCCAAAGACATCCCTTGCGCTCCTGAGTCCTATTGCGTGAGCCTTGTTGTGGGCAGGAGCCAGGACAGAAAGATCATCAATGGCCTGAATTACATCATCGTCCACAAGGCAAGGTTCGCTGAACTTTTCAGCACCCTGCACTATGCGGTGGCCTATGGCGCCAATCTCGGATTTGTCCTTGATAACTGCTCCCTCACCTGTGGTCATCATTTCAACCACTTTGGCAAATGCCTCGGCGTGGGTCGGGAAATCCTCCTCTACCATCCACTCTCCTCCGTTTGCCTTGTGAGTGATAAAAGATCCGTCTATGCCGATTCTCTCGCAGTTACCTTTGCAGATAACGCTCTCGTCGTCCATATCAATAAGCTGATATTTAAGTGAACTGGAGCCGCAGTTGATAACCAAAATTTTCATTGTTGTCCTCCGGAATATTATTGATTGTTTAATCTTGCTTTTTATTATATAATAATAAAAATTATTTTTCAAGGATTCTGAGGTATTTTTATGTCCAAAACAGCGGGCATTACTGCTGAATACAACCCTTTCCATACAGGACATATGTGCCAGATCGATAAGCTCAGAGATATGGGTTTTGACACAGTGGTCTGTGCCCTGGGTGGCAGCATATCCCAGAGGGGCATTCCATATATGTTTTCAAAATGGGACAGAGCGAGGGCTGCCCTTTTCTGCGGGGCGGATTTCGTGGCTGAAATTCCTTATCCCTACAGCTCCCTGAGCGCTGAGGGCTTTGCCGGGGCAGGGATTGCGATTTTAAAAAGCGCCGGGGTAAACGCAATAAGCTTTGGAAGCGAGAGCGGCGACACGGAAGTCCTTAAAAATGCAGCCCGGTATCTATTATCTGATGAGTTCGATGGAAAAATAAAAAAAGCCCTTGCGGACGGTGAGCTTTACCCTGCAGCAAGGCTCCGAATACTTAATGATAAATTCGGCAATTCAGTGGATTTTACAGCCCCCAACGATATTCTTGCGGTGGAATATATAAAGGCCTGCAAAAAAATTGACTGGGACCCCGAAATTATTGCCATCAGGAGAGACAGAGTGCCTTTACAGGCTGAAAGCCCGGGTAATTTTGTGTCATCCGGATATATAAGGGATAAAAT
>CAZYZR010000089.1:0-4978 GCA_964651945.1 uncultured Oscillospiraceae bacterium | reverse complement strand
AATATTGTAAAGTCAGAGAACATCAGGTTCAGCGGCATGTCGAAATCCTCTATTTTCGCCCCGTCCTTGTCAGTCAGGGCCCCATTTTCATTTGTTTTTGTCACACCTTTAAATCTCTGCTGCATTGGTCTCGCATCATCGATATATGCAAAGCATCGGTGCCCAAGGCCCCAGGCTATGCCGCATTCCACGGCAGTCCCGCTGTCGGGTTCATCCCCGCGGTAATTGTTTAGATTTGCTATGATAATGTCAGTCCTCAGTATGTGGTTTAAGTCGTGGGTGAACATCCTGACCTCCGATTCGTGCTGAGAGTTGTCCTTCTGTATATACTCCGGAAATTCATCCGAAGGAGCCGGATCCGGGGGATAAAAACCCTCGATTCCGTATTTTTCGCAGAGCCGGTGATATTTTTCACCTGTTTTTTCCGAATCGACAAAAAAAATCTCCGGTCCGGCAAGGTATGCCCTGGGCCTTCTTACAATTCCTTTTTTATCTATAAACATAATATCGTCCCTTTAGATCCCAAAATCCCTGGCTGCAACTCTCAGGACCTCCGCAAATCCGCCTTTTGCTATTTTTGCCGGTCCGCTTATCATAAGGTTGCAGGGACCGCTCTCAAAAAAAGCCCCGTTGTCATCGCGCCAAAAAGGGCCGTCGCGGTGTATCCGGCCTATGTATTTTTCATAACAGGGCCTTACGTCATCCATAAAGCAATAGAGTTTTTTCCCCTGGGAAAAGGCGTAGCCAAGCTCAAAGCATGTGCCTCCGTCAGGCTCCCACCCGCGAAAATTGTTGGCATTTGCTATGACGAGGTCGCATCTGTCTATTGACTTTATGTTGTTAAAGAAAATCTGCTTTGCAGCTTCTTGTTTTCCTTTTGAAAAATCAACGGGCGGGTTTTCGGGGTCACCCAGGGCAGGGGAAATTCCCTCAAATCCCGCCAGCCTGCACTCTTCCAGCGCCTTTTTTGCCCTCTCCTCCCCGTCAGGGAGGAAGCACTCAAAGCCTGCGATATATACCACCGGTTTGCTTTTCAAGTTTTTGTTCTCCTTTATAATATTCACTGTTTTCTGAATTTGTTGAATGAGCTCTCTGAAAAATCATACCCGTAGGGCACTATGTTATCTGCCCGGGCAACCTTGTCTCTGGTCCACATTCCTACTGTGGCGGAAAGGGTAAATCCGCAGCCGTTGTCACTGGACCACTCCCGGGGCTCTTTCCGGGGTATTGCAACGGCAGCCATCATTGTCAGTATCACACCTCCGTGGGTTATTGCCCGGGCCTCGTGAATGCCTTTTGTCATCATATCCGTGAACATAGAGTCCAGGGCAGACACACATCTTTCCGTAAAATCCTTTGAGCTCTCGCCTCCCGGGGGCTGAAAACCCGAGCCGGGGTCAAACCAGCGGGGGAAATCCACGTTGGTCTTTATCAGCTCATCAAATGTCTTCCCCTCAAATTCCCCGAAATTGCACTCCCTGAGGTCACTTACAAAAACATAATCCATATCTGGATATAGTATATCGGCGGTCTGGTACGCCCTTCTCAGAGGGCTCACATATATTTTATCCACTTTAGGATAGGTGAATTTGGATTTGAGCCTCAGCAGCTGCTCTTTTCCCCGGGGGCAGAGGGGCAGATCGGTTCCGCTTCCCTGATAAAGTCCCCTGAGATTTCCCCGGGTTATCCCGTGTCGGATCAGGTGGAGTTTATACCCAACCATAAGTTCTCCTTGCAATTATTTTGTTATACAGTGCAGAAAAGTGCTATTTACACCCTGTTTTTTTTATACTATAATTTACAAAAAGTAAAATATTAAAGTCTAAAAGGATGTCCTCATGAACAGTTTCAGCCGAATAATCACCCTGCTCAGAAAGGAAAAAGGCATAACTCAGAAGAAGGCCGCCCGGGATCTGGGGGTCAGCCAAGCGCTGCTAAGCCACTACGAAAAAGGGGTGAGGGAGTGCGGTCTGGACTTTCTGATAAAACTGTGTGACTACTACGGGGTATCCAGCGACTACATCCTCGGACGCAGCCCCGACAGAAACGGCGCAGTGATAAACGTGGATGATCTTGAAGGGGCCGAGACGATCCGGGACAGCCACTACCGCGGCAGCGTTCTGCCTGCAATGAACAAGAGACTAATCTCATCATCCCTTAACATCATCTACGACCTTTTGGGAAAAGCCTCTGACAAGGAGCTCACTACCAAGGTCAGCGATTACTTTATGCTGAATATCTACAGAATTTTCAGGAAAATATATCAGTCCGAAAAGAAAAACAGCCGGAACATGTTCAAAATCCCTTCCCGGATGTCAGAAGGCTATACAGTCGCAGCCCGGGAAAAATGCGCTGCAGACATAGACCTGATACTCTCTGACAAAAGGCTTACAAAACAGAGGGGATCCGCTTTTGAGATGACGGGCGAGGAACTCGAGAGGGATTATCCCCACCATGTCGCCGGCCTTCTCAATACCGTAAAGAGGGCAGAGGAAAACATAAAATAGCATAGCACAGTACGTAGAATAAAGTAATTTTACTTTATTACTCATAAAGTATAAAGAATATTCACCACTGATTTTCAACTCCCGGTTCTGCCGGGAGTTTTAATAACTATCAAAAGCTTAAAATCTGTTTTATTTCACAGGAATCTGGACAGGACATTTTACTTAACATTTATTCTTTCTTTCACACAGCATATAGCTTGTATCCAGTATAAGTCTTACAAGGCGGAATTTTTTATTGCCTTTTATTCTCTATGCCATTAACAGTCCAAAATGTTTTCCAGACAAGCTTTTTCAATTTTTTATATCTGCCGGGAGATTTCAATTCTTGGTTATTCAGCAAATTTCTTTATAATTCCCGTTATGACTTCCACGCATTTTTCCATATTTTCTTTTGTCACACACTCATATCTTCCATGCGCGTTCATGCCTCCTGTGCCCAGGTTTGGACATGGCAGACCCATATAGCACAGAGTGGCGCCGTCAGTGCCGCCTCTTACCGCCTCGCTGAAAGGCTCTCCTCCAGCCTGCCTTATTGCTTCCTGGGCGTACTCGATAAGTTCAAAGTGGGGGAGTATTTTCTCCTTCATATTGCGGTACTGTTCGGTTAAAGTCAGCTCGCAGCTGCCCTCCCCGTATTTGTCGTTTATAAACTTTGCTGCAGTCTCCATAAATTTCTGCTTCCGGGATATTTTATCCCGGTCGTGGTCGCGGAGAATGTATTCCAGCGTGGTAGTCTCCACGTTCCCAACAGTGGAAAGGAGATGGTAGAACCCTTCAAAGCCCTCGGTATGCTCCGGTTTTTCAAACCGGGGAAGGAGATTGTTGAATTCCCGGGCCATATACTGGCTGTTTTTCATCTTTCCTTTTGCGGAACCAGGGTGTATGGAATATCCGTTGAATACTACCTTTGCGTGTACCGCATTGAAATTCTCATAGGCTATTTCGTTGAAAGGACCTCCGTCCACGGTGTAGGCAAGAGGAGCCCCGAATTTTTCTGTATCGAAGTGATCCACTCCATGGCCTATTTCCTCATCAGGAGTAAAAGCCACGGCAATTTTCCCATGCGGAATATTTTCGTTTATGACTGTTTCAAGGGCAGTGATTATTTCCGCGATGCCCGCCTTGTCGTCGGCTCCCAGCAGAGTTGTGCCGTCACTCGTCACAAGAGTCTGGCCTTTTAGGGTAGAAAGCACGGGAAACTGATCAACAGACAATACGTGGCCGCTTCCCCTCAGAATCACGTCTTTTCCGTCATAGTTTTCCAGCACCTGGGGTTTTACACCGTACCCGTTAAATTCCGGAGCTGTGTCCATGTGGGCTATAAATCCCACAGGTGTTTTCTTTTCATAGCCCGGCCGGGCGGGGAGGAAGCCATACACCGTTCCCGCTTTTATCCGTACTCCGGAGAGACCGAGCTCATTAAGCTCTTTTTCCAACACTTTAGCCACGTTGAGCTGTATATCTGTGGAAGGAGTCGTCCCGGACTTTGGGTCGGAAGGGGAATCTATCTGCACATATCTCAAAAATCTTTCTAAAACACTCATAAGATTGCCTCCGCTAAATATGTAATACTCAGTTTATACTACCACATATGGCCTATAAAGTCAAAGAAACAGCCTGAGAAAGAAAATGCCATGCAGCGGCAATTTGTAATATTTTTTTTAACAAGTATACAAAAGTATTTAAAAACATCCCCGGATATGTTAAAATATCTCCGATAAACCCATTTTCCGGAGGATTTTTGTGTTTAAAGACAAAACTTTGCTTATTACCGGCGGTACTGGAAGTTTCGGGAACACGGTCCTGAGGCATTTTCTGACCAGCGACATCGGCGAGATAAGGATTTTTTCCAGGGACGAAAAAAAGCAGGACGACATGCGACACGAGCTGCAGATAAATCATCCTGGAGAGAGCGAAAAGGTAAAATTTTACATAGGTGACGTGAGAGATATAAACAGTGTGGATTCTGCCATGGGAGGCGTTGACTACGTCTTTCACGCCGCGGCCTTAAAGCAGGTACCATCCTGCGAATTTTTCCCGATGGAAGCTGTAAAGACAAATGTTATAGGCACTGAAAATGTGCTGACATCCGCCATAAACCACGGAGTAAAAAAAGTGGTATGCCTCTCCACGGATAAAGCTGCCTACCCTATAAATGCCATGGGAATTTCAAAAGCCATGATGGAGAAAGTAATTGTGGCAAAATCCAGGACGGTGGATTCGGATAAAACCACAATATGCTGTACAAGGTACGGGAATGTGATGTGCAGCAGAGGCAGTGTAATACCTCTTTTCCGCGAGCAGATAAGGCAGGGAAAGCCTCTTACGGTTACAAATCCCGATATGACCAGGTTTCTTATGAACTTGGATGAGGCTGTGGATTTGGTGGTATTTGCATTTACCAACGGCGCCGCGGGGGACCTGTTTGTGCAAAAATCCCCTGCCTGCACAATAGGGGACTTGGCCAGGGC
>CAZYZR010000088.1:1866-5029 GCA_964651945.1 uncultured Oscillospiraceae bacterium | reverse complement strand
CCTATGGGGACGGTATACACCTCCAGGGCTCCTCCCCGGAAAATTTTCTCTGTCCGGAAGGCTATTTCCTCGGCGGTCATGTCGTCCACATTGCAGGAAAGCTCGTACACATACCCCTTGTCCGGTCCGGAGTCCCCCAAGAACACCCTGACGCAGTTCGCCCGCTCAAAGTCCTTTTTCCCCATTCCGTAGCCTATGGCCCTGGTCTTCATAACCGGCATATCCCCGAATTCGTCTGCAAAATACTTCAGGAGGGCCGCCCCCGTGGGAGTGCACAGCTCTCCCATTATCCTACCTCCGTATATGGGCACATCCCTTAAAATATACGCTGTGGCAGGGGCAGGCACAGGCAGGATCCCGTGAGCACAGCGGACTTTCCCCGCCCCCACATGGACCGGGGAGACCACCACTCTGTCAGGGTGAATAAGGTCCATAAGGTAGCATACGGCAGTCACATCCGCCACTGCGTCCATTGACCCCACCTCGTGGAAGTGCACCCGGGATACCGGCACCCCGTGGGCATGGCTCTCCGCCCGGGCTATCAGTCCGTAGACATTCATTGCGTCTTTCCTGACTTTTTCACTGACATTCAAGGAATTGACTATATTTTCAATCTCCTCAAGGCCGCTGTGGTGATGTCCGTGGCCGTGCCGATGGCCGTGATCCCGGGGCTGCTCTTCCGGGCCGACTTTCTCCTCCCGGTATTTTCCCTGCATAAAGTCGAATTCGTCCACTCCGTTTACCAGTACCTGTACGTTTGTCCCCGTGATTCCGCACTTTGAGGAGGGCTTTACGATGTACCAGACCCCCGGTATCCCGAAATTTTTTATCGCCTCCAGTGTCCTGTCCCTGTCGGGGCAGATCTCAAGGAGGGCAGCGGTCAGCATATCGCCGGCGGCCCCCATCCCGCAGTCAATATATAAAGTTTTCATAAAAAGTTCCTCTCTTTCTTTATTCTATAAAATTTTTCTCCCCGGCCTTTTTCCCGGGGCACATTGTAAGAACCGCAAACCATTGATTTAAACGTTGGCCTGCGGAAGGGAATTTTTCTTCGGGTGCAAATATTTGTTTTCAAACCTGGCAAGGAAAATTTTGTCACAATGACACAGATTATAAGTTTTGCTTAATATTCGTTATAAATTTCGGCAATATGGGGGAACGAATAACCTGAAACCACACATCCAAAAGTTTCTTCCCGGCCTTTGCCGTCATTCGGAAATATCGGTGCTGCCTGTCTTTTGCACCTAACACTCTGTCGCCTCTGGCTTTTCGCCAGTCAGAACATCCAGCTGTATCTATTGTTCTAAACAGTGGCCGGTCGTTTGCCCTCTTTGCAGCGATCGGAAAATTTTGGCGGTATCTGTCTCTGCCGATGTAAAGTTTTATAATTTTAGCCTCTGTAAAGTTCAGAACATATCGGTGGTGTCTATCACCAGATCGGCACCTTTTTCTATGCCGTACTCCAGGTTGTATTTTTTCTCCTTCGGTATCCACAGAGCCTCAAAAATCGGGAAGTTGTCCCCCTCCCTCCGGCGGATTCTTTCCGCCTGCTTTGATTCGCTGCAGGTCAGATATATTTTCAGGTCGTAAAACCCGGAGACCGAGGGGAACAGGCTGTAGGACCCTTCCACAATCAGTATGTCCCTGTCAGGATAAGAGTAGTTGACAAACTGCTCGGGATTTCTGTGGTCAAAGCTATCAAACTTAAAACTCTCACCCCTCAAAAAAGGTTCCAACACGCAGGTTTTCAGCTTTTCGAAATCCATATTCCCGCCGGATACTTCCCTCCAGTTTTCCCGTCTTTTGTCAAAGGGAAGGTAAAAGTTGTCTGTGTGGACCACATTTGCCCCCAGCTTTTCCCCCAGCATTTCGCAGAAGGTAGTCTTCCCGCTGCCGCACACCCCGTCCACCGCAAGGCAGAACCTCTTTTTTCCCCGGGATCTCACGATACAGGCAACTCTGTCTGCAGCGCTTTCCATTTATATCACCTCAGTATTAATTATAGGAAAGGGAGGGAAATAAATCAACGGTGCCCTTCTTATGCTATTTATAAGTTTCGCTTATATACTTAGACATTGACATCCCGGAATGACAGCTGCCGTGAGGAGAAGGTTTTTCCCGCCGCAGTAAAATGAAAAAGGACCGCCCTTGTGGTGAAAAAACTAGCGGCGGAGCTTCTTATACTCCCCGCAAAATGCAAAATCCCCGGCAGGGCGTCGGACAGCCCCGCAGAAAACGCCCACGGGACAAAAAGGTTAAAATTTTGGCGTTAAAGCAGGACGGTGATGAGCCCAAAGCTCCCTGATGTAAAAAAGGCTCACCGGACTTAAAAATGAAATACTCCGATATAATCAACAGCCCTAGCTTCAAAAAAGCGGAAAGCAGTATCTGTACCCTCCTGTGACACAACTGATTCCGAATGAGAAAATATAATTTATTCAATATTTTTCTTTTTTCCTCTTGACAGTTAGCCGGAGCTAACCTATAATTTAGACAGAGACAAAATTTCCGTAAAGAAAGGCGATTAAAATGATAAGGACGGTTTTAAAAATTGACGGCATGTACTGCAGTATGTGCGAGGCCCACATAAATGACGTGATAAGGGAGAATTTCAAGGTGAAGAAGGTATCCTCCTCCCACAGCAAGGGGGAGTGCGAGATTATTTCAGAGCGGCCTCTGGACCGGGAGGAAGTAAAAAAAGCAGTGGGAAACACGGGTTACAGGGTGTTGTCCTTTGAGAGCGGGGAGTACCGGAAGAAAAAATTTTCCCTGTTCGGATGACCGAACTGCCCCTTTGATTTTCCGGCATATGAAGGCAACAGCCGGCAATCGCAGGAAAGAAACCCGGATTTTATGGTATCTGAAAGCCTTTTTGTGTGCTATAATATAAACGCAATCAAAAATTGATTTGCAAATGTCAGTTTTTTTGAACTCATTTTTTTGCTGACAGATAAGCAATCGTCAAAACAAGAGTTTTTCGTTATTTTTCTCTTGTTATCTGAGTCAAGAATATAGCCGGTTTTCATGGTTTTCCGGCTAAGTTGTTTCTCTTTTCTGCAAATTATCAATCAGCGGCGGTTGCAAAAGTAAAGGACGGAGCAGAGTTTTAATGTTTTTTCTCTTGCTCCGTCTTTACTTTTTTCATAAATCTATATTTATAATT
>CAZYZR010000088.1:0-1766 GCA_964651945.1 uncultured Oscillospiraceae bacterium | reverse complement strand
ACCAGGTCTTCAATGCGTATGCCTATCTCTCCTTTGATGTAAAGGCCGGGCTCGCAGGAAAAGCACATTCCGGGTGCCAGGTAAATGTGGTTGTCCCCGTGGATATAGGGCTCCTCGTGCTCGGCATAGCCTATCCCGTGGCCCAGGCGGTGGTTGAAATACTTGCCCAGCCCGGCGTCCTCCGCTATCTTCCTGGCGGCTGCATCCACATCCGGGGCGTAGGCTCCGTTCACCGCAGCGGCTTCCCCGGCCAGGTTCATCTCAAGGACCAGGTTGTAGAGGTATTTTTCCCTCTCCGTGGCCTTCCCGACCACCACGGTCCTCGTGGTGTCGGAGTTCATTCCTCCCACGGTGCAGCCGTAGTCCATAACTATCACGGCGTGTTCCCCGATCACTCCGGAGTCCCCCATATAGTGGGGCATGGCGGCATGCTCGTTTACCGCAACTATTCCCCCGTAGCAGAACTCCCCTCCGTTCTCCTTGGACAGCCTGACTATCTCGTTTCTCACGTCTTTCTCGGACAGACCCGGCTTTATGAATTTCAGCAACCCCTCGTAAATTTTGTCCGCCACCGCGGAGGCTTTCCTGAGATTATCCATCTCCTCAGGGGTCTTTATAATTCTGGTCATCTCCAGGTAGTGCTTGCCGTTTTCAGGGGTTATGTCCACATTTTTCAATATCCTTACCAGGTTAAAGGCTCTCACGGTGCCGTTTACCGCAACTTTCTTGCCTATCAGCCCCTGCTCACTGAAAGCTCTCTTCACCACCAGGGTGAAGTCCTCGGAGTCGTGCCAGCCGTATACCGGCACATCGGGCCCCACAATGTCGGTGACCTCGTCGTAGTACAGGTTGTTGCAGATGTAGAAAATTCCCCCGTCGTCCTTCACCACAAGGGCCTGGAATCTCTCGCAGAGCATGGGGGCGGAACCCAGCAAAAATTTCATATCGGCCCCGGGGGCCACCATAAGTGCGCTCACCCCGTCGGAGCGCAAAAGCTCTGTCAGTTTGTTAACCAATGTCTTGTTGACCATATCTGTCTCTCCTTGTATTTCCGATGCGGGACCCAAAAGCACAAAGCCGGCGACGGCTCAGATTTTTTCACCCCGAAAGGCTGATCCCCGTCAGGACCCCGCTCCTTATAAAAATATGATACCACAAATATTTATTTTTTCAAGCGGAGCCCGAAAAGGGACCTTGTGCCAAAGCCAAAAGGAAAAGCCGAAATCAGATTCACAAGTCCGGATTCGACAGGATTTTCCTCAAAAAGAAAAATTGTGACCCTGCTTTGCCCGGATCATTTTGTCCGAAATTCGGCAATAATTTAATCCCCGGAAAAGGGGGAATTTTGCCGTCGGGAAAAACTGCCCGTGACAATCCGGGTTTGATGAGAGAATTCCGGGATAATCGCAAAATGTCGGCATAGAGGAATTTTCCCATCAAGGGAAAAGGTCAAGGGAAAATGCTAAGACTCCGGGGACATCCGCCCCTTCGCCTGTATAAAACGGAGATAAAGGGAAACAGGCGATTTTGCAAACCCGGCTTTTGATAAGCGAAAAATCTAAAACAGAGAAAGAAAAAAAGCCGGCTTTTTATTGACCTGCGGCTTTATATGTCCCCTGAAATCTACGCTGTCGGAAGAAAAACCAGATCCGATATATTGCCGGAGTCCGTATATTCCCCGAAACCTGTTTTTGGGATATACAAAAAGGCACAGAAACGGCGCGGTTTAACCCGCGCCGTATTCTGCAAAGAAAAATTAAGGAAGG
>CAZYZR010000087.1:0-5102 GCA_964651945.1 uncultured Oscillospiraceae bacterium | reverse complement strand
GCAACAATTTGAAAAATGTGCTGAAACTTTACAAGCCGAAACCGGGGGATTTGTCCCTGAGTTTCAGTTTGACGTCTCTTTTCGATGAATTCAGAAGGAGCGGCCTGGATGCCCCTTTGTTAAAAATCCTAAGTGAAAAGCCTGGCCGGAGCGAAAAGCTCAAAGAGCTGGCCCTTATTTACTCCGAATACTGCGGTATTCCCCGGACTTACGGGAGAGACAGCGAGGATATATTAAATTCCCTGGCTGCAATACTACCCCGTTCCTATACCCGGGACACTCACATATTCATAGACGGATTCGAGAGCTTTTCCGCCGGGCAGCTGGCTGTCATAGGGAAATTCCTTCGGGAGAGCCCGGATGTGACCATAGCGCTTGTCTGTGACAAGCTCAATGACGACACCCGGGGAACCGGGATATTTTCCTATGTGCAACGGACTGTCTCACGGCTGGAAAAAATTGCCAGAAAGCAGGGAGTGAAAATTTCCCTTCCGGTGGTTTTGAGCAAAAGGCCCAGATTCCTTTCCCCCGCTTTGAATGCCGTAGACAGATATCTGGTGCTGAACGAAGAGACAAAGGTGACGGGGAAGGGCCGGTATATTAACAGGTTTCCTTCGGCACGGCGGGAGGTGTACTATTCCACAGCCCTTGTGTCAAAACTTGTGAGGGAAGGGCTTTCTTACAACGACATAGCCGTTGTATGTCCGCAGCTGGACGGATATGAGGAGCTTATACAGAATTCTTTTACCCGCCGGGAAATACCTTATTTTATAGATCAGAAGAGGATAATCTCCTCCTGCCGGCCGGTGGCTCTTTTCAAGGGAGTGCTGGACATAATGGACATCGGTCCCGATCCCGATATTGTAATTGCGATAATGAAGACAGGTCTCACTTCTTTCACTCAAGACGAAACAGACCTACTGGAGAATTACCTCTACACATGGCGGGAGTACCACCCGTCCATGGTCTCCCCTTTCGTCCTCCCACCAGAGGGACTTGACGAGAGGCCCAGAGCTGACAGCCGGAGTACGCTGGAAACCCTCAACGGCATAAGGGAAAAGTTTATAGGGCTGACTGAGCCGTATATCGGAAATGGAGAGCGACCTCTGGAGGATATACTCAGGGACTGTTACAGCCTGGTGACAGTCTTCGGAGGGGAAGACAAAGCAATGAAAGTTCGGTCCGATATGGCCGACCCCCTGCAGCAGGAATTGCTTGTCAGACAGTGGGAGACTGCAGTGGACTGCCTCGACAGCCTGTACTCTGTTGCGGGGAAGGAGACAATGACCCGGGGTGAGGCAAGGCAGCTTTTCACATTGCGGGTTGAAAGCACTCGGATAGGTTTTGCCCCCCGGACCCAGGACTGTGTCACTGTAACTGATCCCAAGAGGATGAAACTCGGAGAGGTAAAAGCGGTCCTGATCCTGGGGGCCTCAGAAGACTATTTCCCCCGGGTTGTGAATCAGGACAGACTAATATCTGACCGGGACAGGCAACTTCTCAAGGAAAACGGCTGTCCCCTCAGGAATGATTTTGAAAATCTCATGGCCTTTGAGAGGCTTTATTTCTACAAGGCGCTTACAAGTCCGAGGCAGTGCCTTTTCATTTCCTCCCGGGAAAATCTGGGAAGAGAAAAGCAGGATATGTCCTCCGATGCGGCCCGGCTGCGGGAACGGCTGGATTTGGACAATTACGATCTGGACTTTGAGGACTACGCGGTCACCGGGCGGTTCTTCTCCGATTACTGCGCTTTTTTAGCCGACGCATCCAACAGACAGAGCTATTTGAATCTTCTTTCGGACCTGGGCATAGAGACTGTACTGCCGCGGGACAGGTTGTTCCGGGTTGAGGATACCCGGCTTATAGAGAAGACTGTGGGGGACAATATCGTCATAAGTCCCACAGCTGCGGAGAAGTGGTACAAATGCGCTTTTATGTATTTTATGGAGAATATCCTGAAGGTCACACGGTGGAAGAAAGCCGAGATGTCCGGCAGGATTGCCGGGGACTATATACACGACGTCGCAAGGCAGGTGCTGTCACGCTACGGGGCAAATTACGGCACCACTTCCTGGGAGGAAATCCGGCATGAAGTGGACCGGCGGGTTGACAGGTATATATCCTCCACATATCCCCCCCGGGTCCGGGAGGATCCTTCTTTTGCAGCCCGGCACAGAAATATGAGGGAAAACGCCAGGCGGTTTATGAAACACATTCAATCCGAGCAGCAGGCAAGCCTATTTAGACCTGTGGCCTATGAGCAGAAGTTCGGAAAGGGGGGATTAACTCCGCTGATAATAGACCTTGACGAAGAGAAAAAAATAACGGTCCAGGGAACTTGTGACCGCGTGGATATCTACAAGGGAAAGCGGCGGGATTATCTCAGGATAATCGACTACAAGTCTGGGAAACAGGAGTTCAAGCTTGACGATATATATAATGGCCTGTCCTCCCAAATGCTCCTCTATATGGAAGCCGCAAGGAAGAGCGGGGCATTTGAAAGTCCTGACAGGCCGCTAAAGCCCGGGGCTGTGGTTTACCAGAGTGCGGATCGGCGGTTCCGCTTTGACAAGGACGAATCGGAGAATCTTTATCCTGCAAAGGGAATGGCGCTTAGGGACCGGGAGATAGCAACTGCATTTGACAGAGAGGACAGAGGCAGATTCGGTGTCTATAAAGAGAACTATGCAGTAAAAAAGAAAGACGAAGAGGGAAGCGTCACTGTCTCAGAGGAAAAATTTGACAGGATAACCCGGTGGTCCCGGGAAAAAATAAAGGAAATGGCCAGGAACATTTTCCGGGGCAAGTTTGATGACCTGCCATTGGAGCTGTCCGGAGGCAACCTACCCTGTGAATATTGTCTCTTCTCGGGTGTTTGCCAGAACAGGACCAGGTACAGACAGATGGAGAAAAATGATTTTGACAGACGGAAGGAGGAAAAGTAATGCCTTCGTGGACCAGCAGCCAACAAAGTGCAATTGACGCCAGGGGCAAGATGACAGTGGTCAGTGCCCGGGCAGGCAGCGGAAAAACCGCGGTTCTCACCCAGAGAGCAGTCGACATAATCTGCGATGGGAACAACCCTGTGCCGGCGGACAGGCTCCTGATAGTCACGTTTTCCAGAGCCTCCGCCCGGGAGTTCAAGCACAGAATAGAGAGGGGAATTAACGAAAAAATAAAGCGGAACCCCAAAAATATATATCTCAGGACCCAGAGATCGGCCCTGCAGAAGGCGGATATCTGCACAATACACTCCTTTTGCGTAAAACTCTGCAGAGAAAATTTCCGGCGGCTTGGTTTGCCCTATGATTTTACAATTTGCGACGATCCCGGGGCAAACCAGCTCCACGATGCTTCGATCTCCGCTGCCATGGCGTACGGCTATTCGGATGAAGATTTTACTCAGCTTGTGTCATTTTACGGCAAGAGCAGCTCTGACAAGGATATGAGAACTTTTCTCAGGGGGATGGACACGTTTTATTCCGCCCTTCCCCACCCGAAACAGGCCGCACTTAAGCATATGGAGGAATATTGCCAGGATACCCGCCTCCGGGAAAGTCCCCGGGCACGGCAGCTGTGGGATTGTATTGCCAGGCTTTGCAGGTATCTCAAAAGGCTTTCCGGCAGGATACTCTGTCTCTTGGAAAGCCGGGATTTTGATGAGTACAACTGCGGAGCCGCAGAGATTGACAGATGGACTCAGCAGCTTAATGAATTCTGCACTGCAAAGGATTCGGCCAGTCTGAAAATTCTTGCCCGGGACGGTGTCCCACCCCTCGGAAAGGTCAAAAAGGCCACTGAACTCAGCGAAAATGCAAAAGACATAAGAGCTGAGATCGCTAAAAATGCGGACAGAATAAGCGAACTTGCCTCATACCTGGACCGGGATAAGTTTTCACAGGATGTGGACAGGACCGCAAAATATGTCATTGCACTTTACAGGGTATTTTTCAAGTACCAGGAGATATTGGATCGGCTGAAGAGGGAGAGAAAGTCCTTTGAGTTTTCCGATTTTGAGCATTTCGCCCTGTCACTTCTGCAGCGTGAGGACGGCACACCCACAGCTCTGAGCTTGGAACTGAGGGAAAAATACCTCTATATAATGGAGGACGAATTTCAGGACACCAGTTTTGTCCAGGATGCGATTTTTTCCATGATCTCACAGCCCGGCAACCGGAATCTCTACGTGGTGGGAGATGTAAAGCAGAGCATATACAGCTTCCGCAAAGCCAGCCCCGAGATATTCCTCGAAAAGAGGGAGCAGGGCATCTCAGGTGAAAACGGACAGACGATTTTCCTGTCACACAATTTCCGCAGTGACCGGCCCGTGGTGGATGGGGTTAATTTCCTTTTTACCCGACTTATGAGCCCTCATGTGGGAGGAGTTAGCTACGGCGATACGGAGAAGCTTGTCACTTTGAAGCAAAAGGAAAACCGCGCCGGGGTGCAGATAAAGATTTTCGACACCCGGGAGCGGCGAGGTGTAGCAGATATCATTGACAGTATGGTAAAAAGCGGATACAGGATAAATGACAACGGGAAGGAAAGGGCAGTTGTCCCCGGGGATTTCTGCGTCCTGATGAGGGCATCCACAAAATTCCCGGCTTTCAGACAGGAGATAGAAAAACTCGGCTACAAGACGGTGGTCAGGGACAATGAGCCCCTTGTAAATAAGCCGGAGGTGGAGCAGATACTGAACCTGCTGAGAGTTGTGTCAAACCCTCTGCAGGAAGTTCCTCTCACTGCCAGCATGTTCGGAGATATGTTCGGCTTTACCCTGGATGAGATTCTGTCTGAGAGGCTATCAAAACCGGGGCAAAACCTCTACGCTGCCCTCACGTCCTCGAAAAACCCCAAAGCCTGTGAAATGCTGAAAATCCTTGGAGATATAAAGTACGCTTCCGGAGTGTACTCTGCGGACAAGCTTATAGATTACGTCTGCGAGAGAACCGGGTACTACCAGAAACTTGCATTTTCTCCCCGAGGGCGGGAAAAAAGGGAGAATATTCGTCTGTTTATCGCAATGGCAAAGGACTGGGCTGCAAGCCACGACAACGACCTTGCGGCATTTCTCCGCTGGACCGAGCTTTACATCCGGGACC
>CAZYZR010000086.1:4043-5193 GCA_964651945.1 uncultured Oscillospiraceae bacterium | reverse complement strand
CCACCCTCATAAACGGGGTGATGTCGGAAAAGCGGGATACGTCTGCCCCTGCGGCGCCCTCCCTCAAAGCTGAGAGTGTTTCAGGGTTTTCAATAAGGTCTTTCAGGGCGCGGTAAATGCTGTCCTCGTCGTTTCCGCAGATAATCCCGTTTACCCCGTCCCTGACCTGCTCCGTGGCGGAGGCGTAATCCGTCACAAGTGCCGGCACTCCCAGCACCAGAGCTTCGTCCACAGCTATGCTCTTCCCCTCGTATACTGACTGCAGCACAAACAGCCGGGAATTCTTTATGTAGGGATAGGGATTGTCCTTTCTTCCCAGGAGTATCATTCTGCCGGATATGCCGAGATTTTTTATCTCTTCCTCCAGCGCCCCCCTGTCGGGCCCGTCTCCCACTATATACCAGCGGAAATCCAGCCCGTCGCCGTCAAGCCTTTTGACAATCCTCCGGGCTCTGTCAAGGGCCTTGGAGACGTTTTCTATCCTGGCCACGGTAACTATGTCAAAAGGGCCCTTATCCCACACCGGCTCGGGAAGAAGGCTTTTCCTCCTTATCTCCTCCACGTCCATAAGGTTATAGACTGTGCGGGATCTGCCGCTGAGGGAAGGCATTGCCCTGTCAAAGGAATCCTTCGTGGCTTTTGACACCAGAACCACGGCGTCAAGCTTTTCCAGGTTTCTTTTGTCTATCCTGGCGCAGAAAGCCGCCTTTTCGTAGTCAGGGTGGATATACCCTACTTTTCTCCTTGCTATGACTTTGTTTGCGAGGAAGCAGTTCATCGTCCCTTCTTCCCAGGAAACAACGCAGTCATACCGGGAGAGATCACACATCCGCGTGTACCGGGAGACATTTATTTCCACCTGTCTTGCGCTCACAAGGCGGGAAAATTTCAGATAGTAATCCCGGTCGCCGCGGGATATCCTGGTCTTGATAAATCCCAGGAGTATTCCAGGCGTGAGAGCAAGTTTTGCCATCCTGACCCAGTAGTTTATCTCCTTGCGGGGGGTGTTGTTGTAAATTATGTTTGCCCCGCTGACATCAAATTCTCCCTCGTCCGGCTGCTCAAAGAGCATAAGGTCCACCTGCACCCCAGATTCGGTCAAAAACTTTACCAGGGGAAGAAGACTCCCGGTAAACCCTCCGGTGAAGAG
>CAZYZR010000086.1:0-3943 GCA_964651945.1 uncultured Oscillospiraceae bacterium | reverse complement strand
CCCTCACCAGGCTGATTGCCTCAAGGTGCGCCTCCGCCTGCTTTCCCCCGCCTATAAGGCATAGGGTGCTGGCATTCTCAAGGGCGAGAAGATCGGTTGCCACGGCGCTGACTGCCCGGGTTCTTACAGCGGTCACCGCCATGCCATCGCACACTCCCACAAGACTCCCGTCCTCTGTGGAAAACAGTGCCACAATCCCCTGGTGGCTGGGCAGTCCGTATTTGTAGTTGTCGTGAAATACGGTTATCAGCTTTGCCCCCACAATGCCCTCGTAGGGCAGGACGGCGGGCATTATGCCCATAATTTTCCCTTCTTCAACCGGGAGTACTGACCTCAGTTTGTTTTTGGCCTTCCCCCGTGAGATGGCTGAAAACAGATCCCTCATAAGATCTATGCACTTTTCCATCGAGAGCCTTTCGAAAACTTCCTCCCGGGATACGTATTTTATGTCCATATTTTAAACCTCTCTTTTTATCCCTCAAAGGGAAGAGTTTCCCCATCCAGGGCAAAGTCCACTGCAGCCAGTGCGTGGAGGGCAGTGGTGTCAAACACGGGTATGGGGCTGTCCTTCTGCTTTATAAGCATTGGTATCTCGGTGCAGCCCAGAATCACCCCTTGTGCTCCTCTTTTCTCCAGGTCCTTAATAATCCTGACAAATTCCCGTCTGGAGGAATCTTTCAGTATGTCAAAGGTGAGCTCCTCCTCTATCACCCTCATTATCTCTGCCATGTCGCTCTTGTCCGGGACCAGGGAGGTTATTCCGTACTGGTTTTTCAGTTTGTCAATTATGAACGGCTGGGTCATGGTGAATGTGGTGCCGAGGAGAGCTACCTTGTCCATCCCCTGCTTTTTAATCTCCCTCCGGGTGGCATCCACTATGTGTATCATGGGTATGTCCACCGCCCGCCGTATTTTGTCGTAGACGATGTGCATGGTGTTTGTACAGAGAAGTGCCACATCTGCCCCTGCTGCCCGAAGGCCTTTTGTGATTTCTATAAACTCCCGGGCCAGGAGGTCCAGTTCCCCTCTTTCCACATGCATAAGCTTTGTGTGAAGATCGGTGGAATACATGATGGACTCCACAGTCCTGTTTCCCCCCAGTCGGCGGTTGGATTCCTCGTTTATGATCCTGTAGTAATCCACCGAGGACTGCCAGCTCAGCCCCCCTATCAGCCCGATTTTTTTCATATTTACACCTGTCTGTGATATTAAATTGCAAGCAGTAACATTATATCATATATATTTCATCGTTTCAAATCTTTTCTGTCCCGGCAATATTTGAAAAAAGACGCCTCACAAGAGGCGTCAACTTCATTTTATAGGACATTCAAGCCAAAAAGCCCTGCTTTTTGCCTATGCCATCTGGCCCGAACAAAGCCCGGAATAAACACCGGGGCGATAACCACATCCAGGGGTCTTTATATCCCCCCGGCCAAAGCAAAGCCCAGGATAAACACCAAAGCTATAACAAAGGTGAACAGGTCCATAATGAGCACGGCCCTGGCAAAAGAGCGCTTGTTGGCATTGCTTTTGGAACTGAAGGCGGTGTAGATCAAATAAGCTATACCCACAATGGGTATGCTCATGATCAGCATCATAAGGATATAGTCGGCAGTGCTCAGCGCCTCTGAGGTGTCCGGCCTTGTAAATGTCGCCGGGGGCGGAGTGTAAGTGCCGCCTGCAGGGGTGTACATCGGGTGAGGCGGGGCATTGTAGCTGTAAGAGGACTGTCCCCGGGTATACCCGGAGAGGTCCGCATTGCTCCCGCCGGCCTCGGGTACACTCCGGGTCGTATCATTCGTCCGGCTGTCCCGGGAGGGCTGCCGTGCAGTTGTATCCTGCAATGGTTCTGTGCTATAATCAGGGGCGGAAATTCCGGTATCCCGCCCTGTAGCCCGGGCATTCCTGTCCAGGTCTTGTGGGTTTACCGGTGGTATTTCCTGCCGGGGCGGCACAGGCGGTGTCTGCATCCGGTGCTGCTCCCGTGCGTATTTTTCAAATTCTGACCTTGGCAGCCCGCATCCGCCGCAAAAATTCGCTCCGTCACTGACGGGACGCCCGCATCTGGGACAATTCATTAAATCAACTCCTCATTTATATTGTTTATATTATATCATATATTATATCACATATATGTGGAAATATATGTGAATTTTCGAAAAGGTGACCTATGGACAGGAAAGCAATCCTTGCCGCAGTGGATCTGGGACAATACGATATGGATTACTCCCTCTCGGAACTTGGGGAGCTTTGCAGGGCTGCGGGCTTTTCCCGGGCGGGGACGGTGACCCAGAAAAGGGACAGGCCTGACTCAAAATACTTTATAGGGCAGGGAAAGCTGGAAGACATAAAGGTAATGGCAAAAAGTACCGGCGCCGATATCTGCTTTTTTGACTGCGAGCTTTCCGGCAGCCTTGTGAGAAACATCACAGACTATCTCGGGTTTGAAATTCTGGACAGGACCGATCTGATCCTCAGGATTTTTGCCGAAAGAGCCGTGACCCGGGAGGGCAAACTTCAGACCGAGCTGGCCACATTGCGCTATCAGCTCCCCAGAATTGCGGGGAGCGGCGAGGTGCTCTCAAGACAGGGAGGCGGAGGAGGAGGCTCTTCCGGGGCCCGCAGGGGTGCGGGGGAGAGCATGTCCGAGCAGGAGAGGAGGCACATACTCTCCAGGATTGACTACATAAAGCGGAAGCTGGAAAAGACCGAAAAGAGGAGGCAGTCCGCCGCCACTGCGAGGAGGAAAAACGGGGTTCCCGTCATCGCCCTCACCGGGTACACAAACGTGGGAAAGTCAAGCCTTATGAACGCTCTGACCGGAAGTGAAATACCCCGGCAGGACATGCTGTTTGCCACCCTGGACCCCACAGCAAGAAAACTGCGGCTGCCGGACGGACAACAGGCTGTGCTGACTGACACAGTGGGGTTTGTGTCAAGGCTGCCCCATCAGCTGGTGGATGCTTTCAGATCCACCCTCCGGCGGGCAAAATACGCCGATATATGCCTCAATGTGGCGGATATCTCCAGCCCGGGGGCGGCAGAGCAGCTGGAAACCGGGAGGCGGACTCTTATGGATATAGGGGTGAGTTCCGACAAAATACTCACAGTCTACAACAAGCGGGACCTGCCCGCCGCATCCTTTGTTCCCCGGAACGCGATAAAAGTCAGCGCAGTGACGGGGCAGGGGCTCTCCGGGCTCCTTCGCCGGATATGCGAAAAACTCCGGGAGAGGACGGCACTTATCAACGTGCTTCTCCCCTACGACCAGTCAGGCCTCGTAAACATCATAAAAGAGTACGGCCAGGCCTACACCGTCGATTACACCGATCGGGGAATTGCCGTAAAAGGTAAAGTAGACAAGAGAGTTTTATATCATTTTACAAGGTATATGGTAAATTAAGCATTAAAAATGTAACTTTGCACAAAAATAAAATTTATGCTTTACAAACAAATCCAATGTGTATATAATTTTACCTTGATATCGCCCTGTAAAGGTCGGGGCTTGTAAAGTGAGGTAAGGCGCTATGGACGCTATTGACAGAAAAATTCTTGAAATTCTGCAGAAAAACGGCCGTGTGACCGTGAAAGAAATAACCCAGACCATTTCCCTTACGGCTCCTGCCGTCAGCGAGAGGATAAAGAGGCTGGAAAAGGACGGGATAATACAGGGGTATACCGCAATTGTAAATCCAAGGAAACTCGGCAGGGATATACACGCCATAATCAACGTGGCCGTACAGCCTCAGGACACCGAAAAACTCCTGAACCTTGTTAACAACGAGCCGCTGGTGGTGGAGTGCCATCACGTCACCGGGGAGTACAGCTATCTTGTAAAAGCCGATGTGTCCGAAATTGCGGATCTGGAAAACCTGATAACTAAATTCCAGAGGATGGGGAAGACAAACACACAGATAATACTGTCCACCCCCATTCCGAGAAA
>CAZYZR010000085.1:0-5266 GCA_964651945.1 uncultured Oscillospiraceae bacterium | reverse complement strand
CAACCCGGATGCGGGGCCGCGGGACTGTGCCGGCAGCGAGGGCGGACGGGAAGTATCCGGGGGCCGGGAGAAAATAAAAATAGTATGCAGCCTCAGGGACCAGAGGTTTTTGTCGAGGCAGGCGAAGCTGGGGCGGTCCCGGCGGTTTGTTTCCCCCACGGAGATAATAGGGAGATTCTACGGGGTGATATTCACCCCCCGGCACCTGGAGATTGTCAGCGGCGGTCCCCGGGTCAGGAGAAAATTTATGGACGCCTGCCTGTGCCAGCTTTACCCCAGGTTCATAGACGCCTACAGGAAGTACAACAAGCTCCTCTCCCAGAGAAATGCTTTTGTGAGCGGCGCAAGAGGGAAGAGCGGGGAGGAGGTAACCAGAGTCCTGGACACCTACGACGGGATGATGGCCCGGTACGGCAGCCTGATATGCACCTACAGGGAAAAATTTGCCCGCCTTTTGTCCGAAAACGGCAGGGAGTACTATAAAAATATCTCCGGGGGCAGGGAAGAGATAAGTTTTTCTTATAATCCCACATCCACGCAGCCCCTGCATTTTTTAAACATTTTGCTGTCCGGCAGGGAAAGGGATCTGTCAACGGGCTTAACTATGTCGGGTCCCCACAGGGAGGACCTGGAAATAAGGATAAACGGAAGGTCCGCCAGACACTACGCCTCCCAGGGGCAGCAGAGGAGCGCGGTGGTGGCTATGAAGCTGGCGGAGTGCGACATTATGGAGGAGGCCTCCGGGGTCTGTCCCGCGATACTCCTGGACGACGTACTCAGCGAGCTGGACTACAGGAGGCAGGACTACCTTCTGAACAACATATCCGGGAGGCAGTGTTTTATAACCAGCTGCCGGCCGGAGAGGATAGGATTGTCAAAGGCCGAAAAATTTCAAATCAGGGAGGGAAAAATATACTGATGTACACCGAGATCTCCCCTTTTGTATTGATAAACAGCGAGGAAATTGCGGGGATATTCGACCTGGACAACACCACCGTAAATAAATTTACGAAAGATTTTCTCAACAGGGCCCGGAGAGAGGGAAAGGTGAGCGTCCGGGGGGAGGGCATACCCAAGAGTTTTGTCCTCACCGACAAGGGGGACGTGATCCTGGCCACCCTGTCCCCCCGGGCTCTGAAAAAGAGAATTAACTTTATATAGGGCGGGGGAGATCTCAGCCTTTGAAATTTTGCGGGTTTATGCCTGCCTGTATTTATTTTTGCCCGGCAGGGCGGCGAAAGGGTTTTAACTGATGGAAAATATCGAGAGCAAAGTCGAACACAGCTACGGCGGTGAGCAGATACAGGTCCTGGAGGGGCTGGAAGCGGTCAGAAAGAGGCCGGGGATGTACATAGGCTCCACCGGACCAAGGGGGCTTCACCACCTGGTATACGAGGTAGTGGACAACTCAATAGACGAGGCACTGGCGGGTTACTGCGACGAAATAGAAGTGGAAATACTCCCCGGGAATGTGATAAGGGTGTCTGACAACGGAAGGGGGATCCCGGTGGGAATACAGCCGAAACTTGGAATACCCGCATTGACGGTGGTATTCACCGTCCTTCACGCGGGGGGAAAATTCGGCGGTGAAAACAGCGGATACAAAGTATCCGGTGGCCTTCACGGGGTGGGGGCCTCTGTGGTCAATGCCTTGAGCCAGTGGCTGAAAGTCACGGTTTACACCGACGGAGGGGAGTACAGGCAGGAGTTTAAAAGGGGCCTTGCCGCCTCGGACTTGGTGAGAGTCGGGGACAGCGACAGGCACGGCACCGTGGTGGAATTCAGCCGGGACCCGGAGATATTCGAGACTTGTGAGTACGAGTACGAGACACTTTTAAACCGTCTCAGGGAGCAGGCTTTTCTCAACGCAGGGGTAAAGATAACCCTGTCCGACACCAGGGACCGGGAAAACCCGGTATTCGAGAGCATGAGGTACGAGGGCGGGCTCAGAAGCTTTGTGGACTACATCCACACAAAGAGGGATATGACCGTCCTCCACCCGGTCATCCACTTAAAGACCGTCACCGAAAACAGCGAGGCCGAGGTGGCCCTGCAGTACAACGACGGCTACAACAGCCTGATAATATCCTTTGCCAACAATATAAACACCACCGACGGGGGCACTCACGAGCAGGGCTTCAAAAACGCCCTGACGAGGGTGTTCAACGACTTCGGCCGCCGGAAGGGGTATATAAAGGAAAAAGACGGAAACCTCAGCGGGGACGACGTCAGGGAGGGCCTCACCGCGGTGATCTCAGTAAAAGTGATGGAAGCCCAGTTCGAGGGGCAGACCAAGGCAAAACTGGGAAACACCGAGATAAGGGGCCTGGTGGAAAACCTGGTCTACGACAAACTGAGGGACTTTCTTGAGGAGAACCCGGGCACCGCAAAGGCCATATACGAAAAGGCCATGAGTGCCCGGAGGGCCAGGGAGGCCGCAAAGAAGGCCAGGGAGCTGGTCAGGAGAAAATCCGCCCTTGAGAGCGCCAGGATGCCGGGAAAACTGGCGGACTGCTCCAGCAAGGACCCGGCGGAGTGCGAGCTTTACATAGTTGAGGGGGACTCCGCAGGGGGCAGCGCCAAAAACGGCAGGGACAGGAGGTATCAGGCCATACTGCCCCTGTGGGGAAAGATGATTAACGTGGAAAAAGCGAGGCTTGACAAGGTCTACGGCAACGAGAAACTCACCCCCGTGGTCACCGCACTGGGCTGCGGTCTGGGAGAGGAGCTGGACCTGTCCAAGCTGCGCTACCACAAGGTGGTGATTATGGCGGATGCCGACGTGGACGGGCAGCACATACGCACCCTTATGCTGACGTTTTTCTTCCGCTTTATGAGGCCGCTTATCGAAAACGGTTACGTCTACATAGCCATGCCCCCGCTTTACAAAGTATCAAAGGGGTCCCGGACAAAATACGCCTACGACGAGGAGGAGCTGGCCCGGATCACCGGGGAATGGAAATCCGGGTACAAGATACAGAGGTACAAGGGCCTTGGGGAGATGAACCCGGAGCAGCTCTGGGAGACCACCTTAAACCCGGAAAACAGGGTGATGATAAAGGTGGAGATGGAGGACGCCGCCAGGGCGGACGAGACTTTCACCATTCTTATGGGGGACAAAGTGGGCCCCAGAAGGGAATTTATCGAGAAAAACGCCAGATACGTGACTGACCTTGACGTGTAAAATTTTCAACTGTCCCCCTGAAAGTTCCACATAGAACATAAAAGGGTCAAAATATTTTTCTTCCGGTTCCCTCGGTTTCAGAAGTATAACCTGTGAAATAGAAATAACCCCGGGTTTTCCGCCCCAGGGTGCCGGGTGTGGGAAAACTGCCTATAAATTTTCCGGCGGGGGCGGGGTATTTTTTAAAAAGCCATTTGGCGACCTGGAAAATGCGGCAGCGGCTTTTTGGAAAAGATTCAGAACATGTCCTCCCCCCGGGGACAGTCGAAGAGAAAAATTCCCGCAGAGGCAAAAATTTTCGGAATTTTTCTCGGTACTCGGTTTTTAAAACCCGGTGAGGGAAGGGAAAAAATCCCGGGAAGATTTGCGGAGTTGTCGTCAAAGCGGCCCTCGGACGGGGTGGCGGAAAAACTTTTTTGTTTTCATTGTCAATTTTCCGTCAAGGCAGTGCTTCGGAAAGTGGCGGTAAGCAGCAACGAAAAGATTTTGGAATTTATTTTCGGGGCAGCAATCCGGGACACAGTGCCGCTGTGAGGAGAGAGTCAGGCGGGAGAGATTTTTTTAAATCCCCCGGATTACACCCGGAAACACCGGAACTGCCGGGGCAGAGACCGGAAGGGCGTTCTTAAACTTCGCAAATGTTTTTTAATTTGACAGCGGAAAATGCGGGACACTCCGGCAGAATTTTTTAAAAAACTCCGCAAATATTATTTTATCCTGCTTGGGTAATAATGCGGTAAAGCGGTCGACGGGAATATTTTTGTGATCCTTCCCTGTGATTGAGATTGAAAGGACATTCCGGACCTCCGCTAAAATTGTTTTACCTCACCGGGGCAATGCCGGCACTCAGAGGTTGCAGAAAAAATCCTAAATTCACACCGGGGCAATGTTCAAAAACTTTGAGAGTCGGGGAAAATTGCGGGTGCAATGCTTCGACACTTTGAAAAAGTCTCAGAAAAGTATCTGCAAATAATATTTTAACTTGACAGCGGAAAACGCGGGACACTCTGAGAAAAATTTAAAAAAATATCGCAATCGCAAAGATTATTTTATCCCGCCGGAGCTATGCCGATACTTCAAGAAGCGGAGAAACCCCAGGGGCAATATCCGAAACTTCGGATAAATTTCTGCCCCCGACAAGATAAGGGCGGGGACCCCTTGGAGTTATCCGAAAAGTTTTTTGTATATGTTTTAGTTTTGTGGGGTTTTGACCCTGTCCGGCTTTAAGCCGTGGAGTGCTATGGAATTTCCCATACGGGTGGAACTTGACATCACCCAGGACGATTTTATCTGCTGTGAAATACTGGAGGAGGCCGCGGACATCCCCTACGCCAAAAAGAGCGCAAAGGTCTCTTTTCTGCGGGAGAGCGGGGTGTTGGCTCTGTGCGCCCTGGCGGTTTTCGTTTTCAGAGACAACATAGCTTTCGAGGCGATTTATTTCGTGATAGGCTTTGAGGTGCTGTTCTTTTTAAACTTTGCCTACAACTACTTTTACGGAATTGACCACAATTTCAAGCTGGCGGTCACCCACCTCCTCACAGCCCGGAAGGACCACACCTTCTTCACCCCGGAAAAAGGCATCGCCTTTTTCTACCGGGACAGGGGGGAGTATCTGACCAACGAGCAGAGGAGGTATTTCGATTACAGCCTGGTGGACCACATAAAGATAACCCGCCACCTGTTTATCTTCATAATGAAAAAGAGTGACGAAAAAGGGCTGAGGGGCTTTGTGTGGATGGTGCTGCCGAAGAGAAATATGACCCGGCAGCAGGAGCGGGATTTTACAAAGCTTTGCCGGCAGATAGAGGAAAAATACCACCTGACCCCCTGGACTGACTGCCGGATTTTCGACTGACTCACCCTTAAAGTGTAATATTTTATTAAAATATTAAAGATAGTTATTGACAAAACTTTCATCTGCATTTCCTTTCCGGGAAGTTTGGAGCGGAAAATGATGAGAAAAACGACAACCGCGGCCGCCGGATTTTCCACTGAGACAGCTACCGATTTGTAATATTATAATAAAATAATACAAAAAGTAATAAATGTTCACTGTCCTCGGAAACACGCAGGGGGATAAAA
>CAZYZR010000084.1:3043-5318 GCA_964651945.1 uncultured Oscillospiraceae bacterium | reverse complement strand
GGGAGCATAATTCTGTCCGCACCCGCATTGGAGACTGTCACGAAAATATCCTCAAGTTCTGCGGTTATCGGCATCATTGTCCCGGACATAACCACCCTGCCGCATATGACAGTCGACGGGAGGACCGCTCTGCCTGCGAGGGCTGAAAACAGGCCCACGACTTCTGCCACGGAAATTTCGTCGCTGACTCCCCTGCCCTGAAGATCGTTGAAATAGAGGCTGTAATCATAGTGATTGAAAGGAGTTGCCACAAGATTGGCGGCGTGCCGCTCAAAGTAGTTGAAAGCAGCGGTAAGGCTGTCCCTTACACTCTTGGGGGAATTGGAGAGACCTTCCACATTTTTAAAGCTCAGGACGCCGTTCCCCTCCATAAGCTTGTTTTCAAGCCTGTACACTGAAAGTGTCCCGGAAGTGGATTTGCCCACCGCATACACATAACCCGGGGTCTCGAATCCTTCGAATACCAGAGATCCCCCTGAAACTTCCGGCAGATATACAATTGTCTCCTCGCCCGTTTCCCTGTCTATATATCCCAGGTCCACGTCGCTGAACTCGCTGGGTGTCATCTTCCTCAGCTGATCCTTTACGCGCCTGCGGCACTCAATTGCGTACCAGAGGAGTTCCCTCGTCTCCTCTTTTGTCATATTCTCGTCGGGATAAAGTAATTTTGCAAGACCGGAAAATGTCCTTCCCACCGCAATGGTGTCGCGGGTATTGAAACTTCCGTTCAGCTCGAAATACCTGCTGAAAGAGTTCGTGAAGTCGTATTTTCTCATCTCATGGCAGAATTCGGAAAAGCAGTCGGTTATAAGCCCATAGGAGGATGTGAACAGCTCAGAGCGCAGTTTCGGAGTCTCCCAGCCCGGGAGATACGCGTGGATTCTGTCAAAAAATGCCGAATCGTTGTTGAAAGTGTCCGGGAAAGGCTCAAAAAGGTTTGTGGTACGCAGCATTTCCGATACGCTCCTGAATGTATTCCCCTCAAAGCAAATTGAGGCGTCAGCGGAAACCGATACCGTGCCCCTGGCAAAACTCCCGTTCGCCATGTAATTTTTCATTATCTGTATAAAATCATCGTTGGCGTGGGTAATCCCCGCCACTTCGTCAAAGGCGACACAGTCCCAGTTGCCCACAAGACCTACTCTGCGGGAGTTCATATTGTAAAACATATTTGAGGCCGTAGTGGTGCCGCTGCTCATAAGGATGGAATACGGGGACAGTTCACTGTAGACGTGGGATTTTCCCGTGCCTCTGGGGCCCAGCTCCACAAGGTTGTAATTTTTCTGGATAAAGGGTACAAACCTCAAAAGATAGTGGAATTTTTCTTTTTCGGTCAGGTTGTCCGGCTCATACCCGGCGGAGCGCAGAATAAGAGTAATCCACTCGTCCTTGGTGAAATTCTTCCTCGCCCGGATAAATTCCCCAAGGTCCAGGGATGGCATCTGTATGGGTTTAAGGGAGGAGATCTCAAAAGGTGAATCGTATTTTGAAGATCTCCTTTTGGACTTCTTTTTTACCGTAACTTGGTACGTATCCCGGACGGAGTCGTCATCATCTTTTTCAACTCCCACATAGTCCAGCTTGATAATACACCATATTCCGCCTATCAGGAGCTTTTCGTTGCGGGTCACCATTTCAGGACTGATTTCAAAGGGGTCAATCCTCAGATTTGTAAACCTCACCACATATTTGTCCGCTTTTTCATCCAAAGCCACGGTGACCTTGTCTATTATGGTGTATCGGCCGTTTTCCCTTATTTTTGACTTCACATATTCGCTCTGCTCGGAGCGGACGTAATTTTCGCTGAGGATTCTCTTTATCCTCTCTATCCCCCGGTCAATAACCTCCGGATCGTCGGTGGCGCAGTACATTGCCAGGAGATACTCCAGAACATAGGTGGGTATATTTACCCCCTTTTTCATAAGGGCTGTCAGGTCTTTTCTCACGGCTTTCCCCGGGAAATTTTCCAGCACTTTCCTGTCAAAATCTGTCATATTACTTCACCATTCCATCAGAAGTCAAAATCATCGGTAAAGGCCACGTCAATTTTAAAATCAAAGCTGTCCGCAATGTCCCCTGTGTCCTTGTCCACCACAAGCAGGCGGTAATCCCGGGTCTTGTCGTATTTTTCTCCCCTGAGAGTCAGTCCGATTTTCATTACCCTGCTGTTTTCACGTGGATCGGGGTTGTCTGCGACAATTGTCTTTATGTCGCTGACCGGGTTCCCCTCCGGCGAGACCATATACACCTCGTAATTTGCCCGGGTCACCTTGTC
>CAZYZR010000084.1:0-2943 GCA_964651945.1 uncultured Oscillospiraceae bacterium | reverse complement strand
GCGGTGTATATAAAGCCGTGGTCGGAGGTTATCAATACGTTGGTGCCGTTCATGCTGTTCAATATTATCTTGACAAGGCCGGTAATTTCATTTACGGCGGTCTGGCAGGCCTCAAAGACCCCGGACTCCGTATTCTGCTTGTCTCCCACTGCGTCTATTGTATCGTGGTAAATATACACTGCGGAGGCTCCCTTTGTAAGCTCTCTCCTCTCTTCCGCCTTCATTTTTATAAGGCTTGAGTAAGCTATGGCGAGGCTGTTTCTCTTTCTGCTTTTTAGAATTTTCTCCCTGCTTTTAAGGTCGTCCGTGGGCCGGTTGTCGCAGAAGACTTTCAGATCATCATTGACGGTAAGATCCAAATGAGGCAACAAGGCGGCCATGCCGAAACGGGTAACCGACGGGAATACGGACTGCACCCGGGAAATACTTACATGACTTCCGGGGAGCTTTTCAAGCTCCCCTTTAAGCTGCATCCGGACCTCATACCTCAAAGCGTCGGAAACTATCACAAATACCTTCCCGCCGGACTCTGTCTTGGGGCCCACATAGTCCCCGTAAAAAGTATCCTGCCTGTCAAGGCCGAGCTTTGTCCAGTCTTTGGCCAGGGTGTCCTTTATCTGGGTTGTCCACCGGTCACAGAGATCCCGCATAAACCAGTTTTTGTACAGTCCCTCCGCATATTCCCCCGCTGATTTGAAAAGCTCGGAAAGTTCCCCCGGGTCCACCCGATCTCTGCCCAGGGCTGTCTCAAATTCCCTGTAATAGGTGTCCATCCTGTAGTAGTCGGTGCAATAGGCTTTCCAAAGCCGCTTGGCGTCGGGCTTGTGGAACCCCAGCCCGTTTTCCAGCTTGAATTTCCGCATATTCCCCAGCCGGGTAAGGCCCAGATAGTAATTTTCAAAATCTTTGTAAAACGCCAGGGATTTTCTCTTTTCCACTGCAGGCAGAATTTCGTCGGGCTTCACCACATCATCCGCCACTTTTTTGAGGTAGTACTCTATGATGCACCGGTCAATGCAGGGGAAAAACTGCCCGGGAAGAAGGTACTGCACCTCTGTTGCACGGAAAACTTCCGGAAGATCGCATCTCTTTTCAACTGCCCCGGCGATCTCTCTGTAAGTCTCTCCCCCTTCTTTTTCCCACTGCACCGCCAGGGAATAGCAGGCCTCCCGGCGCCTGTCGGATATATATTTGTTCAGGGGAATGAGTTTCTCGCGGTTCATACAATGGGAAAGAGCGGAAATCAGTATATGGGCACTCAATTCAGTGAGGTCATCCCCGCCTGAGTTTTCGTAGCCGGTGTACTTCTTTATCATTTTCCAGAGCTCATCCGCATTCCCGAATTTCTTTATTTCGGAAATTGCCTTGTTTTCATCCCGGTTCAGTCCTGAGGACAGGATTGCCCAGATAAGCGGCCCCTCCCCCGGCTTCTTTGCACCCCGGAGGACGGTGTGGATATTCAGCATAAATTTATCAGGATCGGAAATACCTTTGGATATCTCCCTGAACTTTGCCACCCTGTCCTTGCTGCCGAAAAACTTTTTGTACTGTTTCACCCATGGCCTCAGGGCGACGGATTCTATCCCCGCCTCCTCCATAATTATGGATATGGCGTCTGCCCTGAAAATTTCGCTGCAGAGTTCCAGACCGGTCAACGGGTCGTCTACTCCCTCGGGTTCCGGGAGAGGGTTATACACCAAAAAATCGCTGTCGGGAAAGTCGTGGAGGATGACTTTTTTGCAATAAAAGCCGTTTTCCGGCTCCATTGCAATCTTTTTCACCCCTTCAATCTCAATTTCGTCAAAAAGGGATGCAAATTCTCCGTCCCTGTCCATCCAGAACACAACCCTGCGGGTGTAATATTCACTTTTAGGTGCCGCAAAGAGCTCCGCAAGCTTTGTATTAACGTCCTTTGCCATTTTAAACCTCAGAATTTATCTTATCTTTTCCAGCAAATTCCCAAATTTTGCGTAGTTGACTTTCACTCCGTCGTCCAGGTCGATATCTATCATACTGTCGGCCAGATGGTGGAGCTGTTCCTCAAATTTCTGCACTTCCAGGTCCTGATCCCTGAATTTCGCCAGTTGCTTTGTGGTCCTAACGCTTTCCGAGGAGGACAGTGACCCGGAGGACAGGTTCTTTTCCAGGACCCGTATCTGGTTGCGGTATCTTTCCTGCTGCGGGTGTACATATCCGGTCCTCATTCTGGCCAGCAGGTCCGGCTTATATCTGTGCATATATATCACGGCCTTGAAGCCGTTTTTCTTTCCGGAGGAAAACATCCAGTATATGGGCCTCTTCTGGTATATTTTCAGGTGGTCGGGATAAAAATCGTTCAGGAAATATCCCCTTATTATTTCGCGTGGGGTGCCGTTGCCCCCCAGGGCGGAGGACACAAAGCGGAGGTTTTCCTCCAAAGTATCGGATCCGTACACCCGGCTCACAAAGTTCACAAACCTGGCAGTGATATCGTCCTCAAAATAGAAGTCCTCATCGCACACGGGTATGATGTTGTCAGGGTCGGGCTTTATGGTCTTGTACTTGTCCTCGTCCCATTCCCCGCCTGCGTAGCACAGTCCCTCGCAGTCCACGGAGTAGCGGCCGAACATACAGCCCACGGCATAGGAGATAAGGCTCTTTACCTCCCTCTGCTTTTCAGCAAGCCTCACGGAGACATACCTGTCCTCAACATCGGGAGACAGCTCCCCGTTTAAACCGTATATATCTATGAATATCCTGTTTAACTCTTCCTCGTTGGCCTTGAGCTTTGAAAATCTCTCCCGCCGCCGGGCCTCCCACTCCTTGTATTTGTCCTCTATAAGCCTTCCCATTTTTTCTCCTTCTCAGATCGTTTTGTATATATTTTTATCAATCACACCAACGGATGTCGCTTAAAATCCCAGGAGGTCTCAAAGCTGTCCCAGTCGGCGCGGGAGATTTCGA
>CAZYZR010000083.1:0-5322 GCA_964651945.1 uncultured Oscillospiraceae bacterium | reverse complement strand
GGAGGGGGATATAATGCTGTACGGGGACAGCTGCATTGTGATTTTTTACGAGGGACGGCCCACTACATACAGTTACACCCAACTGGGCAGGATCGAAGACCCCCGGGGACTGGAGGAGGTACTGGGCGCGGAAAATGTGACTGTTAAAATAGAGGCTGAGTGAGGCTTCGCTCGCTTTTGGAAAATTTTGCGGTCTCTGGGATCGCACCGGGAGGTAATTAATATGGCAAAATGCCCTTACTGCGGCAGTACCGATGTGGTGGTGGTAAAGGACGACAGGCCTCATCACGGGTTTTTCTGGTGGATTTTATGGGGGTATCTCTATCTCATCTGGGTTGTAATTAAGTGGTCCATAGGCATCCTTGTGTTTGTCTTCTGGGACAGCTGGATGTTCTTTGTACACCTTTTACTGGGCAGGCGCCACTCCTGGAAGTGCGCCTACTGGTTTTTCGGGAAAAAGAGGGTCTTTGTCTGCGGGCACTGCGGAAGGACCTTCGCATCCTACTGAGAAAAGGACCCAGGATTTTGACGTCAGCGGTTCTGCTTTATAAATTCCCCGGCAGATTTTGCGCATGGGGCAACAGCCGGTGTGCCACTGACCCGGTTTGACTATGGGGTGCAGTGTGCGGAAATTCAGGGATAGTCAGAATTTTCCGGATAATCCGCACAGGCGGGAATAAACATATAAAAAGGACACCTTTTGGGTGTCCTTGTTTTGACAGGGGTTCGTATCCGCAGGTCGGATTTCGAAAAGCGGCTGAGCGGTCAGTAGTTGAATATACCCTCCAGGCTCTCGTCGTTGTTGACCCATTCGCTCTGTACGTCGATGGTCCTGTACTCAGTCTTTGAGTCCCTGATTATCACCGTCTTTATCCCTGCGTTGATTATCATTCTCTTGCACATAGAGCAGCTGCTGGCGTTTTTTATGTACTCCCCGGTGGAGACCTCCTTGCCGCACAGGTACATGGTGGAGCCTATCATCTCGTCCCTGGAGGCGGAAATAATGGCGTTTGCCTCGGCGTGGACGGAGCGGCAGACTTCGTACCTCTCTCCCCTGGGTATTTTAAGCTCTTCCCTCATGCATCTGCCGATGTCGCAGCAGTTCCGCCTTCCCCTGGGGGCTCCCACGTAGCCGGTGGAGATTATCTCGTCGTTCTTCACTATTATGGCGCCGTAGTTTCGCCTAAGACATGTTCCCCTGGCGGAGACCGCCTCGGCTATGTCCAGGTAGTAATTTATCTTGTTCTGTCTCATACTTTTCACTTCCTCTCCAATATTGTAAAATAAAATCGGGGAATAATCAATAAGAAATGGGCATTTTCGGCAAGGTTGTAAATAATCCCCGGATCTGATATTATATAAAAAATCAAAATTCGCGGAGGAAAAGAAATGGACGAAAAAATAACCGCAAGACCGATAGACGAAAACACGGTAAAGCAGCTCATCGACCGGGCGATTCGGGCAAAGGGCAATGCCTATGTGCCCTACTCCCACTTCAGCGTGGGGGCCGCGGTGCTGGGCGCTGACGGGAAGATATACTCCGGCTGCAACATAGAGAACGCCTCCTACGGTCTGACTGTCTGTGCGGAGAGGACTGCCATATTCAAGATGGTGTCGGAGGGCTGCACCGAGTTTGTGGCAATGGCAGTTCTTGCGGGGCAGGAGCCATCGGACAGCATGAGCTGCGGGGCCTGCAGGCAGGTTATGAGCGAATTCTGCCGCCCCGACACCCCCATAATAAACGGATCCGTATCCGGGAAGTACTTTATACTCCCCTTTGCTGACATCTACCCCTATCCCTTTACAAAATTCACACCCAATGAGTGAGCTTGCGGACATATCCTTTATAAAGAAACTGGCGGGGGAATACGGGTTTTCTTTCCACAGGAAACTGGGGCAGAATTTTATCGCCGACCCCTCTGTCTGCCCCCGCATTGCACTGCGGGCAGGTGTGGACGAAAAATCCTGTGTCCTTGAAATAGGTGCGGGAATAGGAACTTTGACCCGGGCACTGGCCCAAAGGGCAAAAAAAGTTGTCACCCTGGAAGTGGACAGGACCCTGCAGCCCATACTGGAAAAGACCCTGGCCGGATATGACAATGTGAGTGTGGTCTTCGGGGATGTGCTGGATACGGACCTGCCCTCCCTGTGCGGGAGGGAATTCGGGGCTGATAAAGTGAAAGTCCGGGCGAACCTGCCCTACAACATAACAAGTCCTGTAGTGATGAAACTGCTGAGTGAGGATTACCGCCGGGAGAGCATCACCGTGATGGTGCAAAAAGAGGCGGCGGAGAGACTCTGCGCCCCTCCCGGCACAAGGCAGTGCGGGGCAGTGAGCTTGGCCGTGTCCTACTACTCGGTTCCGAAATTTTGTTTTGGGGTGCCATCCTCCTCCTTTTATCCAAGGCCCGGGGTAGACAGCTCCGTGATAAACCTTGCCATAAGAGAAAAAAAGCCGGTCTATCCGAAAGACGAGGGAAATATGTTCCGCCTTATAAAAGCCGCCTTCGGGCAGCGAAGGAAGACACTGCCCAATGCCCTTTTGCCCCTGGGAATAGAAAAAGAGGACATGAAGAAGGCCCTCTTGTCCCTGGGGCTTGACCCGGCCTGCAGGGCTGAGACCCTGACCCTTGGGGATTTTGCCCGGCTGTCGGATATTCTTATGCCGCCCCGCCCGGAAGGGGGAAAACAATGAGGACAATTGACTGGAACATTTCCTGTTTTGGCAAAACAGCCGGGAAGGCGGAGTACCTTGGGGAAAATGCCGGGGAGGACTGCATTATACTTCTGCAGGAGGTAAAACCCGCGACCTTGGCATCGCTGCGAACATTTTTCCCTGGAGCGGATTTCGCCTTCTCCCTGGCCCACAGACCGCCGGGAAAATACGACGGGCCGGAGAGAAGTCTGGGCACCGCGGTGTTAACTATGGGGAAATACAGGATAAAAAATTCCTTTTCCCCCGGCAGGGCACTTTTTCCCGACAGGGTAATAATGGCGGATGTCACCGGTGAAGGGGAGGATTTCAGGGTGTGCTCTTTCCACTCCGTGACCGGGGCGGGGTACAGGAAGGCGAAGTCCGTGCAGTTTTTCGCCATGGCTGAAATCCTGGAAGAATTTTCTCCCGACATATTGGGTATGGATATTAACGAGCCCGAGACCGACCGGAGGGATCCGGCGGATATGAAGTTTTTCGACAACGGGGACGGGGGCAGAGGAGCCGCCACATTTCTCTCGGCGGCGGGAAAACAAGGCCTTGAGGACAGCTATGTCCTTGTGTCCCCAAAGACCCCGCCGTTTTCCTTCCTTATCAGGGGAGGCAAAAGGAAGAGATACGATTTTCTGTACCTGAAAAAGGATAAATTCACACCCGTCAGGGTGAATTACGACTGGCGGGGGGCCACAAATGCGGGCAGCGACCACGCGGCAATAATCCGGGATATTTTGCTCCGGAGTGCGGGCGGGGACGGGAATTTACTTCTGTATTGAAGATTTATTTCGCAATTATTCAAATACAAATGGGACAGGCAAAGCCTGCCCCGTGTTTTTGTCCGCTCTCGGCAGCTTTCGGAATTGATTCCGGCAAAAGAACGAATATTTTAAAATAACGGTATTTTTATATTTTTATTTTTTCTCAGCATTCCCGTTGACGCCGGAGTATTAAAAAGATTTTCCCGGACAATTTATCGAAAAACCTGCAGCCAAACGCAGAGAGGCCCAAAGGTTCAATGGGATATTTTTATAGCCGGTTAAGACAGTGGCAGGCCAGGATTGCCGGACTTTAATTTAAATAAAGCAGTACAGAGGCAGGGGAGGAAAAAGGGTGCCGGGCAGATATATATTCCTTTTGGGCAGATAACCGTAACTTGAGATAATGGGGGAAAATGTACCGGCAGCCAGAAAGCCGGCCTTGTCCTGATCGGACAAGGCCGGCTTATGTTGTGCAATAAAGAAATTTCGGGTCTGTGAGGTGAGGTAAAATCCCAAGGGTTATTCGCTCCGGCCTTTTTCCACTGCCTCCAATGCTTCGTCGAGCCAGTCCCCTTCGAACAGCTCTATGACTCCGCTGTCGCAGTCCTTTGCCAGCCGGGGATCGATGGGCATCCTGGCCAGGAGAGGGAGGCCGTATTTTTCAGCCACTTCCCGGGTCTTCCCTTCGCCGAAGGGGTATATTCTCTCCCCGCAGTTAGGGCAGTCTACGTAGCTCATATTTTCCACTATCCCTATTATGGGTATGTTCATAAGATTGGCCATTTTCAGAGCCTTTTCCACTATCATTGACACCAGCTCCTGGGGAGAGGCCACTATTATTATCCCGTCCACGGGAATTGACTGAAACACAGTCAGGGGCACATCCCCTGTCCCCGGGGGCATATCTATGAACATAAAGTCCACGTCTCCCCAGATGACATCGGTCCAGAACTGCTTTACGGCGTTGGAGACTATCGATCCGCGCCACACCACCGGGTCGGTTTCGTCGGGGAGGAGGAAGTTGACGCTCATAAGCTTTATCCCCGTATTGCTGACTATGGGGAGGATCCCGAGTTCGTTCCCCCTGGCCTTTTCCTTTATCCCGAAAGCTCTCCCTATTGAAGGCCCGGTTATATCCGCATCCAGGATGGCCGTCTCGTACCCCAGCCTCCTGGCGCTGACCGCAAGCATGCTGGTCACAAGGCTCTTGCCCACTCCGCCTTTTCCGCTGACAACGCCTATTACTCTCTTTATACTGCTCATCTCATGGGGCTTTTCCTTGGCTATGCCTCCGCTCTGCCTTGAAGGGCAGTCCAGCCCGCAGGAGTCGCAGTCGTGGTCGCACTCGGCCATATAAAACACTCCTTGTCGCCCGGTTTTCCCGGTTTTTATGTAATTAAAAGTATATCACAATTATGTTCCATGTCAATATTACTCCCGGGCAGCGGAGTCGCCGTTTGGAAAAGCCAAAGTCCGAAAACCCCGGTTCTGCAAAGCCGGGGAATACCCTCCGCAGGCTGCAGAAAAAAAGGATTTTCCGTTTGCAGACGGGAACAGTTTTATTCGGATATTGAAACTTAATGCTTTACAATGCTATATAGCATATCGCTTTGGCGGACAGGTGCCGCTTTTTGTTGCACTTATACTCCGTTATGAAAAAGGTGCCGCTTTTTACAAGTACTGAGGCTTTGAGCTGCCGGAACGGTTTTGTCCGATAAGCTTGTCAGGTGCCGTTTTTGCGGGCAATGAGAATCTTCTCGCCCGGCATCACAGCCCCAGTTTTTCCTTTGCCCTCAGGAAGGCCGCCAGAGTCTTGCCGTCGGTTATCTCCCCTTCCGCGCACATCCTGTAAGC
>CAZYZR010000082.1:0-5377 GCA_964651945.1 uncultured Oscillospiraceae bacterium | reverse complement strand
CCGGCTTATTATGAGATACCTGAAAAGCTTTTCGTCCCGGTGCTTTTCCATCAGAATCTCAACCTTTTCCCTGTCAAGCCCGGGTATATCCACCGTCAGTGCCTGCCTCAATATATCGGGCTTAAACCTGTTGTATATATCGGTGAACACCCTCACTTTAAAAGGAAGATATCCGTTTACCTCCATAAACCTGAGTGCCACAAAGCGGTTGAACCAGGTATATGCAGCCTCCTCACACACCCGGTCAAAGCCTTTTCTCTCTATCCTGGTGAGCAAATATGCCCTCTCGGACTTTTCGTCCTTTGACAGGACATATCCGTTTATTTCAATGGGTATTTTTTCACTTGTCCCATTTTCGGTTATTCCGTATTCAAAGGCCTTCTGCTTTACCGCTACGATAAGGTCCTTTCTGGCCTGTACCGCAAAATTCTTTATGTATGTCTTGTTCATTTTTGTACTCGCTTTTTTCGGTTATATGCGGTTAAATGATGTGCACAGATTTTTTATCCTCAAGCCTTTTCAGCAAATCTGCTTTAATTCTGCCCAGATATTTGTCGACCTCTTCTTCATTGTGCAGCACTTCCATGGGGAACAGTTCTGTTCTGTTTAAAATTTCATAGTCTTTAACAGGAGGTTTTCCGCCTTGAGTTCCGGTGGGAGTGCCGGGGGGATTGTCGTGGATTGGTTCGGCAATCAGATTCATATATTTGACACGAGTGCTCTCCACAGTCAGAACGGTATTATTAATGCGGGAAATGTTATCTGAATTATTGGCAAATTCTCTCAGATTTTCAAGTGCTGTATCAGCTCTTCTTATCAGTTCCTTCTGCCTTACATTGTCAGCCTGAGTGTGAATGTCTTTCATTGCAGACACTACCTTATCGGATACTTCCTTCTTTTTGGTTATAAGGAGTTGATCATAAGCTTTGCGGGCTTTATCGGAAAGATCCGGAAGGTCAGGGATAAGTCGGTACGGATGGTCATTCTTCAGTATTTCTTCTATCTTGTCGAGAGTGCCGGAGAGCTCCGGGTTCGATTCGGAGATGCTGACCTTTTCGTTCTCGGTTTTTCTGACAAGTGCATATGCGTCGTCAAAAACATTTTTCTGAGTTTTGAAAAATCCGTCCACGTCCAGCATATCGTCTCTGAAATCCAAAAGCTCCGTCTCAAGTTCCAGCATTTTGTCCACAAGAGCAATGTCGTCTCTCCTGGCATTCAGGACTTCGTCAAAGTATCCTATTCCCCTGTTCACAACTTCCCTGCCGGGATATTTGTTTGTGTAGTAATATTCCCTTTGGATGTTTTCAAGCCTGTCCCTTATATCTGTGAACTTTTTGATGATATAGTCCACCACATCATCCCCGTCTATGGGAACATTCAATGCCTCACTTCTGTCAAAATACTCCTTGAGAAATTCTCGGGCCCGGCTAAGCTTTTCAGGGGGAATTGCCTTTTTCAGGGAGATCTGAGTCTTTTCGATATAGTTCTTGTTCCTGAGATAGTCGGTAATATTCCTGTCGCCTGCCTCAATCTCGGAGCCGTTGACCTTTATGGTTATCCTCCTCAGCCACATAAGCGTGGCGACCACACCGGCTATGTCAATTTCCCTCCAGCCGTAGGGGACCCGGGAGAAAGCTTTCTGAATATCAGACATTGAGACGGGTATATTTTTCCCCTGCTTGAGAGTTAAATAATCCAGCACTTCGTCCACCGCATCGGGGTTGTCGTACCCCTCCCCGGCCAGCAGGGTCTTCTGTACCGGCCTATGCAGTATTGCGTCAATGTCTCCGTCACTATCATAGGAACGGGTTATATAGCGCATCTTGGTGTAGACGCTGGTTATCAGTCTTTCAAAGGCGTCGTCTATCTTGTCCGCGGGGTCGGTTTTGCTGTTTTCCACTATATCTCCGCACACAAAGAAAGTACCCTCTGAGATTGCGGACTTCAAATACTGCTCTCCTTCCCGCTCGTACTCCCTGCCCATCTCCTGTTTTCTTTGAATTATGGCCCTTGATGTCTCCGGAAGATTCAGAAGATTTTTGGAGTTCGCATACTTTTTTATCTTTTCGGACATCTCCATCCTCTCGAAATAAGGATATCTATCGGAGAGGCGGACGGTAATCTCGTGGTTTACATCCGACTTAAGTTTAAGAGACTCGTCAGAATCGTCGTACTCCTGGGACGCCAGGGTGAGAAAGTGCAGCCTTATTGAATCGGTGAGCTGGCCTACGGGCGTATCGTCCACTATTTTGTCAAAGGGAATGTCGTTCGCCCCGTATCTGTATTTTTTCCGGGGATATATCTGAAGGAAGATTATATTGGAAATCTTTCCCACTACCCGGCCGCTGTCCACCAAGGTGTCACGGATATCCCTCTCAATCCGCTGTTCCTCATCTGTAAGGAAGAAATAATTTTCACCGCTGCGGGACACATAGTTCTGAGACACGAGCCTGTCAAGGGATTCCTGTACCTGCTTTCGCATCGCAACCTTGTCCGCCCTTATGTCGTCAATCATAAGAACGGTTAAGTTGTCCACATTGGGAGGGATATTATCCCCCACATACCTCATAAGGTAGAGAAGTTTTAAAACAGAAACATCATAAGGTTCGATAACATCGTGATTCCAGGCTGCATCCGCACACCTGTTGATGACTCTTGTGATCCGGCCCTCAAGAAAAGTATTGAGAGTGTCGTAAAAGCTCCACAGAGGTACCAGAGCGTTGTCATCCTTATTCTGTATAATCTGAGCTGCTTCCTTAAATCCCGAGAGCATTGACCTCTCTCCCCCGGACATATGCCGTCCGGAGTTGCCGTGGATCCTTATCTGATAGAGAATATTCTGAACAAGGCGGAACTGGTAAGGGACAAATGGGTATGTCTCCGCCATATCCTCCGGCCCCGCATAGCCTTTGAGGTCCCGGGTGGAATTGGTCAGGGTGAAAAGGTTAGCTAGAACCGCACTGTTCCGCTCAAACTTTCTCTTGAGATAATCAAAAGCATATGGCGTCTTTTGCAGAATGCGCTTTTTAATTACCTCATCTGCCGAGGAAGATGTGAGACTGAGTCTCGTGGGAAAACGGGCCTGTATTTTAGAAAAGTCATCGCCTTCCAGAGTAGTGACCTTGTCAATTGCCTCCTGGCTGTCCACAATAAGCCACACCCTGCCACTGCAGGTGTTGCCCAGCTCCTCGGCTATCGACTGGAGGTTAAGCATAAGCTCACCGTCGCTGCCTATGTACTGCCCGATCTCGTCCACAAGGAAAACAAGCCTGAACTTCGGTCCTTTTGAATCTATGTATTCCTTTATATCCGCCACAAGCTGTTTTATCGAAAGTTCATTTTCGATGTTTCCGTTGAACCAGTTGCGGGCGGAAACTTCGGACATTCCCACCCCTTGCATAAGTGCCTCTACTGTGTAATCTTCAAGTAAAAGGGCCTTGTTGCGGCCAAATTCCCAGGAGCTTCCGCTTATCCTCAGAAATGCCTCCTTGAACCGGTCAAATTTTCCCAGTCTGTCGATAGTCTGCTCAAGCTTCGCAATGTTGAAATTGTCACCCAAATATCCACAGTGATTGTAGAATACTTTTGCGAAAGCCTTGAGGACCGCAGTCCTGTCCTTTTTGACAAACCCCTCCACATCTATATTGAAAAGTATTGTCTCGGTGGGGACAGAGGCACAGCGTACGAGCTCACTGTAGATCATCTGATCGGCAAATTTGTCCTCAAGATATTCCACTGCAGGTTTCCCCGCCACAATCCTGTTTTCAAGGACGAGGGAGAGGATTTTAAGAAAATGGGATTTGCCGCTTCCGAAAAAGCCTGATACCCATACACCTATGTCGTTGGTAGGTCTGTCCAGTGAATATGTGTAATTTTCCGCAAAAGTGTCAAAGTGTCTCTGAAGTTCTCTGGTGACAACGTACTCCTCAAGCTCTTGCTTTATTGTCTCTTCATTGTCCCGCTCGACCTGTATGACCCCGTCAATAACGCGGTTGATATCCTTCCGATAAATGTCCTTTAAAATCATTTTGTTCTCCTTTTATCAAAACATTCAAATTTATCTCAAATCATATTGAAAGCCCTGTAATAGTTCTCCGCGGGGAATTTCCCGAAGAGTTTGAGCTGCCTTCCGTCGTATACCCCCGGGTACAAAAGCAATATGGGGATGTCATCCACATAATTCTGTATTGTGTTGAGGATGGTGTGCGCCCTCATATACGGATATACCTTGCCCACCCCGGTTATGAGGAGGATGTCGCGCCCGGATTTCAGAGGCCGGGAAACCATTTTCTCGCAGAAAGCCTGAGGTGTGGCAATGCCATCCAGCTGTGTTTTTATGAATTCCGACCCCCTCTTCTTTTCCATATCCGGGAGAATATCCATAATTCCGTTTTCACTGCAGATGTCAAGAAATATCTCGTAAAGGTCCTGTTCAAGTAACCTGTACGGGGCGTCTTCTATATTTTTCAGCTTATCAAAGGCGGCTGTAACTGCAATCTCATCTTTGGGATCATAGCAGAAAATGTGAATGCCGACCTCGTTTGAGAGCCCTCTGTTGCAAAGAAAATTCTCCTGTGAGATCACTTCGTAAACAGAACTGAGCCTTGTCATTATGCCTTCCAATTCGTTATACCCCCATCAAAAACAGTTGAAAGCCCGCAGGGCTCTTATGTCGTTTCTCTCCTCCATCACGTTTTTCAGAAGAGGAAAAGGCGTCACGATATTAAGCTTTACGGACTTTATGCTGTCAATATATGAACACTCCGCAAGGATTTTCGTTATGATCTGTTCCATTTTTTGGATAGTCTTCTCAGTCCAGGAAGCCACTTTCGGGTTATCAAGGGAAAGATTATAGAAAAAAAGGTCCAGATCCCCCCTGGAAAAGGAATAGTCCAGGGTGCGGTACTTTTCCCCTATCACCAGGTACATAAAATCTCCAACTACGGCGTTGTACCTCATAAGAGCATAAAGATTTACCTGCTTAGCGTCATCCACAGGCCCCGTTGTCAAAACTTTCAATAGATCACCCGAATCCAGTGCGTCTATTCTATTAAAACAAGCTTTAGTTACTCTGCTTAGCTCTTTCTCAGTAGGATATTGATAAAGGTTGTTTTTCTTTATTTTCTCCGCTGCCTCCCGCCTTGAAATCCCGCTTAAAAGCAGACCTGCGGTTATTTTCATCTCGTAAAGCATAAAATGTTCCCTTGTAAGTGACCCGCTATATACTGCCTCCAAAGTAGCCTCCTATGTGTTTTATGTAATTTATGTAACAGATATCAGACTTTTTGATACAAATGTGATATAATTATTAAGGCAACTTTTTGGTGTCAGATTGCATATTTTAAATTGCCTTTTTGGGTTGGAAATATGCATTTTA
>CAZYZR010000081.1:0-5403 GCA_964651945.1 uncultured Oscillospiraceae bacterium | reverse complement strand
CAGAAACGGCGCGGTTTAACCCGCGCCGTATTCTGCAAAGAAAAATTAAGGAAGGTTTAGTATGCCCGCCGAGCTATATTGCTCTCTATCATATCCCGGACCTCCTCCTGGGTCTTGTCAAGAACCAGCGAGAACTCCCCGAAAATTATCTCCTGAGCCCGCCTTAAAAAGGAGGCCTGAGTCCGGTTGAGCTGCTTGTTGAGGCTCCGGTTTTCCCTCTTTTTGACCGTGAGACTCACGATCACCTGCAGAAGGTTCTCGCTTTTGCAGCTGTTTATCAGCCCTGAGTAAAAATCCCGTATCGCCTTTGGGTTCCTACCCCGGGGGTACACCGGCTTGATTCCCTTGACCTGCTCGATAAAATCCATTACCTCCCGGCGGGACAACACCTGCCTCATAAAAGCCTTGCTGTTTACCGGCACGTAAATCATCTCGCGGTGGCTCTCCGACAAAGGTTCCAGGGTGTAATAATCCACATTCCGGGACATCCCCTTTATATCCGGCGGCCCTACGGCCACCACCTTGCAGACTCCCGTTGAGGAGTAAAAAATAAGGTCACCTGTCTTGAACATAACTTCCCTCGCCACTGTGTTTTCATAACTTTTACATATTTATTATAGCATAAATCCCGGGTAATTGGTCCATTTGTTTTATTTTTGTATTATTTTTCGGCGTTTTGCTAAATATTTACCGGGTTAGCAATCTCTAATTTTGTAAATATTATATACCTTTTTAGTAAATATTTGTGTAAATTCCCTTTCCCGGTGCCCCCTGAGAGGAGATATCATTCCGCCGGGACAAGAAAAATTTTTAATTTTTCAAAAGCATAAATAAGCGAAAAAGTTTCCGTCAAAGGCCTTTGAGTCCTTTCCGGAACTACTTTTGGAAAAATACTCCCCAAATCCGCTTTGCGGGGAATATTACCTTATCAGTCTGCGGACCTTACCGAAACCCTCCTCGTTCTCGAACAGGTATCCGCCTATGAGCCGCATCATATCAAAGTCTTCCTCGCTGTCTATGTCCAGCACCCGGGTGTCCTTCATTTTGTACAGAAGGCACTTTGTGTCCCAGAGGATTCCGGTGGTGTTTGTCCTGAGAAATTCGGCGTTGAAAACGTAAATCGAGGCGTTTATGTCATAGATCCGAGGGGCCTGCTGTCTTGCGGTGAAAGGGCTCTCTATAACCTTGACCACCCTGTCCCCTTGCTCCATAGCCATATTGAAATATGGATTTCTGCGGCTTGGACAGCCGGTGAACACCAGCCCCGCATCTGGCCTCGAGAGTTTTAACTCATAGGCCCCCAGCACGTCGTCTATCTGCCTCAAAGGACTGGTGATGTCCAGATCAATCAGGTAGTCATACCTCTCCCCGGTTTTTTTCTCCATATATTCCAGGCTCTGCTGAAACACCGCCATTTTCGGTACGGTGTCTCCGCAAAGTTCCCGAGGCCTGTCTATGGGAATTACCTCCGGGTATTTCTCGGCGACTATTTCCCTGAGACTGCCGCTGTCGGTGTTCAGGACTATGTCGGTGGCAGTGTCCTTGGCCCTGTCCTTAAAATCAAAGGCAGAGGCCAGGGTGTAGTAAACCAAGGGCTTTCCCAGGAATATCTTAAGGTTTTTGTTTCGAAATCCCTTGCTGCCCGCCCTGCCGCAGACAGTCACAAGTACCTTTTTCATATTATACTTTCTCCCCCAAAGTAAGCGCCAATACCGAAAGGGCTCTCGCCGGTCCGTTAACATTTTCCCTTTTCCCTCGGCACAGGTCCAGAAAATACTCCATCTCCCTGAGGAATCTCTCGTTCGGATCCTCCCGGCAATCTGTGACAGTGCCGTCCGGCAGCACAAGACTGCCCTGTCCGAACTCAGCCACCCGGGTGCCCTCCGACAGAAACACCTCGCAACTTCTCCTGTACTCCCTTCCGAAATAGTCCAGGTGCACCTCCCGTATTTTGTCGGGATATCGGGCAATGTAAACGCTCAGGTCGTCGCTGTCTATCTCCAGGTCGGAGTACTTTCCCCTGTAGTTGGCGCACTCCTCCGGGAAGCCGAAAAGGTCGGTGAGATAGTCCAGCTCGTGGATCAGGTCTATTGTCACCCCGCCTCCCAGCCGCTTTATCGCCGAGTAGTTTTTTCGGTAATCCGTCCCCGGCCTCCAGCCGGGAAGGTAGCTTGAGCAGATTATCCTCACCGAAAAGGGATTTTTGTCCCTGAGATATTCCTTGAGTTTCATATACGCCCCGCAGTACCTCATAGGGCATGCCACGTAGGCGTTTTTGTCGGAGAGGCCCAGCTTTTCCGGATCGTACCTCCGGTCCTCAAAAATGGGCTTTTCGATAAAAAAGAATTTCACCCTGTCTCTGAGAACCTCCACTGCCCGCCTGTGAAGGGTGGTGGGGTTTGTTATGAAAGCTATGTCGTAGACGATGTCATCCGGCTGCCTTATCTGCCTGTCAATGAGGGCGGAGACGTCCCGGGGCAACGGCCTTTCGGAGGATCGGAGCGCGGTTATCTCCGGGGAAATCCCCCTCTCCCCCAGAATTTTCACAAGGTTTCTAAGGTGCCTTGTGCCTATGCTGCCTATTCCCACAAAAAGGACTTTCATCTCTCAATTCCCTCTATTTTGTCCATTACGCTTATGGTGTAAAGGTCTTTTTCGTAGGAGTAGCGGGGCTGCTCCGTCCCGGCTATTACACCGAAAAAGTTTTTCATCTCGTCCACATAGGCGTTTTCCACAATGTTGTCGGAGTATCCGGGCCAGTGTTCAAACTCCGTATAGGTGTCCACCGGCCTCTTTTCCCTTGTCTTCCGGTCAAAATCGTACAGTGCCTTGGGGTTGCCCTCCCAGAAGAGGTGGAGCCCCTCCCCGATGACCTCCAGGTTCCTCACAGCCATGGGGCTCACCAGGTCCACGGCGAAAGTGCCCAAGGTGCCGTTTTTGTGGCGCAGTGTCATCATATATGTGTCAGGGAAGGATATTTTCAGATCGGAAACTTTGCGGGATACCCGGTTTATATCCTCCACAGGTCCGAAAGTGTCGATTATCCAGGGCAGCTCAATGCCGAAAAGCTCCCTGCAGCCGTTGGAGCGCCTGTCCCCCACAAAAAAGTTTTCATAGCTCTCCCAAGGGTGCCAGTCGGGCAGGTACTGCCCCACATGGTATATATAGCTCACGGGCTTCGCGAAACTCTCCACTCTGCCCTTTATGTAGTTTATCTCCCCTCTGTACAGCATAGTGCTGGACAAAAAGAGGACAAGTCCTTTTTCCCCGGCTTTTTTCATAAGCCGGGAATACCCGTCGGATACCAGATTGAGCTCGTTGAAGACATTGCAGCCCCCGTCGAGGAGCGCCCGGGTTATCCCCCGGTGGGAGGTGGGGTTTGTGCAGACAAAGGCGGCATAGGGCCTCTCTTTCAGAGCCTCCCCTAGATCAGGGAAGACTTTGAGCCCCATCTGCCGTGCCCGCTGCCTGCGGTCCCGTCTTGTGTCCACCCCCAGTATTTCCCGGGGCAGCCCAAGGCCGGACAGCAGCCTAGCCCTCCTCTTTCCCATAGAGCCAAGGCCCACAATCAGTATTTTCTCTTTGCCCGCAGGGGCGGCACTGTTTTTCATTTCCTCACACCTCGCAGCGAAAAGGCACAGCCCGGACCTGTTGCCTTATCTGTGTTTTATCCGATTAAAAAATATTATACGGCAGCAGCCCGGAGACAAAATATCAAAACCGGAATGGGGAAATATTTTATCCCCGCATCCGATATTTTATATATCAAAATCTATATCCCTGAATTTTTTTATCTTTGCGGGTGACGACAGGAACTTGGATATCTCCCGCGCCATGCACCGGGAGGCCTTTACCCCGGCGTCGTAGGGGTTTTCCGCACCCCGGCACACCTTGAGAAAATCCTCCGACAGCGCCCTCTCCACCCGGGCGTCAATCCGCCGCGGGTCCCGGGGGCAGTTTATCACGTTCCGCGGGATATACCTTCCCCCTTGCCTGTCCCCTATGTTCACCGCGGGAGTTTTGTACACTGGGGTCTCCACCACCCCGGAGGAGGAATTTCCTGCTTCGAGCCTCGCGTATTTTAAGCAGGACAGATACCTCTTTGCCCCCAGGGACATAAAGAACTTTGCCCTGCCCCCGCTCTCCCGGCAGAGTTTTTTCAATGTATCGTTTATTTTTTTCCCTCCCCGATCGGCATTGGAGCCGGTGGCCACAATTTTGAGTCCCCTCTTTTCCATGGATTCAAAAAGGCTCCCGGCCACCCCGGCAAGGTCGCTGCCGGTCCGGGTCTCCGGGTGCAGGGTTATCAGGGCAAAGGGGCACAGGGGACTTATACCCAGGAACTCCTCCAGCTCCCGCAAAGTCAGCAGCCGGGTTTCCTTTATGTTTTCGTTCCCCAGGCCCCCGAAATTGAAGACAGTCTCCGGGTCCTCCCCCAACTGTATCAGCCTTTTTGCGCTGTCGGCACAGGAAGGGAAGTGGAGGGAGGCCATCTTTGTGATGCAGTGGCGGTAAAAATCGTCCTTTGCACCCCAGGTCACATCCCCTCCGCTGATGTGGGCTATTGGGACTGACAGGGCAGATGCGGCCACAGCCACCCGGAATATCTCATACCTGTCCCCGAGTAGCACCGCCATGTCGGGCTTTTGTTCTGCTATAAGGGGGGTGAACTCCCTTATCGTCCCGGCAATCGTCAGGGCAGTATTACACTCCCCCCGGCCTCTTTCCATTATGTCGGGGCATGCGGAGAGCACAAAGCCGTCCCGGATTATCTCGTCCAGAGTGTACCCGTATTCCCGCAGCAGGTGCGTCCCCGTGGCCACCAGGAAAAGGCTCAGGTCTTCCCTTTCCTCTATCCGCAGGGCCAAGGGCCTAAGCAGCCCCCAGTCCGCCCTGGTGGAAGTCACCAACATTATTTTCTTTTTCAAAGCTCTATCAGCTCGTCCGTCTCAAAATCCCTGACGGCTTTTTTGCCCAGCACCTGATGCCAGAGCATAGGGCTCACCCCGCTGCCGGGCCTTTTTACCGTGAGGTTTTCCTCTGTGAACACCTCGCCCTTTTTTATCGGAATTTTGGCCACAATGCTCTTTCTTGCTGCCCGGCGGTTTTTCCCCTCGCTCTCGGTTACCTTTTTTATCCCGTCTCCCAGAGCAATCTCGGTCTCCCTCACGGCCTTTACCAAGGCTCTGAGCTCTGCCGGGTCCATAGAGGCGGCGTGATCCGGCCCCTCCATATTTCTGTCAAGGGTGAAGTGCTTTTCCAGCACAGTGGCCCCCAGAGCCACAGCCGCCAGGGGGGCCCTTAGTCCCAGGGTGTGGTCGGAATATCCGACTTTCGTGCCGAAGGTCCTCTGTATGTCCAGCATTGCCCTGACATTGGCGTCTTTCAGCGGCGTGGGGTACT
>CAZYZR010000080.1:0-5516 GCA_964651945.1 uncultured Oscillospiraceae bacterium | reverse complement strand
TCCCTTTTTTGCCTGTGCTCTTTGTCGATGCCTTCGCTGCCATCGGTTCTCCTCATGAAAATACTGAAACTGCGGTTTCTGACCGTATATTATAATATACCATAAAACCCGGCTTTTTAAAATAGCAATTTTGTACCATAAATTGCCCTGGGCAATTCGGGACTTGTGCCCGCTGTAAATTGACAATTATTTTTTTATTGTAGTATAATTTTATTAAGAGAAAAGGCGGAAAGAAGGAAGTGGGACCCTGTGCGGAATTACAAAGTTTCCCTGCCGGTTATACGCAGGCTTCCGAGGTATTTCAGGTACCTGGGAGAGCTTAAAAGCTGCGGGGTAAAAAATATTTCCTCCGGAGAGCTGGCAAAGATGATGGGGTCCACTCCAAGCCAGGTGAGACAGGATTTCAACTGCTTCGGAGACTTCGGCCAGCAGGGGGTGGGGTACTCCGTGGACTACCTCTATGGGGAGATAAAAAACCTCCTCGTGCCGGAAAAGGACCTTCTTGCAGTGCTGATAGGAGTGGGTAACCTGGGAGTCGCCGTGGCCAATTTCATCCTGAAAGAGGGCATGGGGGTAAAGCTGGTGGCCCTCTTCGACGACGACAAGACCATAATCGGAAACCACTTCCACAAGATGGAGATACTCCCCGTGGAGAGCCTTGTAGACTACTGCCGGGAAAACCCTGTGGACATAATAATAGCCTGCACCCCTAAGGCGGCAGCACGAAAACTTGCCCCCGCCATATCCCGGACAGGGGTGAGGGGGGTGTGGAATTTCACCCACTTTGACTTTGCCAACTGCGATAAAAATCTCACCGTGGAAAATGTACACCTGAGGGACAGCCTTATGGCCTTGTCCTACAGGCTGACCCACAGCGAGGGGAAGGATTCATAGAAAAAGGCGGGATTTTAAATAACTTTTTGCGGGACAAAAGTTTTAAAGCGGGAAAAAGACTCCTCATACAATATATCTGAGAATTTTATTGCAATTATTTAAAAAACGGCCCTGTTTTTGCAGGGCCGTTTTCGTTTTAATAAAAGAAATTATGGAAATTTAATTTTTAAAGTTTGTTTTTCAAGCGACAAGTCATATCCCCATCACATTTATGAGCAGTATCCAGGCAAGCCCGTAGTAAACCACCACCGCCACCAGATCGTTGATGGTAGTGATCAGGGGACCGGATGCCACTGCAGGATCTATGTTGAGTTTTTTGAAGGTAATGGGCACTACTGTCCCGCTCACGGAGGACAGGAGCATTGACACCATCAGCGCCACACCGATGCAAAAGGAGACGGAAAACGCCGTGAATACCGGCTCCCCTTTTAATAGCCGAAGATACCCTCCTATTACAATGAAGGACAGGCACCCAAGAATAAGCCCGTTTATGAGACCCACCCTGGCCTCCTTCCCAACCAGGTAGAGTTTCTGCTTCCCGCTGACCTCGTCGTCCATAAGCACCCTTATCGTTACAGCCAGGGACTGAGTGCCCACATTTCCGGCCATGTCGAGAATAAGGGACTGAAAGGCAACTAAAATTGTAAGCCCGGCCATGACCTTTTCAAACATTCCCACCACTGTGGACACCACGAGGCCTAGACAGACAAGCACCAAGAGCCAGGGGAGGCGCTTGTGTATGCTCTACATCAACGGTTCTTGCAGGTCCTCCTCTGCGGTGAGGCCGGCAAGACGGGCGTAGTCCTCCCCCATCTCATCGTCCACCAGCTCGGTCAGCACCTGAGCTGTAAGGACTCCCCTGATGACGTTGTCCCGGTCTAACACCGGAATTGAATCCTCAGAGTAATCTTTCAGTCTTTCTATACATTCCGTAATAAGCTCTTCAGCGTAGACATAGGGGTAGGATGTTATTATAATGTCGTCAAGGTCAGTGTACTGTCTGGCAATTATCAGGTCTTTCAGATCGATTGCCCCGTAGAAAACGTCATTTTCGTCCACCACGTAAATCGTGGATATGTTGTCGTTGTCTGCCGCCTGGGCAATGAGTTCCTCCATAGCCTGTCTCACAGTCAGGTACCTGCCGACGGATATATAGTTGGTGGTCATCCTGCTGCCTATCTCGTCCTCGTCAAAAGAGCTGAGGAAACCGATTTCGTTTTTTGTCTCATCGTCGAGAAGATCGATTATTACGCTTCTCTCCTGCCTGTCCAGGCTCCTTAAATATTCCAGGGCAGTGGCCACCTCGGTGTGGGAAAGCACCTGGGCGCGCCTGCGTATCGAAAGCTCGGCGAAATAGGTGTTCCTGTCCTCTTCCTCCCGGTATTCCAGGGTGTTTGACAGTGTCTCAATGTCCAGCACGCTGTAGAGTCTAAGCCTCTCCTCCTTTTTCAGAAGAGCCAGGGCATCGGCTATGTCGTTCTCATGGTAATCGAGTATCTTTTCCCTCATGACCGCCGGGGCCAGGCTGCCCCTGACTATCCGGACAATCTCGGATTTGTAGTCGGGGTTCTGCGCCGCAGCGATTATTTCATTTTCCAAATAAATTTACCTCCTGTTTTATATTCCTGCCGGGGGCAAAAAGGCAATAAAAAACCCGCCGCCCCTAAAACGGCCTGCAGAGATGTTCCGGGCGGCGCAGAAAATATAAAGACAGGGGCTAAAAATCCCCGAGGACGGCCCTGGTGCCGACCATATTTTCCCTCACTGCCGGATAAAAACATCGTCCGCTACTGTTGCCGTCCATAATTTCACCTCACTTATGGCAAATGAAAGCTTTTTGTTTTAAAAGCATTTTATCACAATTTGTCCGGAATATCAAGACAAGACAAAACAAGGAATTTTGCCCGTTCCCCCGGCCGGAATAAAATTTATTGTAAGCCGGGCAGGGATATTTCCTGAACCCTTTTTGCGGATAAAACACGCCTTCACACGAAAAAAGCGGTTAAAACGCAAATATGGCTAAAAATTTTTTCGGAAAAATACCGGCTTTCTCCTTCGATAAAAAATATTTATATTAGGCATATGTATATAAACTTTCCCCTATGAGTGCTTGTGGAAAAAGCATTTTGAATTCTGAAATCCGTGCAATGGTTAATCAAATTGTAATTGATTTTTAATTAAAATACCTCATATCCTGTGCTATACTTATATTGCTTTTGCAAAGGGCCCCCGAAGGGGGTTATTTTCTGCACAAAATCAAAACGGAAATAATTTGTTCCAAAAGGAAATATATGAGATTTTTGGTGATAATTCCCGCCGGCGACCGGCGGAATTACATATCCGGACTAATTGAAAAAATAAAAGGGCTGGGAGAGGAATTTTCTCTTGCCGTTGTGTGCGATGCCTCAGAGGACGGCACCCCCGAAATCGCAAAAAAGGCCGGGCGGGAGGCAATAGAGATGCCCATACGCCTGGGAATGGCAAGGCGGATACAGCGGGGACTCAGGTACCGGAGCAAAAACGGGTTTGACCGGGCTGTGGTATACCCCGCGGACTGCGGCGTCCCCCGGATCGCGGTAAAGGACATGGCCGACAGAATGGAGCGGACAGGGCGGGATATAGTCCTGGGTTCCAGATTTGTGGGACAAAAGGGCAGGAAAAAAGGGAGCAAAGCCGGGGACGGGATCCTAAGGATGGTCACTTTTCTGTGCTCCATGGCAAAGATCACAGACCCCTCCGGACAGCTGAAAGCCTTTGGGGAGCGCCTCACCCAGGAGCTCTCTCAAGACAGCAGCATCACGTTCGAAGCAGACACCATAAGCTATCTTGTAAAAAGCGGAGCCACGGTTGAAGAGGTAAAAATAGACGCCCCCGCTCCCCCCAAGAGGTCCCGGGACGAGTATATAACCCAGCTGGAGCACTCCTTTTCAATTGCCTTCAAGGCGATAAAGCACAGACTGAGTCAGGTGGAGTGGCGAAAGCTTCCCTGGAGATTAATTGTCCTGGGGGCCTTCGGACTTTCCTACCTGGGATTTCTCCTGTACCGGCGGAGCAAGTGGTATGTGAAAAACTTCGGCAGGCTGGGCTTTATGTCCATAGTCTCCACCCTCACGGGAGGACTTAAAGGGACGCCGAAAAAGGAGTTTCTGCTTTTTGCGGTCCAGGTCGTGCTGCCCTCGTTTCTTATCTGCGCGGCTATAGTCTGGATATTGCAGAAAATCCTGGGAAAGGGAGGAGAAAAACACAAATTTTTCCTGTGGATAAAGAAATTTTCCCTTCTCGCGGTCATTGCAATCTCCGCAGTCCTGACGGTAAAAGCCGGAACCGAGGTGGAGTTCTGGGATTATCTGGAATACACAAACTCAAAATCCACCCTCTACGAAGACCACTACGTGGACCCGAGAAACGTGGAAGTTACCTTCCCCGAGAAAAAAAGAAACCTCATCTATATACTGCTGGAGAGTATGGAGACCACCTATGTCTCAAAGGACAAGGGAGGGCAGCTGGACTACGATGTCACACCGTTTTTGTATAACACCCGGATGGAGAACATAAACTTTTCCGATTCCGAGGGGTACGGGGGCTTTCCCATGACCAACGGGGCCACCTGGACCATAGGGGCAATAACGGCACAAACCAGCGGCGTCCCTCTTGTGGTGCTCACCGGATACGGCAAAAATAGTATGGATACCCTTGACAAATTTCTTCCGGGCCTTTACAATCTCAACAGCCTTCTGGCGGACAACGGCTACTATCAGGCGTTTATGTGCGGATCCGACGCCTCCTACGCCGGCAGGGACAAATATTTCACTCAGCATGGAGTGAACAAAATCTACGACCTGTTCACCGCATACGACGACGGAATAGTCCCCAGGGGCTACAACGACGACTGGTGGGGATATGAGGACCACTACCTCTACGAATACGCAAAGCAGGAGATAAGTGAGATGGCCCGGCAGGATCAGCCTTTCGCCTTCACCCTTCTGACTGTCGACACCCACCGACGTGAGGGCCACCTGTGTGAGTGGTGCACTCTGAAGTACGGGGAGCAGTACGAAAACGTCCTTGACCACGCCGACAGGATGATCCGGGAATTTATGGACTGGCTTGTGCAGCAGGATTTCTACGAAGACACCACCGTGGTTATAGCTGGGGACCACCTGTGCATGGAGATGCCATACCTTGACAAAATAGAGGACGACTCCGCCAGAAGGGTCTACAACACATTCATCAACAGCGCCGTGACCACTGAGAACACCAAAAACCGCCATTTCCTCACAGTGGACATGTTCCCCACCATAGTGGCTGCTATGGGAGGGGAAATCGAGGGCGACAGGCTGGGACTGGGCACAAACCTGTTCTCGGACACCCCCACCCTTCGGGAGGAATACGGGTCCGACACATTTAACCTGATGCTGCTGGGCGGCAGGGATTACTACGAGAAGAATTTCTACCAGATATACGAATAGCCGCCGTGCCAAACTTTCCGGGCTTTAACGATGTTCCTGTTTCCTCCGGAATAGCTTGCAAATTGTAATTTTCGCATAAAAATGCCGCCGCAGAGCAATCAAAGTATATAATTCCCACTGCGGCAATAAAATAATAATTAAATAACCCCCCTT
>CAZYZR010000079.1:2868-5517 GCA_964651945.1 uncultured Oscillospiraceae bacterium | reverse complement strand
TATTATATTCCATACATTAAATATATATCAGAACTGCAACATAATATAGATTATGGTTTTTTGTTTAAAACATTTGCGGCAAAATATAATTTATTTACGGAGGAAAGTAATGTGGAGTACGAAAATTCCGAAAAAAGCCGGGAAGAAGAGGTTATCAATGAAACCGAGGAATCGGTTGCAGAGGAAAACACCCCGGAAAAAAAGCCGGCAAAAGCTCCGGCTCTGACATTGGATAATCCCGCAATCAAAAATACGCTGAACACTTTGAAAGGTTTCTTTTCCAAAAATACAGAAAAGCAGTGGGATCTTCAGCCGAGAGTGAAGGTATGGAATGGGCTATACTGACACTTGTTCAGACTGTCATTTTTGCTTTTTCTTTGGCATTAAACACAAAGCAAATCATTGAATCCATATTCGGATCATTCAGCGATTATGTCACAGATAAGCTGTACAAGTTCGGATCCTTGTTTTTGTTCGGATTCATAATCTGCATAGGAGCATATTGTTTGACGACGGTCTGCACCTACTGTGCGGTTAAATTCATATTCAAGAAAAATGTTTCTATAAACAGAGTGCTCAATTTGGTTGCAACAGCCTCGTTGCCTCTGACCGTTGCTTTTATTCTCAATATGATAGCCGGATTTATATGGGTGCCGTTTATTGTCATATTCTCCACAATAGGCATGTTAGCAACCGCAGTGCTGCTTTATGTGGGGATCCAGAGACTGGAGAAACTGGACAAATCCCCATTCGGTATCTATATACTCATCTGGACTGTCGTGGTGGCTGCACTTGTTATCGTGACAAAGATGACAGTTGAAAATTATGTAAGCGGCCTTTTCAGTTCAATTCGCAACTTCTTTTAAATTTTGACTAAGGAGTCGAAAGATATGAAATTCAAAAAAGTTCTGCTTTTTTCCATAACTATTTTGGCAATGAGCTTTATTCTCACGGGTTGCGGAGCAAGAATTAACACAGAGCTCAATATTACCAAGGATTTTTCCGGGCAAAGAAAAATCGACGTGGCAATAGACAATGAATATTTGGGCGATTACCTCAACGGCGATATAGGAACCCTTGAAACAATTGCCAGCTCGAAACTTCCCGAAGATATGACTTATACATTTGCTCCCACAGAAAACGGATATCTGTTAACTTTTTCCATTGACTTTGAGAACATAGAAGATTACAGGAATAAAGTTTCTGCAATTGTTTCAGCCGGAAGCAATGCCGAACTCACTCCGGAAGTTGCCTATGAAAATATGGATACGGTGTTTAAAAAAGGCGTGAGATTAAATGAAAATTTCACGTCCTTTGACCTTCTCCAATGGTATTATGATGCCGTAAAAGAGTCCGGTGTGGTGAACTATTCCGATTCCTCCGAGTGGTATGAATTCGGGGACAGCAAAGTTTTTATTGACGGCAAGGAATACAGCTCCCGCGAGAAATTGTCCCTCAGTGATCAGGAGTTAAGCTGTATTGACAGGCTGGATGTCAAAACCACTCTTAACCTGGACGGCTCTTTTACAAGAGAATTTAAATTTCTTGCAACTGACAGCACTGTGGAAATTTTGTCCGGAAAGGGCTGTGATCTGAGCACATATATATCAGAGCTTGCGACGGAAGATGACACTTATAAAGAAATTTCGGATAATTCTGTAAATCAGTATATTATTACCGTGGAAGCTCCGGATGCCGAAGAACTGACAAAGAGAACCGACGAAATATTGAATACTCAGAACAGCTTTTCGTTAAACGTGGAATTAAATGAAGAAGTACCGGGAAACGCAAATGTAAATTTAGAGGAAAAGCTTGACGGTTCTTATTATCTTGATTACAGTTACAAATCCCCTCTCATCAGTACAATTGAGCTGTATGACAACAGCACATTGACAGGGACAGATCGACAAGTCAGCATTGACGACGATGTACTGGTTTACAGTCCCTCTCAGGCGGCTGACAACTTGTTTGCTTTTGATTGGAAAATCAGTTTCGGTACGGTGGAAATCGTCCCGGACATCAAGAGCTTGGAAAACAGCAAGGTAGATATCGTGTTTACCCCAGAAGAGTCAATGCGGGATGATCTGAAAGAATCCGCTGTGGAGGCTTTAAAAAGCGGCTGTGACGAAAGTGTGGAGCTGAAAGAACAAGGGGACGCAATTACCGCCTCATTTTCCGGGACTGTTGAAGAGGTCGAAGAACAAATCAATACATTTGTAAGACCCTATGACCGGGAACGGACTGAAGGAAAGAGGTATTTTATAATGGACTTTTCTCCGTCAGAGACACCTTCCAGATTCACAACGGGATTTATGGGAAGCATTGCTTTTGATTTAACTCCCGTAACGGGCAACACGGAAATACTATTCAGCGATAAAAACGGTTTGCTTTCGGATTGTTACTATCAGGGCAGCTTTGTGACCGATAAGGATGGAAACAGAAAAGTCAATCCTTATGGCCAGGTTTCATTTACCCTGGTAAAGGTATCTTTTGGAACGGTAGTTATCTTTGCCATTTCCTGTATTGCATTGATCTGCGGTGTTGTCATTCTCTTCATAAACAGAAAAGAAATAGTAAATGTAATATCAGATTCAAAAAATGCGGTCATATCGTCAAAAAAGCAGAAGGCAGCAACAGAAGAGAAGGCTG
>CAZYZR010000079.1:0-2768 GCA_964651945.1 uncultured Oscillospiraceae bacterium | reverse complement strand
GAAAGCAGCGAGGAGGAGTCAGAGGAGGATTTATTGATATGAGCAAGAGAAATATTGTAATTGCGGCTGTCCTTGTCATTGCGGGAGCAGCAGGGATGATTTATTGCTTCGTTCCCTCTGTTTCCAAACAGCAAGAAGCAGTAAACAAGTATATAGATGCCATTGACAATTGCGACATGGAAGGGATCAAAGAGAGTATGCCTTTGGAGCAGATTGAAGACTCATTTGACATAGACACTGAAGAATTTTTTGATTCTTATGAGGGTGAACTGACTACAAAACTTGATTATCTGAAATTTGTGGGATTGTCTGCTTCCGATAAAATACCTGAGGACGCCAAAGAAGTAGAAGAGATATCATTAATCAGCACCGAATTTGTATCTTCAGATGAGAGCAATGAATCAGCCACCGATTCCGATAATGATGGCTTTAAGCTTTCGAATATGTCCTCGGTTGATGCCGCAGTAAAGGTTACTTACGTTTCTGCGGATGATGAAACGGTTGATTTTACATCATTGGAAACTTTCCTGCTGATGGAAACATCAGACGGATATAAAATAATGATCAGTTAAGGGGTTGTCAGATGAACACAAAGAAGGTAGCAGCAGTATTCATAGTGATCATAGCCGGCATTGCATTCGTATGGTTTGGAGGTTTCATTCCATCCGGCCCAGAAAAGGCCTTAAAAAAATTCGAAACATCATACAATGAAAGAGATATGGAAGGCATAATTGGGATTTTAAAGCCAAGCGAGCAATTAAAGTTTAAATTGGCTATGGAGCTATTGGGAGGTGCTGCAGAATTCGCGAATATGGGCGATATTTTTTCAGACGAGATGCTGTCTGAAGCTTTTGCGGCGGAATACGAAGATGATATAAAAATTGAGGTGGTCTCTGAGAAATACAACGATAAAAGAGACAGCGCCTTGGTGACAGTGAAAGTTATTTGCGGTGACGCAGAAAATGTCTCGGAAGTTCCTATGGTAAAAATTTCAGATGAATGGTATATTAATGAAGAGATATTGTTCTGAAAAATGAAAAAGCGGAAAACAGCAAAATTTTAAAACCTCACATTCTATCGCAATTTCTGTTTGTATTAATCAATCCTGATATATCTTATTGACAATGCAGAACCTATGTAATATTTTATTTTATTTTATATGTTCAATCATTGCATTGGATTTCTGAAAAAATACTGATTCAAAAAAGGGGATATTGATGAAAAAAATATCACTGATCCTGTCAGTTGTCCTGCTGCTCACACTTTGTGCATGTGGAGGAAATGACAATTCCGATGTCCCGCAGGACAGCTCTGAGGTAATAGAAGAAAATTCTGCTGCGGGGGAAAATCTGCTTTCTGCTTCTTTTTCCGGAGTTGAAGGGCGGGGTGAAACTGCCCCCGAACTGTCTTTTGTCCTCCCTGATGGATTTTCTCTCGGAGATGAAACAAATGAAATAATTTCTGTTCCGGGTGAATTTGTAGCGAGGCTTCCAATAGTGAATTTTGAAGGAGAGTCTGTCGGCTATGTGGCATATAACACCTTTGAAGCACCAACGGGAGGCAATGTGCCTGCCGATGAGGAATACTACAAAGCCGTATGGCCGGGTCTCCGCCTCTCATCTTTCCGGGTATGGGATCCTTTTACCGCTGTCAGAACGGATGAGTACGGTCAGCGGGGAACTGTAACCATAGAATATATTGCACCCGAAGACGCTGCTTCCTCGGCTGTGGCAGGCAGTGAACAGCTTTCTGCAGACGGTGTGCTGGCATATGACAAGGAAAAGCTTGTTTATGTGGGATTTGCATTCCTCCCGGATACTATTAACCGGGATGAACTCACCCGGCTGCGGCAGAGCGTAGAGATAAAATAATCAAACAAATATTGCACCCCTGCATTGCAGGGGTGCTTTTTTAATGGGACAGGGGATTGCCAAATGAGATGGAGAAAAATGAGAACAGCTATTCAGGAGAATCGAAATTCAAAGTAATGACCAGGTTGCCCTCCTTGTATTCCGCATATATATGTCCGTCATTCAGTTCAGTAAGCTGTTTTGCAATTGAAAGGCCCACTCCTGAATTTTTCCTTGCGTTTTCCACTGTGAAATATTTGTCGAATATTCTTCCGACGCTGGTCCTGTCCAGAGAAGAGGCCTTGTTTCTGAAATAAATGTTTCCGTTTTCCATAAGACCGGTTTCTATATTTCCGTCTGAGTATTTTATTGCATTTGATATGATGTTTTCAAAAATCCTTATCATCATTGATCTGTCAAGATACCTGTAAATTTTCCTGTCACAGATATTTATTTTCGGATCGATATTTTTATCCCTGAAACCGGTATAAAAGGAAATGAGCATTTCCCGGAGGACATCGTTTATGCATACATTTTCCTTAATGCCGCTTTCATTGATGTCAAGGCTTTTTGCATAATCAAAGAGTTGCCGGGTAAGATCTGTCATTGTATCAGCTTTTCGGGAGATAATATCGGCGTACTTTTTGATTTTTTCACTGTCCTCCTCATTCTCCAAAAGTTCCGCGTAGCCCTTTATCACAGTGAGGGGAGTCCTCAGGTCGTAGGATATGTCAATTACTGTCCTGTACAATTTCCGGTTGGAATTTTCGTAATCGATTTCCTTTTTTCGGATCTTTTCCAGTTCCTTGTTAAGTCTTGAAGCAAGGGCATTTACTGTTCCTTGTTAAGAGGGCATTTACTGTTTTGTCTCCGGTCGAGGTGGTTATAGTCTGATTAGTTCCTGAAATCTTTTCGTCT
>CAZYZR010000078.1:1620-5548 GCA_964651945.1 uncultured Oscillospiraceae bacterium | reverse complement strand
CCACATATCCCAGCATTGCCCTGAGATCTTTTATATCAAGGAGCAAAAGTCCGTTTTCGTCAGCTATTCTGAAAGTAATGGTCAACACACCTGCCTGAGTGTCGTTGAGTCCGAGAATTTTTGAAAGCAGGGCAGGGCCCATTTCAGACATAGTAGTGCGCATGCAATGCCCGCTTTCCCCCAGTACGTCCCAGAACCTGGTGGGAAATGCAGTAAATGGGAAGTCGGATATTCCCATGCTCTCCAGCCTGCTGCTTATATTTTCGCTATTCTCCCCCGGAAATATCATTCCCGCCAGATCCCCTTTAATGTCTGCGAGGAAAACCGGCACACCGGCGGATGAAAAGCTCTCTGCCATAACTTTCAGTGTCACAGTCTTTCCTGTACCGGTAGCACCCGCGATAAGGCCGTGACGATTTGCCATCTGCGGCAGGAGAAAAGCTTCGGATTCGCCTTTTCCAATAAGAAGTTTGCCATCTTTGAACATATATTTTCCCTCCGGGTTAACTATTAAGATCAAATTAAAGTATATAAAAATAAAGTCTTCATGTCAAAGTTTTTCTGGAGCTGTTAAACTTGCAAAGCCGAAAAAATACAATATTTAATTTCTCTCTTGCAAATCTATTATTTAATCCTTAGTTTCCGTTTTTTCATCAATTAGAAAAGAATATGAGAAAATATAAATTCCATAGCCACATAAAACCTTATAACACAGTGCAAAGCTTTGGGTAAGTTAAATATAAACAAAAGCCAATATTACAGCATTCTGTAAATCTTTATTCCACATACTTGAAATGAATGCGCTTAAATAGTATAATAGCAAAATGTTATTTTAAAAATATATGAGTATAAGGAGTCAAGTTATGAGGTACTGTAAGAAATGCACCATGCCCGACACCCGTCCTGGAATAACCTTTGACGAGGAGGGTGTGTGCAGCGCCTGCAGACATTATGAAAACAGGAAAAATGTTGACTGGGATGCACGCTGGAAGGAATTTGAGGCCCTGTGTGACAAGTACAGGGGCTGCAATGGGCCCGGCCAGTTCGACTGTGCCATCGCAGTCTCAGGTGGGAAGGACAGCCATTTCCAGGTATATATAATGAAAGAGGTTATGCACATGACCCCTGTACTGTTCAGCGTGGAAGACAACTTCCCTATGACGGACGCCGGGATACACAACCTCAAAAATATAAGCGAGGAATTCGGCTGCCCCATAATCAGCTGCAAACCTGACATAAAAGCCGAAAAAATCCTGATGAGGAATATGTTTGAAAAGTACGGGAAACCCACCTGGTACATCGACCGCCATATATACACATTCCCTCTTCACATGGCACTGAAGTTCAACACAATGCTGCTGGTGTACGGTGAAAATGTAAGCTATGAGTACGGGGGACGGGACGATGAGGAGACTTATTCCGCCAGGGCTCAGATTGAAAACGGGGTTGCCTCCGGTATGGACGAGGAAGAACTTCTAAGCTGGGGTGTGGAACCGGCTGCCCTCGCCCTGACAAAAGCCCCTTCTGCGGAAGAACTTGCAAAACTGGATCCCATGTATCTGTCCTACTTTCTGCCCTGGAACAGCTACCGCAACTATCAGCTGGCAAAATCCAGAGGATTCCACGACCTGACTCACGAGTGGAAGAGGACTCATCACGCAGAGGATTTCGATCAGATAGACTCCAGAGCATATCTGGTGCACTCCTGGATGAAATACCCGAAATTCGGGCATGCTGCTGCAACTGACTACACCGCCCGCTTTATACGCTATGGCATGATGACTAGGGATGAGGCCAAGGAGATAATAAAAGAACACGACCACGACCTGGATCCTCTCTGTGTGAGGGATTTCTGCGAATTCTGCGGCTATACCGAGAGTGAATTCTGGGCGATCGTTGACAAATTTTATAACAGGGATATCTTCAAAAAGGATGATTCAGGGCGCTGGGTTTTAAAGCATCCAATCTGGGAAGAATAATTTAATTATTCGGGGATATCTGTCATAAAAATAATTTTCTTTTGAATAAGTTAAATTTCCAAATATATATATTTATTTACATACTTTTTCAATATCTAAAACCATTGCACCCCGGAAGTTTATACTTCCGGGGTGTATTTTTGTATTTGCTCCTACGATAATATTTAAATTTAAAACTAAACTTTCAGATCAAAAAATTTCTCCGCGTTCTTATAGAGTATTTTCTCCTTCACTTCGTCGCTGAAAGGCCAGCTTTCCACTGATTCAATCAGCTGCCCAAGAGGTATTCCCTGACTGTTCCAGTCACTTGAGAAGAAGAATTTGTCCTGTATCCTGGGAATCCAGTACAGATAAGGTTCATACCCCCTTCCGGGAACTGTAATGAGAGCAGGGTCGTGAGTCTCCATATTCAGATAGACATTCCGATGGCGCAGGGCAAGGCCAATGAATTCGCTGGTCCAGGGCCAACCGCTTACGGAAGCTACAATCCTAAGCTCCGGGAAGTCCCTTGCAACTTCATCTATATAGATGGGATGTCCTATATCCATAGGTACTGCCCCGGAAAGGTTCATGCTTGAATATATAAACACCGGGACTCCAAGCTCACAGGCCTTGGCATATATGGGATAGTTGTGCTTGTCATTGGCGGGAAGATGGGTGCGGAATGCAGTGATATATACTGCCCTGAGACCAAGTTCCTTGACTCCTCTCTCCACCTCTCTGACTGCTTTCATACCGTCCAAAGGATCCACAAAACAGAATCCGCCGAGCCTGTCCGGGTATTTGTTCACTATTTCTGCGGTCTTGTCATTGTCGTGGCTGTTGTGGCATGTCATGCCCCATCTCACTCCCAGCCTGTCCATCTCGGCGATAAAATCCTCAAGGGTCGGGGCGTTTTTATGGGCAGCCCGGGCAATTTTTTCGTTAAATGCATCTCTGCCCTCCCGGGCTAAAATTTTGTCCATCTCCCGGAAAGAGAGGCCGATTTTCTCTTCAAGGCCTCCATTGAAGTTTGTGCGGTAGCCGCTCCATGCCTCCCTGAATTCAGGAAGACAAAAGTGCTGGGCATTCCTAACCAAATCCTCCTCAAAGTCCGGCATGTCAAGGCAAAGGTCGATAACTTTTCTCATTTGTCACTCCTCCCGGCCGCATTTGTGCAGCCTTCTTTAATCAATTTAAATGTTATCCTATGCGGTGTTATATGTCAATAGCAAAATATCATAGGGTAAAACCTATGATAAATTCTATATTATTCGTCTCAGGTTGATATTTTTTGCGAATTCTAAGCTCATTGCAAAAATTGTTATGTTTTGGATTATAAATTTTTCTACCAATGCAATTTCTAAACATAACTTAATAAATATATTCAAATATCAGGATTTAATAAAAGCCGGCTTTAAACTAAAGCCAGCTTGTAAAAATGCAGTGAATTTAATATTTTTATACGGAAAATGTGATTTCGGCACAAATGTGCGGCCTTTTAACCCGGGGACCCATCGAGAGGATTTCCTTTCTCTTTCAAAAATTTTATCTCTTTTTTCATAATATAAACTATTACTTCGGAGACAATTAGCTCCATCACCCAATGCACACCTATAAAATAAACGGCGTTCATAGTGAGTTCCCGGCCCGACCAAAGAAAAAGCAATATCAAATAGGTAATAACGACCAGAACAATGGAGAGACGGCATATAAACTTAAGTATTTTCTGAGAATCCCGTGACACTATTTCTTCAATTCCGCTTAATTTTGCGGCGGGATACACAAAGAGCCATATACTGGCCCCGGGCTGCACCAGCAACCCGTAGTGAAATATTTCTTCCGGACTGGATTTGAGGAAGAATATACATACAACCAGCCAGAAAATATCCATAAAATATAGCGTAGACCCAAGTGATGCGCGATTTTTCCTAGCATTCAGGGTTTTAATACTGTCCTCATTAGACATA
>CAZYZR010000078.1:0-1520 GCA_964651945.1 uncultured Oscillospiraceae bacterium | reverse complement strand
TAGGCTCCTGCCTTCATAAGCTGTCTGTAATTCACGAAAGCCACCGCTGCTGACAAAATGAGCATCGCCGCAAAAGTCAGGAATGCGTAGTTGGGGTTTATGTCGAATATAAGGCCGGCAAATGCGGGGCCGGTCATCATCCCAAAGCTCCTGGCGGCATTAAGAAGCCCTGAAACCTCTCCTTTTGAGGATTCGTCGTTGTTTTTCAGCATAACTGACTGCTGAAGCGGGGTGTAAATTGCGTAAAACCCGTAGTATATTATCGCAAACAGCAGCACTCCGGTCTGATTCGGAGCAAGGACCATTGCCACTACGAACAAACCCCGTAGAAGCAGGGATATTGAAAGTGATTTTGCAGTGTTTGTCTTTTTCACTATCCACATGTTGACAGTAAAGTTTATGATAAGGGAGAAAACCCCGACTACAGCTTTGAACATGCCGGAGGAAGAAGGCGCAAAATCAAATTTCACCCTCAGGAAATAATTGAGGTTCTGGTCAAAACCCATATGGGCAAAAGTGGAAAGGAGCACGCTGAGAAGGAACATAGCCATAGATGCATTAATTAGCTTGAGCCCCGACATCACCGAGGACAGCGGGTTTACATCCTTGAATTTCAGCTTTTCCTGGCTCTTTACAAAGTTCGGATGTTCTTTGACTAGGAAAAAGATAAGAGCGGCGCCGGCAAGCAGCGCAACTGCCTGGCTTATAAAGGAAATGTAGACATTGTTGTTCCCTATGATTCCGCCAATGAGGAACCCGAAAGGTCCGCCTATTGCCATAAAGGATGCGTGCATGACTAGAAGCTTGTCCCTGTCCTCAGTAGGTGCGTCCAGGGATGAAATGTAGGCAATGCTGTTGACCCGTATCGATGCAAGACCGATTCCGCCGATAAACCTGCCCAGAACTACCAGGTGCCAGCTCTTTGCAGCGCCAAAGACGATTGCAGAGATTGCGTACCCCACATATCCTATTGCCACGGCCCTTGCATATCCTATCTTGTCACCCAGTTTACCCCACAAGGGGGAGGCTATGAACTGTCCCAGCCCCATAGCCGCAAACGCAAATCCAAAGACTGAGTTTGAGCAGTTTATCTGCTGCAGAAATGCCGGGGTTACCGGGTGAACGAAATTCGATGCGAGGCAATATATCAGATAACAGGCAAAAAATACTGTAAGGTGATATTTTTTGATCATTCAGAGTTCTCCTTTAAAATAATATTAATTTTGCATAAAAGTGCCTTTGAGCTGCGGAAAATACTTTTACTTAAAAACTCTTTTAAAAAAGAATCAAAGACCGCTTTTATGCCTTCAACGGGTTATAAATTATAACACAAAAAAGAATTAATGCAAATAATAGGTAAAGTGCTCCCATCTGCATTGTCAATATATAAAAAAGCCCCGGAAAAGCGGGGCTGGAGCAAGTGTCGTAGATATCTACAACCTTTTACACCAATAACGAAAGAGCGTATAATCTTCCGTTGCTAATAATAATATAACATATTTTTAATTTTTGTTAAATAG
>CAZYZR010000077.1:2632-5595 GCA_964651945.1 uncultured Oscillospiraceae bacterium | reverse complement strand
TACATACATCTGCTGAGGAAAGCTTTGAAAAAGCGGGGGCTTGAAAATGTGCCGGTGATATCTCTGAACCTTTCCGGACTTGAGAAAAACCCGGGATTTAAAATAACGGCGGACCTTGTGATAAAAATGGCCTATGCCATGGTCTACGGGGATCTTATAGTCCTCCTTTCCAACCAGACAAGGCCTTATGAAAAGACCCCTGGACAGACAGACCGGCTGGTGGACACTTGGATACACAGGCTTTCTGACCGGTTTGCCAACGGAGTCAAGGTCAGCAAAAAGCGGGTTTCGTCCACTATGAGGGAAATATGCAGGGACTTCGACAACATCCCCGTGGGAGAAAAGAACAAGACCAAGGTAGGAGTTGTAGGTGAAATCTACATAAAATACTCCCCTCTCGGCAACAACAACCTGGAGGAATTTCTCCGGAACGAGGGCTGTGAGGTAGTGGTTCCCGGCCTTATGGATTTTATGATATTCAAAATCTACAACCGCGAGGTGGATGTGAACCTTTACGGCGGAAAATGGATCAAAAAAGAGTTCTGCAAGCGGCTCAAAGGATTTGTCGAGAGCTATCAGAGGGCTATGATAGATGTGATAAACGAATTCCCCTCATTCAGGGCTCCCAATACATTCGAGGAGCTGGAAAAAGGCGCAATGGAGTACCTGGGGCCGGGAAACAAAATGGGTGAAGGATGGCTTTTGACCGGGGAAATGCTGGAGCTCATCCACAGTGGAGTGGACAACATAGTCTGTACGCAGCCTTTCGGATGCCTCCCCAACCACATAGTCGGAAAGGGTATGATAAGGAGAATTAAGGAAGACTACCCCAACAGCAACATTGTGGCTGTTGACTACGACCCCAGCGCCACGAGAATAAACCAGGAAAACAGGATAAAACTTATGCTTGCGAATTCCGACCTTATGAAGGATTACGCAACCGACTGAAAACAAAAAAACGCCGAGGAAATTTCCTCGGCGTTTTTTTGCCCTTATTTTATTTTGCCAATTTTTGTAGTATAATTTCTTTGATTCATTTAAAAACAGCTTTTTTCGGTCAGGCACCGGAAACACAGGAGCAGCAATGAAAAAAATTATTGCCCTAGTCCTGGCTTTCTGCACAGGCTTATCTATGGTGGGATGCCGGGGAAAAAAAGAAAAAAGGCAGACAGCTACCTTTTTTGATTATTTTGACACAGTGGTCACTGTACTCTGCTACAACGACGATGACCGGGATTTTCGGCGGATGAAGGAATTTATTGATTCCGAGTACGACAGGTACAACAAGCTTTACGACATTTACAATTCCTACCCCGGTGTTAACAATATAAAGACCATAAACGACCGGGCGGGAAAAGATCCGGTGAAAGTTGACAGGGAAATAATAGATCTGCTTCTGTTTTCAAAGGAGTGGTATGAAAAGAGTGGGGGAAAACTGAATATTGCTATGGGTTCAGTCCTTGATCTTTGGCACGATGCCAGGGTAAGTCGGGAAAGTGGAGACCCCTATCTTCCCTCGGAGGAGCGGCTTTCCCGGCGGCGGGAACATATGGATATAGACGACATTGTAATCGACCGGGACAATATGACGGTATATATACGGGACCCACTTCTGAAAATAGACGTAGGGGCCGTGGCAAAGGGCTATGCGACAGAGAAAATCTGCAGAGAAGCAGGGGAAAAATGGGGAAATTTCGCCATAAATGCCGGAGGAAATGTGAGGGTCTGTGGAGGACCCAAAAACGGCAACAGACGCTGGGGAGTCGGGATACAGAGTCCCATTGTCAACGAAAACTTTCAGGTAGAGGACCGGAATACTGACATGGCATATTTAAACGGCAATACTGCTCTTGTATGCTCCGGAGGCTACGAGAGATATTTTGTCTTTGAAGGAAAGAGATATCACCATCTCATAAACCCGGACACCCTATACCCATCTGACATTTACCGGGGAGTGGACATAATCTGCAGCGACAGCGGGGTGGCGGACGCTTTGTCTACGGCACTTTTTATGATAGAACCGGACCGGGCAATAAAGCTTATTGAAAACGTGGACGAAGCGGAGTGCCTACTGGTGATGCAGGACGGAGAGGTAATAAAGAGCTCCGGTGCTGACAAATATCTCGAGAGCGGCGGTATAACTAACAAAACAAAATAGAAAATAACAGAATGCAACTTTTTTTTCGAATATATGGTACATGAACATACAAAAGATAAAGAGCTGTAAACATATGATTTTTGGATATTCATATGGACTTTAATATAAAAATCTCTGTTTTCCATTTGATACATTATATAAAACCGTCGAATGAGAGGGCAGAAAATCAGATGCCTTTACAATTTCAAGTATGTTAAAAAGCTCTGTTTAAATGCGACTTTTTGTGGTAAAATAACGGGGATGCACAAATATTTGGGGGTAAGGAATGGATATTCTTGATGGCGTGAAAAGGATACACTTTGTCGGCATAGGAGGTAGCGGGATGTACCCGATTGTGCAGATCCTCGCGGGCAGAGGGTATGAAATCTCCGGAAGCGATGTAAATGAAGGGGACATAATAAACTACGAGAGAAGTATGGGGATTAAAGTGAACATTCCCCACGATCCATCTGCAGTGGAGGGAGCCGACCTCGTGGTATATTCCGCTGCAATTTTCAAGGACAACTGCGAACTTGCAAGGGCTAAGGAGCTGGGTATTCCCTGCGTTGAGAGAAGCGTGATGCTGGGCAGGGTTAACAGGTTATTTGAAAAGGGCATTTGCGTCTCGGGCACTCACGGAAAAACCACTACCACCTCGCTGATAAGCCAGATACTTATAATGGCAGGAAGAGATCCGGCCTGCGTTATAGGGGGAAAACTTCCCCTGATAAACGGATACGGAAGAGACGGCAAGGGTGAAAATGTGGTAATTGAGGCCTGCGAATTCAGCTACACATTCCTTGAATTGTCCCCTTATTTAGCTATA
>CAZYZR010000077.1:0-2532 GCA_964651945.1 uncultured Oscillospiraceae bacterium | reverse complement strand
CAGAGTGTGGGCGGTTTTCCAGCCATTCACCTATTCGAGGACAAAGATGCTTCTGAACGAGTTTGCCCGGGCGCTGAAAATTGCGGACAAAGTGGTTATGACGGAAATTATGGGCAGCCGCGAGGTCAACACCATAGGCATATATACAAAGGATCTGGCGGCTCTTATACCGGGAAGCGTCTGGTATGACGGGTTTGACGGGGTGGTAAATTACTGCAGGGAAAATGTGGCTCCGGGAGATCTGGTCATCACCCTGGGCTGCGGGGACATATACAAGGCAGCCAGAATGATGCTGAAAGAATTCTGAAAAACCGGGCCGGCAGAATGCGCCGGCCTTTGTGTGAAGTTAAGCCGCAGGGGGGGATAATATGAATAAGGACAGCCTTTCCGCGGCGGCTTTGCGGGCAGGGGCAGCGGCGGGAACCGCGGGTTTTCTCTACTGGCAGAACTACGGAATGCAGGTAAAAAGATATGAACTCAGCTTCCCTGCGCTGCCCACAGCTTTCGACGGCTTCAGGATAGTGCAGATTTCGGATTACCACAATACCCCCAGGCTGGAGGACAAAATAGTCCTGGCCGCAAAGCTTATACGCCCGGATATGACCGCCATCACCGGAGATCTGTTTGACTGCAGGAAGACGGACATAGTCCGGGGGCTGAGCCTTCTGGAAAGACTGGTTAAAATATCCCCCGTCTACTGCGTAACGGGAAACCACGAGGCAAAGCTGCCGGATTACACAGCCATCAGAAAAGAGATGGCTAAAGCCGGAGCCGTCCTGGCGGACGGGAAAAAATTCACCTTGAAAAAGGGCAGAGAAAAAATTACCCTGCTGGGCATTCATGACCCTCAGTTCTGGCTGAACCTGGTGAGAAAAAGCAGGAAGAAGTCCACCGCCCGGGACATAACCGGTAGGGTCAGGAACCTGTGTATGAGGGAACTGGCAGGACTTTGCGGCAGAAAAGACGGCTTCAGGATACTCCTGTCCCACCGCCCTGAGTATATTAAAATGTACTCTTTCGCGGAGATAGACTTAGCTCTTACTGGACACGCCCATGGGGGGCAGTTCGGAATACCTTTTACGGACACCGGGGTGTATGTGCCCAATCAGGGCTTCTTCCCCGCCTATGCGGCAGGAGTAAAGACGGAGGGGGACACTGTGGAGATAATCAGCAGAGGGCTCGGCAACAGCATTTTCCCCCAGAGACTTTTTAACCGCCCGGAGCTTGTGCTGATAGAACTTCACACTGCTCTTTCCTTGACTGAAAGGGCCAAAAAGTGATAATATAAATTATTGCCGCAATGGGTCGAAACCGCCGTTTCACTCATATCAAAGCATATTAAAACGATTTTTTTCTTTTGTGCCGCGGGAAAGGCAGAAGCAAAAGAAAATGTTATAATAAGAAAAAATCCGGAGGACAAAATGCAGAATTCTGAAAAGACAATGGACAAGATAATCTCCCTGTGCAAGGACAGAGGCTTTATATACCCCGGCAGTGAAATATACGGGGGGCTTGCGAACACCTGGGATTACGGTCCCCTGGGGGTGGAGTTCAAAAACAATGTGAAGGCCGCCTGGAGGAAGAAATTTGTCCAGGAGAGCCCCTACAACGTGGGGCTGGACGCCGCCATACTCATGAACCCGGAGACCTGGGTGGCCTCAGGTCACGTGGGAGGATTTTCTGACCCTCTTATGGACTGCAAGGACTGCAAGACCCGCCATCGCGCCGACAAGCTGATTGAAGACGCAGGATATCAGTGCGCCGGATGGACAAACAAGCAGATGGCGGACTTCATTAAGGAAAAAGGGATAAAATGCCCTGTCTGCGGGGGAACTAATTTTACCGAGATACGCCAGTTCAACCTTATGTTCAAGACTTATCAGGGAGTCACCGAGGAGGCAAAGAATGAAATATACCTCCGCCCCGAGACAGCACAGGGAATTTTTGTGAATTTTCTCAATATACAAAGGACCACAAGGAGAAAGCTCCCTTTTGGTGTGGCCCAGATAGGAAAGAGCTTCCGCAATGAGATTACCCCAGGCAACTTCACTTTCAGAACCAGGGAATTCGAGCAGATGGAGCTGGAGTTTTTCATAAAACCGGGAACGAACAAAGAGTGGTTCAACTACTGGAGAACCTATTGCCGCGACTTCCTGGTCTCCCTTGGGATAAGCCCGGAAAATATGCGCCTGCGCGATCACTCCAAGGAGGAGCTTTCCCACTACTCCAGCGCCACAACCGACATAGAGTATATGTTCCCCTTCGGCTGGGGCGAATTATGGGGCATAGCCGACAGGGGCAACTTCGACCTGACTCAGCACTCAAAATACAGCGGGAAACCTCTGGAGTACTTTGACCCCGACACAAATGAAAAGTACATCCCCAACGTAATTGAACCCTCCCTCGGAGCCGACAGGGTGGCCCTGGCCTTCCTTGTGGAGGCCTACGATGAGGAGACCATCGGAGAGGGCGATGTTAGGACGGTTCTGCACTTGCACCCTTTCCTTGCCCCTTACAAGGTATGTGTGCTTC
>CAZYZR010000076.1:3242-5678 GCA_964651945.1 uncultured Oscillospiraceae bacterium | reverse complement strand
AATCAGCAGTAAAAGTATAAGAAAGAAGATCCCCGAAAACCATAGGACAAATTTAACCATCTGAAAGCCTCATCTGTCCGGCTTCATCAGCGGTTACACTGGGTAGCTGATAAATATTCTCAAGGGAAAAAGCACGGAGAAATACATCGGTGGTCCTGTATGCAACAGGCCTGCCCGGAATCTCAAGCCTGCCTGCCTCCTCAATAAGCCCCTTGTTCAATAGCGTCGAAAGACTGGAAGAGCTGTCTACCCCTCTTACCTGGTCAATAAATGCCCTGGAAACAGGCTGGTTGTAAGCAACTATGGCGAGAGTCTCCATGGCTGCATTCGACAATGGAGTGTTTTTTCTGGTATCAAGTACTTTATAAACCATATCGGCCACCTGTGGAGCAGTTACGAGGGAAATGAGATCTCCGTTTTCCATAAGCTGAATTCCGGAGTTTTCGCCGTTGTACTTCTCTTTAAGACGGGAGAGGATATAATCCATTTCTCTTTCGCCCGAATTTATAGCCCGTGAAAGGACCTTGCGGGATATTCCTTCCCCGCAGGCGAAAATCACTGCCTCGGCCTGCATTATTTTTTTATCCAATGCGCTCATTTTTTTCTTTTTGTTTCAATTCAAGCTCGCCTTCCGTTCCTATCAGAACCCTTTGTGCTTTTACAAGCTCAAGAAGCGCCAAAAACGTGGCAACAGCTTCACTTTTCCCTTTAATCCCCCTGAAAGCCTGTGAAATACTACTGATAGTGTTCTTCATCAGACCTTTAAGCAGCCTATATATTTTTGATGAAACCGAAATCAAAGGTGTGCTTAGTATCGGTTCAAAGTCCTCCCTCTGAGGTGCGGATCTTTTTAAGCCCCCGGAAATTTTTGAATATGCACCGGTAAGTTCAGAAATCGGATGCACCAGGCGGTAAGTGTAGTCAGCCATTACTTCCGCTGCCCGTCTAGTAACGATTTTGTCCCCCACATATGACTGCCTCAAAAGGTTCGCGGCATATTTTGCAAGTGAATAATCTGTAAGCTGACCCTGAAGCTCTGCTTTTAACTTCTCACCCTCCTCATCTCTCGGAAGGAGATAAACAGATTTAAGGTATACAAGCCTTGCTGCCATTTCTATAAATTCACTGGCAGTGTCCGCATCCGGGGCCCCATATCCCTCCATAACATCCAGATATTGATTTATTATGGTAATAATCTCAATATCCGCTATGCTCATTTTGTTTTTTTGAATTAGAGCAAGAAGTAGGTCAAGCGGACCTTCAAAATCTTCAAGCTTATAGTTTATCCGGTTCATAGGCTCTGGAATAAATCAGAAAATTACGCTGAAAATTTTATCAAAAATAAAAGTAACGCTGTCAAGAAGTGAATATACGGCCCTGCTTAGGAAAGACAAAGGCCTGTCAAGAATCCCCAACATAAGTACTAAAAGCAGAACAACAAAAATCACTCTTTCATACTTCATAACGGCAAAATAGTACTTGTCGGGAAGAATATAATTAATAACTCTTGAGCCGTCAAAAGGAGGAATGGGAAGGAGATTAAATATTGCAAGTGAAATATTTATACTGCACATAGTACTGAAAATCTGGTACATCGTAACAATTACAGTGCCCATGATTCCGGTTCCCATAGAAGAAGATGCAAACCCTGCATACATAATGAGTTTCATTAATATCATGCTGACAGTGGCTAAAAGAAGATTTGCTATAGGACCCGCCGCCGCTGACAATGCCATTCCCTTTTTGGGATTTTTAAAATTTGATGCATTTATATGCACGGGTTTCGCCCACCCTATACCTGTGAGTATTAAGGCAAGACTACCTACAACGTCAAAATGGGCAGTAGGATTAAGTGTAAGCCTGCCCTCATATCTGGCAGTGGGATCTCCGAGCCTGTCTGCGACATATGCATGTGCATATTCGTGTACGGGTATAGAGGTGAGAAGTACTATTGCCCTCACAACTATAGTAAATAAGGAAAGTGAAGCCAAAAAATCATCTCCTGAATGTATTACATTATATTTATTTTTGCCTCTTTTTTCAAGTGGCAGATGGATTGCCGGAAATACATTTAAATTCTAAAGGATTAATGTGAAAAAATGATAAAAATACTGCTTAAGTGATAAAATTTTTTCTTGATTTCACAGACAAAATATGATACACTTTAAAAGCACAAAAGTTATATTTTGCTTGAAAATCCAGATATTTTGTGGTATAATTTAAAAATCACAATAAGGTTAGGAGGTGCGGCATTATGGCAAAATGTGATATCTGTGGAAAGGGCGTGGATTTCGGCATAAAAGTTTCCCACTCACACAGACGTTCCAACAGGGCCTGGAAGCCGAATGTAAAGAGAGTCAAGGTTCTTGTGAACGGCACTCCCCGTTATATTCATGTGTGCACCAGATGTCTTCGTTCCGGGAAGGTAACAAGAGC
>CAZYZR010000076.1:0-3142 GCA_964651945.1 uncultured Oscillospiraceae bacterium | reverse complement strand
CAGGTTCGGCCGCCCCATCAGCAGCACCTTCCGCTACAGGCTCTCTTGAAACAATCTTGACTACGCCGAGTTTATAGAGAGCATATGCCCAGATAACTGTGACCGGGATCATAGCAAGCAGTACAAATCCCTGATAACTCTTGAGAGAAGGGAATATGAACAGAAGTATAGTGACAACCACCAATGGGAATGCAGCTATGAGGGGCTTGTTCTTAATATACGTTTTACCGCTCTGGGCAAATATGCCAAGGAACAGACCGCCGAACAGAGCCGGAATCATGTAGCTTGTAGCTGTTGAAACAGTCGGGCTTGTGAGAATGGGCTGCAATGGCTTCAAAAGCAGAACTCCGATGGCAATAATGATAATTGTCTCTATTGAAGAAAGCGCAACAGCCATTGTGCTGACTGCGTCAGAAATCGGAGTGTTGGACTCAACTCCGGCTATCTGCTGCGCAGATATTGCCACAGGGAGTTTGAGGTTCATAACGTTACCGGTTATGAAGCTGATGTAACAGGCAGATCCGAGTATCGGCACGTAGCTGAGCACCTCAGATATTGTACTGGGTATCATCATAGCCAAAAGGCCAATACCTGCCTGAAGAACGGTGCCAATCTTTGGCCAGCAGTCGTACACTGTGCACATAACTGCAGGGATACCTAGCATGAAAGCCAGGGCTATAACACTGCCTATACGTCCTAAGCGGTGTATGCTGTCAGAATATTGTTTTTCGTCCTGCATCTAATGTATCCTCCTTAACCAAAAATTCTTGTCCACAAAAGGGAGCTGGCCATGCCTATCAGCAGAGTAAAAGCCATTGAAAAGTCGTTTAGCCATTTCCACCCCGTTGCCTTTACAATTGCTCCTATGGCAAGTGTTACGACGGCACTGGTGATAAAGACGGCCACATATGTGATGCCATTGAAAAACTGGAAGGGCATCATGACACCCATAAGGGCAACCATAAAACAGCCGTTGAGTATGGGGCCGAACCCTGTTGTGTTGCTTCCGGCTTTGCTCATAGATGCCTGAAGCTTCTTTCCGACAAAGCAGAGAATTATGATACCGGATATAATGCCGATACTCATAACGAACATCATTGCTCCGAAGGTTGTGGCATCGCTGGACATTGCAGCGGTCATCTCGGTAAATCCAAGTGCTGCGGTTGCCATCTGGGCTGCGATGAGCTCATAAGTCACGGCACCGACCACAGAAAGACGGAACCAGGCCCACGGAATGCCAATGACTGCAGAAAGTGAAATAAGACCTATTACAATTGAAATGGATGGCACTATTGTAAGAGTGAGGGTGGATTTATTGATCTGACCCAATGTCTCCTTGGAAACGCCAAGCTCAAGAGCTCTCTTATAGGTCTTGCGGTAAAACAATATGCAAAGCAATACTACGTATGCAAGCCCGGCTATGACCAGGACATACAGTAAGCCACTGTTTGCAACTTCCTGATAAGAATGCATAAAATCGTTCTCCTGTAAATAATATTTTCCCTTTGTATTTTTATATGTCCACCCATAAGACGGACCTATAAACAATTGTGATAAGAAATTACGGCTGTGGCTTTACATCCCGGGGTATCGGGCAATTATAGACGCCACCGGTGACTAAACGAAGTTCTTCTTTAGCCTTTTCAATGAGTTCAGGCTTTTCAAGGAGCTTTGCAGCTGTGAGCGCCATTACTTTTGCAGCGTAATTAAGCCCATCGTGAGCTATTGCAGAGCCCGCCTGGGAAGCCTGCTGCCAGGAATGACCGGGTGTGCCCATAACGCTCGTCGCAGCTGTCAGCTGTGCCGTGGGAACCACATAGGAAACATCTCCCACATCCGTGGATCCGGGCATATGAATATCAAGTCGCCTGTACGGGAAAGGCTTGCCGACCAGCTTGCCATCCACTGCCTTTGCAGCTTCATCAGCCGGCATATAGGCGATGAGCTGGGACACAGCACCTTTTTTGTCAGCTTCTGTAAGGGAAGCAAATACGGCATCGGCGACTTTTCTGGATTCCTCGGAAAATTCCTCATCTCCGAGTTCCTGCATGCAGTCACTCATGACATTGCCGACAACATCATTTGGAATGTAATCGGACAGAGCTGTCTTTACTTCAACGGTAACTTCAGTTTCCGTCATATGAGCAGCACCCTCTGCGCACTTTACAACTCTGGGGTAGATCTCCATTACCTGCTCGGTCTTGGGAGCGCGGATGTAGTAAAGTACCGTGGAGCGGTCCTGAACCACATTTGGAGCACCACCGCCCACATCCTGAAATGCATAGTGGATCCTCGCCTCAGGTATCACATGTTCACGGAGGAAATTGACTCCCACATTCATAAGCTCAGCTGCATCAAGTGCACTTCTGCCGAGATGCGGAGAGGCTGCTGCATGGCTGGTAACACCTTTGAAATGGAAAAGCACTATTATATTCGCAAGGCTGGAAACTCCCATAACGGCGTTTGTCGAGCCCGGGTGCCACGTGATGGCAATGTCTACTCCGTCAAATACACCATCCCTTGCCATAAAGGTCTTGCCACATCCTGATTCTTCAGCCGGGCAACCGAAATATACTACAGTTCCGGGTATGTTGTTGGCCTGCATATAATCCTTGACCGCAGTTGCCGCTGCCATACTCCCGGCGCCAAGGGCGTTATGTCCGCAACCGTGTCCGCAGCCGCCCTCTTCAACAGGATCCTTTACTCCAAGGCCTGCCTTCTGGCTAAGGGACGGAAGGGCATCAAATTCCCCGAGAAAGCCTATTACCGGCTTGCCGCTGCCCCAGGTACCCTTAAAAGCTGTCTCAATTCCGGCGAGTCCTTTTTCAACTTCAAAGCCCTGTTCTTTCAGCGCACTCATAAGTGTAGCAGCGGACTTGAACTCCAGAAAACCAAGTTCCGGAGTCTCCCAGACTTTATCGCTGACATTGTTGAAAAAGTTCTTTTTCGAATCGACAAGTTCCACAATCTGATCTTTTACAGACATCTGGAATAAACCTCCTTTTTAAGTAATTGTGATTAATTATATACTTATAACTTAATTATTTCAATGAGAAAAGAAATTTTCAGTAAATTTTATAAAACAAGGCCAAAATCAGTGAAATTTTTGTATTTATGCACATAAATCTGTCAAAAATACAGT
>CAZYZR010000075.1:0-5699 GCA_964651945.1 uncultured Oscillospiraceae bacterium | reverse complement strand
AATGGGGCTCATAATTCCCCGCCTTTTTTATTCTTCTTGTCTTTTTTTGTCCTTTTTTCGGGCCGATCAAAGGAATGGGCCTCTATAATGCCGCAGGCTATGGGGGTGAGGGCCTCTTTCGTATTTTCGGCCTCCCCCTCTATCACCATGTCCAGGAGGGCCTCCAGAACAGTGCCCACCCGAGAGGATGAGGGAAGGCCGAGGCGTATTATGTCCCTGCCGTCAAGGGCGAGCTGCTTTATTTTAAAGCACTGGCCCTCGGCTATTACTTTGTCAAGGGTGCGCTCAAGTGCGTCGTACTCCCGGCTCCTGTCGTAGTCCTTTACGTTCTGGGCGGAGTTGTCGGCCCTCTTTAATTCCAGGAGGAGCCTTAAGTTCTCCTCCCCGTGCCTGTGTAAGGCCCTGCGCATGTATTTTTCCCCGGGGAGAATGGTGGTGTCGTGGTACTTCACAAGGTGGGTTATAACCTCGGTATCCCTGCCGGGAGCGCGGAGACTGTGGAGGACTCGCCTTGATATCTCAAAGCTTTTTTCCCGATGGCCGTAAAAATGGCCCTCCCCGTTTTCGTCAAGGGTGAAAGTCCGGGGCTTGCCGATGTCGTGGAGAAGGCCGGCAAAGCGGAGGAGCGGGTCCGGGCGAAGGGCGTCCACCACACGGGAGGTGTGGGTGAGGACGTCATATATGTGGTGGCGGTTTTTCTGATCAAATCCCTTACAGGCCGAAAGCTCGGGGATAAAGACGGAAAATACGTCGGTGTAATCCAGAATAACCCTGCCCCGTCCCGGGAGGGGGAGGAGTTTTAAAAACTCCCGGTAAACCCTCTCCGGGGCAACTAGGGAGAGATTGGGGAGGAGGGAGCGCAGGGCGTCCTGCGTGCCCTTGTCCATAGAGAAGCCCTCCAGGGCGGAAAAACGCACTGCCCTGAACATTCGGAGGTAATCCTCGGAAAACCTCCTCTCAGGGTCCCCCACGCAGCGGACAACCCTGTTTTTTATGTCCTGCCGGCCGCCGAAATAGTCCACAATCCCCTCGCGGGGGTTATAGGCCAGGGAGTTTACGGTAAAATCCCTGCGGGACAAGTCCTCCCGCAGATCCCGGGCAAAGGAAACCTCGCCGGGCCTTCTGTGGTCTATATAGGCGGACTCGGTGCGGTAGGTGGTAATTTCAAGGGGGACGGAGTCTATGAAGACTGTCACCGTGCCGTACCTCACCCCTGTCTCCCGCTTGGGGTAATTTTCAAAGACCGAGAGGGTCTGTCGGGGGGTGGCGGAGGTGGCTATGTCGGTGTCGTGGGGAGCGGAGCCTAGGAGATAATCCCTGACGGCCCCGCCCACAATATAGGCGGAGTAACCCGCGGATTCAAGTATTTCTATGGCCTTCAAGGCGGAAAGCGAAAACCGGGGCATGCCGTCCCCTCCCCTCTTTTTGTAAATTCGACAATGGAATTATAGCAAAAACAGGGAAAAATTGCAAAATAAAAAGCAGGGCTTCTGCCCTGCCCTCTTTTTATCAGTCTGAAAGTTCAAACCGATCCTTGCCCTCCCCACAGACGGGACAGGCAAAATCGTCGGGAAGATCCTCAAACAGGGTCCCCGGGGCTATCCCCAGGTCCTCATCGCCGAGGTCCTCATCGTAGGTCCATCCGCAGACCGAGCAACCATATATTGCCATATGCGCATACTCCTTTGAATTTTTGCCCTTGTTTTAGACCATAACGGGCTATGAAAAAGATTTTAGCCCCGGGCTGCGGCTTTGTCAATAGTTTTGATAAAATTTTATCGGGGCTTGAAATGGGGGAGTTTTTTGAGGGAAAGCGGGGGGAAACAGGCGTTTTCGGGGAGGAATATCGGGAGAGACGGAAAAAAGCAATTTGTGGAAGTTATCTAAACCGGGGGGAGCAAATTTTTAAAAATTGGAGCGAAAAATAAATTGTAAAGGCCCAGGCAGGGTGCTATAATAGCAAAGTGTTTTAATTTTTGCAACATTTCGGGGAGGGAATATATGTTCAGACAAGGTTTTTCAAACGAGTTGTACGTGGAGAGACAGGCGCGGAAAATAAAGGAGAGGATAGACAAGTTCGAAGGGAAACTGTACCTTGAATTCGGAGGGAAACTCTTCGACGACTATCACGCTTCAAGGGTTCTGCCGGGATTTCTGCCGGACACAAAGATTAAACTGCTTCAGGCTCTGAGTGACGAGACTGAGGTTATTTTCTGTATATCGGCGGACGACATAGAAAAGACCAAAATCAGGGCGGACCTGGGAATATCCTACGACATGGACATTTTAAGGCTGGTGGACGAGTTCAAGGCCATGGGGATATCGGTGAACAGCATAGTCCTGACCCGCTATGACAGGCAGACAGCCGCGGACAATTTCATAACGAAGCTCAACAACCTGGGGATAAAGAGCTACAAGCACTACCCCATTCCCAATTATCCCAGCGACGTGAGGACAATAGTAAGCGATGAGGGATACGGGAGAAACGAGTTCGTGGAGACGACAAAGCCCTTGGTGGTGGTGACGGCTCCGGGACCCGGAAGCGGAAAACTGGCGGTGTGCCTGTCACAGGTGTACCACGAAAACAAGAGGGGAAGGCCGGCGGGATACGCAAAGTTCGAGACATTCCCCATATGGAACCTGCCGCTTAAACACCCGGTTAACCTGGCATATGAGGCCGCGACGGCGGACCTTATGGACGTAAATATGATAGACCCCTTCCACCTGGAGGCCTACGGGGAGACTACGGTAAACTACAACAGGGACGTAGAGGCCTTCCCGATTGTAAAGGCCATCCTGGCGGGGATAAACGGGAAACAGGACTTTTACCGCTCCCCCACAGATATGGGGGTAAATATGGCGGGGTACGCCATAACAGACGACGAAGCCTGCAGATACGCCTCCTGTCAGGAGATAATATCAAGGTACTACAACACGATATGCGACTACAAGCTGGGGAAAGTGGGCAGAAATCAGGTGGAAAAACTGGAGAGCCTGGTGCAGCAACTGTCTCTGAGACCTGCGGAAGACCGCCCCTGTGTGGCCCCGGCAAACTTAAAGGCCATGACAAGCGGAGTTGCCGCCACTGCGTATGAACTGGCGGACGGGACAATAGTAACCGGAAAAGCCAGCGACATAATGAGCGCCACAAGCGCAGCCACGATAAACGCGCTGAAATACTTAGGTGGGATAAACGACACGATACAGCTGATCCCATCCTATGTGCTGTCCCCTATTCTGGACTTAAAGAGGAATATACTGGGATCGAGGACCTCGGCCTTGAAACTGGACGACGTTCTCCTGGCGCTGACAGTGGCCTCGAACACCAACCCCACGGTGAAACTGGCGCTGGAACAGCTGCCGAAACTCAGGGGGACGGACCTGCACTCCTCGGTGATGCTGCGCTCCGGGGACGCCGGGACGCTGAGGAAAATTGGAGTCAGGGCAACCTGCAACGACATTTTCCCGGAAAACAGCATGTATATCTGATTTTGTGAAAATATCGGGTTCGAAAGGCAAATTGAAAATCTCCCCATACGGGGAGATTTTTTTGCGGAGGGAGGGTTATTTTTTGTCGCCAAGAAACGAAAAGCGACGGAGTGCGGGAGAACTGCAAAAACGGATTTCGGAAAATGTATCGGGGATTTAAAATAAAGTTGTGAAATTTTGCAGCGGGGGTTATGAGAACCTTTATTCCCGTGGGTCGGAAGAAAAAGAGAATTTTAGGATGAAAAACGAGGATTTGTTTTTTGCAGAGGAAACATCAGGTGACCCGGGAGCGTTGACAAAGGCGGGATGTTATGATATTGTTTTTGGGTAAAAGGCCTCCGGCCTTTTTATATTTCAACATACAAAGGGTAAACAATGGAAAAGAAAAGCTATACTAGGCACTGGCTGCTGTTTGCGGCGGCTCTGTGCTATGCCGCCGGGAGCATAGGCACCTTTATGAACTGCACGGGGATAATATTCCCGTCGGTGATAGAGGAATTCGGCTTTCGCTCTGGCGATCTGGGAATATACTACACAATAAGGTTTTTGACTCAGGCGGTGGTGGTGGGATTCCTCTCAAAATTCACCGTGAAAAACCCGAAAGCGGCAATTACGTTTATGGGGCTGTCCGGGATGGTGAGCTTTGTGGCAATGACTTTCTACTCTCACCTGTGGCAGTGGTACATATCCGCGGTGTTTGCCGGGATATCCCTGTCCTGCACTTTCGTGGTGATACCGATAGTAATAAACAACTGGTTCAAGAAACTCAACGGGCTGCTGATAGGAATAGCCATGAGCGCCTCCGGGCGGGCCGGGGCCGTGCTGTCACCCATAATCTCAAGCATAGTCACCGCACGGGGCTGGAGGACAGCCCGGATAGTCCTGGGTGTCACCGGTGCGGTGCTGGTGGTGATCCCCTGCCTGTTGTGGTGGAGAACCACACCGGAGGAGTTGGGACTTGCGCCCTTCGGCCGGGATGAGGTCACACGGGGACTGGAAACCGGGACTGTGGCCAAAAAAGAAACTCCGGAGCCCCCGGGATATATGTTCCCGCTGATCACAGGGTCGCTGGTGCTGAGCATACTTACTAGCCAGTTTGTAAACCAGATACCAATGTTCGCCTCCTCCCTGGGGTACGCTTTGACAATAGGAGCCACTATGTCCAGCTTCTGCATGGTGGGGAACCTTATGGGAAAAATAGTATTCGGAGCGCTGTCGGACAGAATCGGAGTGTTCAAGACCGTGTTCAGCATTCTGGCGGCCGCTGCGGTGAGCTTTCTGACTCTTAGGTTTATGCAGGGGTTTGTGCCGGCTTTGTGCGTAGGATGCCTGTTGTTCGGGGTCAGTTTTTCCCTGGGGACAACCGCCCCGTCGCTGGTGTACCTGGAGGTATACGGGGAGGACAGGTACAGGAACATGCTGTCAAGGCACCAGGCGGTGAACAACGTGGTCACGGCGTTTTTGTCCTCCGCAATACCGTATATCTACGACTTCACCGGATCTTTCTCGCCGGTGTTCATAATAGCTTTGTGCCGGAATGTGATGGCCACCTTAGGGTTTATCAAGGTGAAAAAATACAAGGACGAGACTGTAAAGGCCGCGGAGTAAAGAGAAAATTTATTCCGGACAAAATAAAAAATCGAAACAATAATCCCCCGCCTAAATAGGCGGGGGTGATTTTATGTTTGGAATTATACGGCGCTTTCAAATACTGCCTTCTGATCGATTAAGCTCTCCTCAAGATAAATGAACGTATCCTTCTCTTCTTCAGCTTTATCTGAAGCACTCAAAACACTCAGATCATTATCCACAAATTCAACACCATTGGCCTTTGCAAGCTTCTCGGTGTATTTGTTAATTTCAACTACAAGCGTCTCTATTTCACCGGGTGTGAGTTCTATTTTTATCTTTTCGTAATTCTTATTCTTTTTAAGTTTCTCAATACTGTTAATAAGATTATCAATTATCTCAACGCTCATATTGTCATTTTGGATAGCGTCGGTGTATGCATCAAGGGCGGATTTAAACACGGCAATTACTGCTTTCCTGTGCCTTTTCCAAAAATAATAACCCAGCCCTATAGCACCTGCCACCGCAGCGACTGCAGCTGCGGCTAAAATTAAACCGCGCTTATTGTCCTCATCTGATTCTATTGTTTCGGTATCGGAACTTTCACCGGAAGCAGCAGCGGCAGAATAGCTATCCGGCCC
>CAZYZR010000074.1:3891-5771 GCA_964651945.1 uncultured Oscillospiraceae bacterium | reverse complement strand
ATAGTTGCAGAAAACGAACCAACGGTACAGGTTATTGTCACTGTTCCCGGCCGCACTCCGTATACCAACCCATTTGAAACAGTTGCGATCGAATTGTCACTGCTTTGCCAGGAAGCAGTCCTGTCGTCTGTAGTGTCAGAGGGATTATAGACGACACTCAGCTGCACAGATCCCCCGGTTGCAATAGAGGTAGGTCCACCTGCAGATATTGATATACCTGTCAAGGGCTTATACCGGGATACTGTTACAGTAAATGTATCGCTTTTTCCCGAGACCACAGCCGTTATATTTGCAGTCCCTGCGCTGACTCCTGTCACAAGGCCGCTCCGGGATACAGTTGCCACCGAATTATTGTCTGATGTCCAGCTGGCGGAGCTTGCGTCCAGACTTTCACCCGTGGGAACAGCTGACAAAGTCAGCTGCGTACTTGATCCTGTCCTGATGTTGCTTTGCCCTGAAATTTTTATCCCCTCCAGAGTCTGCGTAACTGTTATGCTGCAGGAATCAGAAATTTTCCCTCCCAATATAGAGGCATATATACTTGCGGTTCCTCCGCTTTTTGCAGTGACATTTCCGCTGCCGTCAACATAAACCACATTGTCGTTATCACTGTACCAGGTTACAGTGCTGTCCCCTTTGAATCCGGGAGAAATCCGGGCAGAAAGACGTGCCGTATCCCCCGAATTCAGTGAAAGGCTTCCAGCATCCGAGCCATCCTTTGTTATTGAAAGTTCTGCTCTTCTGAAATTCGCTGTAATAATTATTTCTGTGACATCGTCTCCCACTTTCGGGACTGTATATTTTATGCTTTCGTCCTCGCGGGAGGAAAGTCCGTCGTAGCTGCAGGTCCAGCCGGCAAATATTCCGCCTTCCCGGGTGTTTGGGACAGCTGTGACTCGGGATGAAGTCACCGTGCGTTTCAGCTTCTGTTCAATTTCTCCTTCAACTGTGCCAAGGGATGAATCTGACGACTGGAAAAGTATCCTTATCCTTGTCCCTCTTACCGCCAAAGGATCTTCTTTGATAATTCCCGTGGGAGTCTCTTCCCTCTCGGGAACATCCTTAAGCGGCTTTGGTCTTCTGTCCTCGGTAATATACGCATGGGTGCGTATATACTCAAAAAGTGCATCCATACCCTTTTTCCCAAGGTGAACGCCGTCACCTATTGTGAAATCCTTTTTTGCAAATCCTGTATCAGGGTCCTTCAGAGCTTCTGAGGAATTAAGGTATTTGTACCCCTCATCCCGGGCCATTTCAGACAAAGCTTTGTTAAACTTGTCCACCGACTGCATTGTCAGGTTGATATTCTCTCTCTCCCTGTCAATCGGCGGTATGGCATTTATGATAATGTCTGCGTACGGATAGGCCTCGTGTATGGCTGACAACCCTTCTTTATAAATTTCGATAAATTTATCCGGTGTATAGCTCAGAAGATTGTTCGTTCCGTAAGTTATTATTATCCTCTGAGGCTGTATTATCTCCACTGCTTTGGGAACAGTCACAGGTTCTTTGTAGCCCTTGAAATAGGTCATTTTCAATGTCTCTATGTGCTGGACGCCCATGGATGCGGCAGCTACCACATTGTCCCAAGTTGTGTGCCCGTACATCATAGTGCGCACAGTGTTTGAATCCCCTATAAACAGGGTCCCATCTATGTATTCCTGCCCTGTGTCTTCAGTCTCTTCAAGTATTGTCGGTCCAAGATCCCGGAGGTCAAGAGCATCCCGCTCCTGATTGTATTCCATATCCAGCGGATTCTCCTCTTCATCGTCGCCGCCTCTGGTAAATAAATAAACCAGGCCCGCTATGACGAGACAGATGACAAGAACAGCGCCCACAATAATTGCAATATGAACCGGGCTGCCTTTTTTTGCCATATC
>CAZYZR010000074.1:0-3791 GCA_964651945.1 uncultured Oscillospiraceae bacterium | reverse complement strand
TATAAACTAAACCAATTCAATGATTGCCATTTCGGCTGCGTCTCCGCGGCGGGGACCGGTCCTGATTATTCTGGTGTAACCACCTGGGCGATCCTCATATCTGGGAGCTATTTCATCAAAAACTTTTCTGGCAACGCTCTCCTTAGTGACATAGGAGAAAACCTGCCTTTTTGAATGCAATGTATTTTCTTTGCCGAGTGTGATCATTTTTTCGGCCACTGCCCTCACTTCCTTGGCCCTGGTGACAGTGGTCTCTATCTGGCCGTTTTCGAACAGATAAGTGACCATGCCCCTCAGCATAGCCCTGCGGTGGTCGCTGGTCCTGCCAAGCTTTCTTTTACCTGACATTCTGAATCACTCCTTTACTTATAGACTAATCTTCCTCTTTAGGGAACTTGTAGCCCAAAGAAGTCAGCTTCTGCTCAACCTCTTCAAAGCTCTTTCTGCCAAGGTTGCGGACTTTCATCATTTCGCTCTCTGTCTTGTTCAGCAGATCTTCGACGGTGTGAATTCCGGCGCGCTTGAGGCAGTTGAATGAACGGACTGACAGGTCAAGATCCTCAATGGTCATCTCAAGGGATTTCTCCTGCTTCTCCTCTTCCTTCTCCACCAGATTTGGCATGGAAACATCATCTGAAAGACCGACAAAAAGGTTCAGATGCTCAATGAGTATTCTGGCCCCTATGCTCATAGCTTCATTGGCATCTATTACACCGTTCGTCCACACTTCTATGGTGAGTTTGTCGTAGTCGGTAATCTGACCCACACGAGTGTTTTCCACAGAATAATTTACCTTTAACACCGGGGTAAAAATACTGTCAGTGGGAAGCACACCAAGGGTATTGTATTCCTGTGAGCTCTTGTTTCTTTCGCCCGGAACATAACCGCGGCCCCTGTCAAATGTAAGCTCCATCACCAGCCTGGCACCTTCGCTGAGAGTGGCAATATGCCATTCAGGGTTCAGGATTTCTATGTCGCTGTCAGCTTCAATGGAACCTGCAGTAACTTCACATGGCCCTGTGGCATCTATCCTGACAGTCTTGGCGCCATCACAGAAAAGCTTTGCAGTGATTCCTTTGACATTCAGGACTATATCGGTGACATCTTCTTTTACTCCGTTGACAAATGTAAATTCGTGAAGAACACCGTCTATCTTGATGCTGGTTACAGCAACACCCGGAAGGGATGAGAGAAGAATCCTCCTCAGTGAATTTCCAAGGGTAATCCCAAATCCTCTCTCAAGGGGCTCAACCACAAATTTACCGTACTGACCATCCTCTGAGAGGACCGCAGTTTCTATTCTAGGCTTTTCGATATCTATCATTGGTAAACCCTCCTATTATAAAACTAAGGCTGTTTTTATAGTTTTTATAACTGCATTCCCATGCTTGGGGGTTATTTTGAGTAGAGCTCGACTATAAGCTGCTCATCCACATCAAGATCTACTTCACTTCTCTCAGGAAGACGGTTGACAGTGACTTTGAGATTGTCCTCATCATATGTCATCCAGAGGGGAACAGGTCTTGCTGAGTTCAGCTCAACATTCTCCTTTATCTTATCACATACCGGGTCGTGTACCGAAACCACGTCTCCCGGCTTAAGCAGGTACGAGGGTATATTTACCCTGCGCCCGTTAACGGTGAAGTGCCTGTGCAAAACAAGCTGTCTTGACTGCCGGCGGCTCATGCCGAACCCGGAGCGATAGACAACATTGTCCAGTCTGCTCTCAAGGATCTTAAGCAGATTTTCACCTGTCATACCTGCCCTGCTCTCTGCCATTTCAAAGTATCTGGCAAACTGATTTTCCTGAATGCCGTAGTACCTTCTGGCCTTCTGCTTTGCCCTCATCTGTATGCCATACTCCGAGGTCTTTTTCCTTCCCTGACCATGCTGACCGGGAGCTGAGGATCTCCTTGCCAACGCACACTTATCTGAGTAGCAGCGCTCACCTTTAAGGAAAAGTTTCTGTCCTTCCCTGCGGCACTGACGGCACACTGCGCCTGTATATCTTGCCATTATTTCTCCTCCTTCATCAAATGCGTCTTCTCTTGGGCGGACGACAACCATTGTGGGGAATAGGGGTAACGTCCTTGATCATATTTACCTCTAGACCTGCAGCTGACAGAGCTCTTATCGCTGACTCTCTTCCCTGCCCGGGGCCCTTCACATATACCTCAACGGTGCGCATTCCGTGCTCCATTGCCCCTCTGGCAGCCGCCTCTGCAACCATCTGAGCTGCGTAAGGTGTCGCCTGCCTGGAGCCTTTGAAGCCGAGAACTCCGGAACTTGACCAAGATATAGTATTGCCCTGAAGATCCGTTATTGTGACAATCGTATTATTAAAAGTAGACGAAATATGGGCAGCGCCTCTCTCGATATTCTTGCGCTGAACCCTCCTGCGAGAGGTTGTCTTTTTAACAGCCATATGCTAATTAGCCTCCTGATTATTTCTTCTTGTTAGCAACAGTCTTCTTTGCTCCCTTGCGGGTCCTGGCGTTGGTTTTTGTCCTCTGTCCGCGTACAGGCAATCCTCTGCGGTGCCTGATTCCCCTGTAGCAGCCGATTTCTGTCAGTCGCTTGATGTCAAGAGCTGTCTGCCTGCGGAGATCACCTTCCACAATGACCTGCTGCCGCTCAATCTGATCCCTTATTGCCTGAACCTCATCGTCCGTGAGATCTCTCACTCTGGTATCAGGGTTTACATTGGCGGCTTTGAGCAGCTTGCGTGATGTGGACACACCAATGCCATATATGTAGGTGAGCCCAATCTCAACTCGCTTTTCCCTGGGCAAATCGACACCTGATATACGAGCCATTTACACTACCTCCTGTTCTTTCTGCGCCATCAGCCCTGGCGCTGCTTGTGCTTGGGGTTAGGGCAGATTACCATTACCCTGCCTTTGCGCTTGATAACTTTGCATTTTTCACACATAGGCTTGACAGATGGTTTTACTTTCATTTCATAACCTCCTGTAAAACAATTATTTGGAGCGCCAAGTTATGCGCCCTTTTGTAAGATCGTAAGGCGACATTTCAACGGTTACTTTGTCACCTGGAAGAATTCTTATAAAATTCATCCTAAGTTTGCCGGATATATGAGCAAGCAAGCGGTGCCCGTTTGCCAGTTCCACTTTGAACATAGCATTCGGCATTGCCTCAACTACGGTTCCCTCTACCTCTATCACATCATCTTTAGACATAATGTCTTCAATGTCCTCCTAAACATTTGTAAAGCCTTCCAGAGCTTTTTTAAGATCAGCGTCTGATTTTAAAACGTCCGTTGTCAAAATGTGATTAGTGATTGTGATATGCCTGATATTCTTTCGCTTGGGGTTGTCCAGCGGGCGAGACTTTCCGTCCCGGAGCCAGCAGAATCCGCCATCAATCGCAACAACACAGAAATATTTTCCGTTGTCCCTTCCCCGACGGGCTCTGACGACACTCCCTACCTGCAGCCTCACTTATCCTCCCCGCTCTGAGTGAGTATAAGCGGACCTTGCCGGGTAATGGCAATGCTGTGCTCGAAATGAGCAGAAACCCGGCCATCTGCAGTTTTGACTGTCCAGCCGTCTTTCATAACTTTTATTTCTGCAGTGCCCCGGTTTATCATTGGTTCAATGGCTATAGTCATACCCGGAACGAGCCTGGGCCCTCTGCCTTTTGGCCCGTAGTTCGGAACCTCAGGTTCCTCGTGAAGCTCTCTGCCAACACCGTGACCCACATATTCCCTGACTACCGAGAATCCGTTTTCCTCAGCGTGTTTCTGGACAGCGTAAGACACATCCCCTACC
>CAZYZR010000073.1:0-5794 GCA_964651945.1 uncultured Oscillospiraceae bacterium | reverse complement strand
CAGAACGTCGTGAGACAGTTCGGTCCCTATCTGTCGTGGGCGCAGGATATTTGATGGGATCTGTTCCTAGTACGAGAGGACCGGAATGGACGCGCCTCTGGTGCACCGGTTGTCACGCCAGTGGCATAGCCGGGTAGCTATGCGCGGATCGGATAAACGCTGAAAGCATCTAAGCGTGAAACCGACCCAAAGATAAGATATCCCACTGATTAGTCAGGTAAGACCCCTTGTAGACTACAAGGTCGATAGGCGGAATGTGTAAGCGCTGCGAAACGCTTAGCTAATCCGTACTAATAGGTCGAGGGCTTGACCACCATCTTCTCAGTATCTGCATCCCGAGAATTTCCATTCTTCGCTTTTGCTGTTCAGCTTTGAGGGCGCTTTGTACCCCTCTGAATCCAAAAAGACAGCCGGTGCTTATTACGCTCAGGCCCAACCTGTTCCCATACCGAACACAGTAGTTAAACTGAGTTGTGCCAAAAATACTCCGGTGGTAACGCCGTGGGAAAATAGGTCGCGCCGGCTCTGTCCTTTTTGGGAAATCTATATGTTCCTCAATAGCTCAGCCGGTAGAGCGCGTGACTGTTAATCACGATGTCGTTGGTTCGAGCCCAACTTGGGGAGCCAAAAAGCAAAGGATTTTCCCCTTTGCTTTTTTTCTTTTTACCTGAATTTACTTGCCTTTTCTTCGCTTTGAAACTATTCTATGTCGTATTTTTAATATATGCTTTAATAATTTATTTTAATAGGGAATTTAAAAATTCAGAACGACATTTGTATACATTAATATATAATATCTCTCCGGGGTCTTTCCCGATTTCGCTATATTGTTTTACCTAAATTTGGTTATATTGATAGCCGGTTTTGCCGGGGCGCAAATGGAGGTAAATAAAAGCCAATAAATTTCCGGGTATCAACAAATTTATTAGATTATCCAAATTACTCTAACTTTACGCTTGACAACCCCGGGATTTTGTGCTACTATTAACTCATACTTATTATATCATACCAAGGATAAATAGGTTGCTACAATAAGGCCTTTGCGAACAGCATTGTGCCGCAAGTGCGCTGTGCGTTTGCACGGCGCTCTTTGTTTTATAACCGTTTTGAGCCCACGGGCTCAGATTTAAAATAATCAGATTTATTAATCAGATAATTATTTTGAAATTCAGGAGGTAAACTTTATGTACAGGCTTGGTCTTGACATCGGGACAACGTCGGTGGGGTGGGCAGTGCTCCACACCGATGAGAATGCAGAACCGGACAGGATAATTGACCTGGGAGTGAGGATTTTTGACGCTGCGGAGGATCCCCAGGACGGGTCATCCCTTGCACGGCCCAGGAGGCGGGCCAGGGGAATGAGAAGGACTCTCCGCCGAAGGCGGCACAGGATACACAGGATTAAAGCCCTTATGGTTTCCGACGGAATTATCACGGACAAGGAGTGCGGTTATCTTTTCCCTGACGGGCTTGAGGTGAAGAGGGAAAAGGGAGTAATCCCCCCGGACATATACAAAATCAGGGCACAGGCCCTTGACAGGCTGCTTACAAACACGGAGTTTGCCCGCCTTATGGTACACCTGGCCCAGCGCAGGGGTTTCCGTTCCAACAGGAAAAACACAAAGGCAGAGGGGGATGACGGCAAGCTTCTCAAAGCTGCAAAGGCCAACGATGAAAAGCTCAAAGAGGGCAAATACCGCACAGTCGGGGAGATGCTCTACAAAGATGAGGCTTACCGGGAGACAAAGAGAAACAAGGGAGGGGAATATTCCAATACTTTTTTCCGCCGGCAGATTGAACACGAGGTTGATCTGATATTCACTGCTCAGAAAATTTACGGCAGCCCCTATGTCACAGATGAATTCTGCGAAAAGTACAAGGAAATACTGTTTTCCCAGAGGGACTTTGACAAAGGACCCGGAGGGGACAGCCCTTACGGCGGCGACATGATAGAGAAAATGGTGGGGGACTGTACTTTTGAAAAAGGGGAAAAGCGCGCAGCCAAAGCTACATATACTTTTGAATATTTTAACCTCCTTACGAAAGTAAATGCCATCTCAATTGTGAATTCCGGGACAAAGAGGAAACTCACCGACTCTGAGAGGAAAAAGGTGATAGAACTCTGCCATAAAAAAGCAAATATGGACTACAGCGTCCTCAGAAAAGAGCTGGGTCTTGCAGACGAGGAGTATTTCGGAAATATCTCTTACAGGGCAGAAAGCGGGAAAAAAGAGGAGGACCCCGTGCTGCGGACCGAAAAGAAGACGAAGTTTATGTTCCTCAAAAATTACCACACTATGAGGAAAGCTTTTGACACTCTCGGGAAAAATTATCTTGACAGCTATATTTCAGTTCCAAAGAGAGATATGATCGGCACCGCCCTGTCCTATTACAAGACAGATGATAGGATAAAAGAATATCTCGGGGACAATTTCACTTCGCGGGAGGTAGAAGTGATCCTGGGGCTGGATAACTTTTCAAAATTCGGGAACCTGTCCGTAAAGGCAATGCAGAAAATAATTCCGTTCCTTGAAAAGGGGGAGACCTATGACAAAGCCTGCCGGGATGCAGGATACGATTTCAGGCGGCAGGACGGGAACACTAGGTCCAGATATCTCCCTCCCCTTCCCGATGACTCCTATGAGGTCACCAGCCCGGTGGCCAAGAGAGCGATCAATCAGAGCATAAGGGTCATAAACGCCATTGTAAAAAAATACGGGCCTCCCGCCGTCGTCAATGTGGAACTCGCCAGGGAGATGTCCAAAACCAAGAGGGAGAGGGACGAGATAAAGCGGGCCCAGGACAAAAATGCCGCCCTCAACGAAAAGGTAGTTGCGGAGATAAGGGAAAATTTCAATATTCAGTCGCCAAGAGGACAGGATATAATAAAATATCGCCTCTGGAAGGATCAGGACGGAATATGCCTTTACACTAATAACCCTATTAAATGTGACAGGCTTTTTGAAAATGGGTATTGCGAGATAGACCATATAATTCCCTACAGCATATCTTTTGACGACAGGTATTCAAACAAAGTCCTTGTACTGACAAAAGCCAACCGCGAAAAAGGCAACAGGGTGCCTATGGAATATGTGGAGAGCAAGGCCGATTTTATAGGCCTTGTAAACACCCTGGTCAGGGACAGGAGGAAGAGGGAAAACCTTCTGACTCCAGTCACCCCTTACGGGGATGAGGAGATGAAGGAGAGAAGTCTTCAGGACACAAAGCATGTGGCAGTTTTCGTGGCCGACCACATAAGAAAACACCTGGAATTCGACCCTGGCTATGGCGGAAAACAAAAAGTTATAACCGTAAACGGCGCCATAACTTCAAAAATGAGGGCCAGGTGGGGCATAAACAAAATCAGGGAAAACGGGGACCTGCACCATGCCGTGGATGCGGTTGTAATAGCCTGTATAACCCAGGGAATGGTAAAGAGGATTACCGATTACTCGAAATACCACGAGACCGAGAGGGATTATGACAGGCACGGGGAAAAGGAGAAGTTCCCGCTCCCCTGGCCGGAATTCAGAAGAGAAGTGGATATCAGGACTCTGAAAAGCCCCGGTGATCTCCTGATAGAAGCAGACCTGCCGAACTATCGCAATGTGGATATAACCCGCATAGAGCCTCCTTTTGTCTCCAGGATGGAGAGAAAAAAATCCACGGGCCAGGGACACAAGGAGACAATAAGGTCCCGGAGGGTAGTGGACGGGGAGACCGTCGCAGTGGTAAAGACCGGGATCCAGTCCTTAAAGCTGGACAAAAACGGGGAGATCGCCGGGTATTACAACCCGACCAGCGACTCACTCCTCTACCGGGAGCTGAAAAAAAGACTTACCCGGGCAGGGGGAGACGGGAAAAAAGCTTTCCCCGAGGGATATATCTTAAAACCCAGTCCCAAAGGCGGAAACCGTCCCAAAGTAAAAAAGGTAAAGACCTACGGTAAAACCACTTTAAATGTGGAGGTCAACGGCGGGATAGCCGACAACGGGACGATGGTAAGGATAGACCTCTACAAAGTAAAGGGGGAGGGATACTACTTTGTCCCTGTATACGCCTCGGATCTGGTGGGTCACAAGCGCCTTCCGTCAAAGGCCTGCATCCAGGCAAGGCCTTATGATCAGTGGAAAGAGATGGACGAAAAGGATTTTCTTTATTCAATCTATCCTAATGACCTTCTGTACATTAAGAGAAAAAAGGATATAAAGTTCAACAGAACATTTGAAGAGGCAAACATTCCAGAAAACAGATTTGTAAAAGAGGCTTTTGTCTATTTTAGTTCGGCAGATATTGCCGGTGCAACTATTAAATGCATATTCGACGATAACAGCTACTTCATCAGAGGACTCGGTGTAAAGACGATGGATATAATTGAAAAATATCACGTCGACGTTCTGGGCAACAGATACAAAGCCGAAAAGGAAAAGAGGAGAAGGTAATGGGCTTCAGGAACATATTCGTCTCCTCCGCGGCGAAGCTCTCTGTAAAAAACAATCAGCTGGTTGTAAAAACCGACCGGGAGAGGTCCTTCCCCTTGGAGGACATTTCCGCGATTATGGTGGAGAGCGGCCGGGTAACAGTCACCTCAAGGCTTGTTACCCGGTGCCGGGAGGCGGGAGTGCCGATATTTTTCTGCGATGAAAAGCACATCCCCTCTGCCCTGGCCACGGGATACAACACCCACAGCAGGAAACTCAGGATACTGAAAGCCCAGAGCGGTATAAAGCTGACACTGAAAAAGAATCTCTGGGGAGAAATAACGAGGCAGAAAATCAAAAATCAGGCAAAGGTTCTGGGAATTCTGGGCAAGGAGGGTGAAAAGGACATATTATCTATGGCCCGGGCGGTAAAGCCGGGGGATCCGGACAACCTCGAGGGTGCCGCAGCGGCAAAATATTTCAGGTATCTCTTCGGTGAAGGATTTCACAGGGCAGACGACAATATAATAAATGCCCGACTGAACTATGGTTATTCCGTGATAAGAGGGGTAATATGCCGCTGTCTTGTCACTTTCGGGCTGGAGCCTTGCCTCGGTGTCCACCACCACAGCGAGCTTAACGGTTTTAACTTGGCAGACGATCTTATAGAACCTTTCAGACCAACAGTGGATCTATTGGTCCGGTCTATGGATGACACGGAGGATTACCTGACTACAGAAGACAAGAGGCGGCTTTTCGGGCTCCTCAGCTGTGATGTCTCTGTTGACAGACAGTTTCAGGCTGTGAACAGGGCATGTGAAATTTCTGTCCGGTCATACCAGGCCAGCATTCTGGAGGGTGAAAACAGGCTTAAGCTATGCTCCACAGTCCCGATAACCCGGCACAGATATGAGTAAATTTATGAGAATGATAGTGTTTTTCGACTTGCCCGTGACAACTGTGAAGCAGAGGAAGGCCGCGACCCGGTTCCGAAAGTTCCTTTTAAAGGACGGGTACTTTATGGTGCAGTTTTCGGTTTACTCCAGAATCTGCAGCGGACCGGATGCGGCGGCAAAACACGCCAAAAGGCTCGAGAGACACCTACCCCGCACAGGATCTGTGAGACTTCTCACCGTAACTGAAAAGCAATATGAAAATATGGTCATTTTACTGGGAAAACCTGCCCCCGGAGAGGAAATTGACGGCCCTGAAGACGTCACAATCATCTGAAAATCGGAAAAATTAAAAAATAAAAACCCCTGAAAACGCCTGTTTTCAGGGGTTTTTACCGCTCCCATTATATCATACCAAGAATAAATAGGGAACTACAACTAACGGCTTATAACGGCTTATAACAAAAATATTATATCATA
>CAZYZR010000072.1:3125-5819 GCA_964651945.1 uncultured Oscillospiraceae bacterium | reverse complement strand
TCCTTTCGAGGCACTATCATGGGCTTTTCCGCACCTCTGTACACATTGCAGCCAAGGCATAAAAAATCCCGCAGTGCCAGGGCGTTTCTTGTGGTCCCCTCCAGGCCTATGTTTCCGTGGGTGGTGGTTATTGCCTTTATTTCTGCTTTTTCGCTGCCCACAAGAGTGATTATCGCTATTGTGTCGTCAATTCCCGGGTCGGTATCTATTATAATGGGGATTTTTCTCATATTTTCCTCCCTGACTTTTTGTGCCTATTATAGCACAGCGTGAAATTATTTTAAACCCATAAAATTTTCAGCCTGTCTTGGCTGCCGGGAGGCGGGATATATTTTCGTATATTGAAATGCATTTGGTTTTGTGTTTCTTTTCGCTCCATCCTGAAGTTTTCATTGTAAATATTGTTAAATGTATACAAATCTTGAGAAAATATATTTAATTAAGAATTGCTTAAGATAATGTTCAGTCAATTGAAATCAAGCCATTTTTATGATATAATTTGCATATCGAAAAGGGAGGAATCATAAATGTCAGAAATACAGAATCCTGATATGCAAAATACAGGCCGGAACCCGGCGCCGCAAAATCCCGGCGGAGTGAATGATGGGGCTCAAAGCGCCCCTCCGGATCCCGCAGGGGGAAATCCCGTAGCGGGGACCCCCGAAGTGCAAAATGTCAACCCGCAGAACCCTCAGCCCGAAAAGCCGAAAAACAGCAAAGTAAAAAAAGTTATCATCTGGGCGGTGGTAATAATAGTGCTGCTGGTGATAGTGGCTCTCGTGGCCGTCAATATGCTCTTTATAGGAAAAAAGCGGGCCAAAGTCGTGGCTCTGCACGATGCAGGCCTGGAAGAAGCGGACACAGTGGGCATGCACTGCAGCCTGGAATTTGAAAACGGGGTGTTCCGGTACGACACCCAGTTCTACTGCGACGGGGTTGAGTACGATTACCTTATCCACGCCACCGACGGCTATATACTGAAAGTCGAGACCGAGGGCGGCGGAGTTGTCCCGCCTCAGGGAAACGGAACCCAGGATGGGGGAAACGGCGCAAATCCCGGCGGTGCGGTTCAGGGCGACGGACAGACCGGAAACAATCCCGCAGGAGGACAGGGAGGAAATGCAGTGGACAATCCCCGGGGGGGAAATGTGCCTGACAATCCCCAGGGGGGAAATCAGGGAGGAACTCCCGTGACCCCGCCTCAGGCCGCTGTTTCCCGGGAGAGCGCCGAGGAGACGGCCCTGGCGGATGCGGGCCTCACAAGGGACACCGTGAACTGGCTTCAGACCACCGTGGACGACGGGGAATACGAAGTGGATTTTTCCACCGACACCGTCAAGTACGACTACAAGGTAAGCCTCAGCGTGGCTGATACGATTTACGAAAAGAAAGAAGAATTTGTATCGGTAAAAATGTCGGATCCGGCTGCGGGGGCAGTGTCCCTGTCCAACCGGCAGGCAAAGAAAGTTGCCTTGGACGACATAGGAATAACCGAGAGCCAGGCCAACAGAGTGAGAGCCGTGGCGGACGACGATGACAGGGTCAGGATATACGACGTGGAAATCCTTATGGGCAATGTAGGCTACGAGTACGAGATAAGGATGGCCGACGGCCGGATCCTGGAGAGGGCAGTGTACTACAACGGACATATATTCGACTGAACCCGGAATGATATGTACAAAAGCTTGAATATTTCACAGTTAAAACATCATTTTATGGGACAATACCGGATATAGCCGGAATTCACAAGGCAGGGCGGGCCGGCGGGTCCGCCTTTGTCGCACTTTTGGCAGAATATAAATACGCTAACATCGCAGCTACCGGAAATGCAAATAAATATTTGTTCCGGAATACACTCAAAGGATAGTGATCTGTTTGTTTCTTCGGGAACTCTTTCTGTATTTTCTCATATACAGTTTCCTGGGATATCTCTGGGAGACCGTTTTCTGCACCATAACCCACAAAAAATATGAAAACAGGGGTATGCTGTTCGGACCCTGGTGCCCTATCTACGGAGTGGGGGCCGTGCTGGAAATAGTTATAATAGGGGATATGCAGGGCTTTTTCAAGGTATTTTTGCTCTGCGCACTAGGGTCCCGGGTGCTGGAGTACTCCACGTCCTACCTGACTGAAAAATTTTTCCACGCGGTATGGTGGGATTATTCGAACAAGCCATTCAACATCCACGGCAGGATATGCTTAGAATTTACCCTCTGCTTCGGACTCCGGGGCTTGCTGGTGAGATATATACTGCAGCCCAGGATCTCCTGGCTCGTGGGCCTGCTGTTCCCCATTGTGAGGGAAGGACTGGCCCTTGTGCTGATGGCGCTGTTTGCGGGGGATGTGGCTATTACAGTGGACTGCCTCGTGGGAATAAACGTGAAGATCTCTGATTATGCCAGAAACTACGATGAGAGGCTTACCGCCAGGGTGGACGAAATGTTCGGCCGGGCCCGGGACAGAAAAGAGAGAAGAGAGGAACAGTTGGAGGCCTTCAGGAAAAAAGCCAGGGAAAAGGAGCTGGAGGAGCAGAGCAGAAGGCTCAGGAATACATTCGGCTCCGGTCAGCTTAGACTGATAAGACAGGCGAGAAGGTTTTCCTACGACAACAACCAAAGGGGCTCCTTGCTTTCAAGGATAAACCAGGACTTGCAACAGGGCAGAAAATAAAGAGGGCGGTAACACCGCCTTTTT
>CAZYZR010000072.1:0-3025 GCA_964651945.1 uncultured Oscillospiraceae bacterium | reverse complement strand
GTATTTTTCTATGGACTAAAAAATCATAATATTGTATAATTATCTTTGCGGCGGGCCATATCCGGTGGCCGCGGAGGAAGCCATGAATTTTCTTTTTTTCTCTGCCCAATACCTGCCCACAGTGGGCGGAGTCGAGAGATATACCGCCGGCCTGGCCTTGCGGCTTGCGGCCGGGGGGCACGGCGTCACAATAGTGACTTCACAGCTGCCCGGCCTTGCCGAAAGAGAAGTTTCGGACGGGATAAGAGTTGAGCGAGTTTTGTCCCACAGGCTGATGGGCGGAAGGTTCCCCGCGGTAAAGTATTTCAGGGAGAAAAAGAGAATTCTGAAGCTTATCGGTCAGGCGGATTTCGCGGTGGTGCAGACCAGGTTCTATCCTCTTTCTCTGGTTGCTGTCCGCCTTTGCCGAAAAGCGGGGAAAAAGGCGATAGTTATAGAACACGGCACGGCCTACCTTTTAAGGGACGGGATAACCGGACTTTTCGGGAAGGCTTATGAGCATGCCGCCTGTTCTTTTGTGAAGAGATTCTGCGGCGACTTTTACGGCGTGTCCTTGGCCTGTTGCAGATGGCTTGAAAATTTCGGGATACATACTGAAAAAACCCTTTACAACTCCGTGGACTCCCGGCGGATAAAGGCCGCAGCGATTTCGGGGAGAGAGGGGCTTATGCGGCGCCTCCCCGATACAAACGGAAAATTCGTGGTGACTTTTTCCGCCAGATTCATACCGGAAAAGGGGCCTCTGCAGCTGATAAGTGCTTTCGGTAGGCTGTCAAAGGGCAGGGACGATATGCTCCTGGTAATGGCAGGGGACGGGCCGGAGGCGGGAAAAGCCAGGGAAATTCGGGGCGAAAACGTGATTTTTGCCGGAAGGCTCCCCTACGATGAAAATATGGCTCTGCTGGCCCTCGGGGATGTCTTTTGCCTGCCCACCTTTTCGGAGGGCTTTGCCACTACCGTGCTGGAGCGGACAGCTGCGGGGACATGCGTCCTGACTACCCCTACCGGTGGTTCCCCGGAGCTGATAATTTCCCCGGAGCATGGGCTTCTGTTTGAAAATATGGACGAGGACAGCATTTACAAAGCTTTGAAGTACGCCTATGAGAATCCCCGGTGGAGGAAAGAGGCAGCAAAAAAGGCCTACGGAGTGCTCCTTCGAAAGTTCACCTGGGAGAAAACCGCATCAAAGCTAGAGAGCATAGCCATAGTGCAGACGGAACAATAGTGAAATGAAACTTCTGATAATAATACCCGCCCACAATGAGGCGGAAAATATAGTGGCAGTGGTGGAGAATTTGCTGCAGAAAACCCCCTATGACTACGTTATAGTCAACGACGGATCCGAGGACGACACAGGGAAAATAGCCAGGGGAAGGGGATATAACCTTCTGGACCTGCCGGTGAATCTGGGCCTTGCAGGGGCGTTCCAGCGGGGACTGCGCTACCGGAAAAAATATGGGTACGACCGGGCCATGCAGTTTGACGCCGACGGGCAGCACCTGCCGGAGTACATAGACTCTATGGTGGAGTGCATGGAGCAGACCGGTGCGGACATCGTGGTGGGCTCCAGGTTCGTCACAAAGCCCAAGCCCAAGACTCTGCGAACATTCGGATCTTACCTTATACGGCTGGCAATGTACATAACCACCGGGAAAAAGCTGACGGACCCCACCAGCGGAATGAGGCTCTTCAACCGGAAGATGATAGAGGAATTTTCCCTGGACGCCAACTACGCCCCAGAGCCCGACACGATAAGCTACCTTATGAAGAACGGGGCGGATGTCAGGGAAGTTCAGGTGGAAATGGGGCAGAGGACAAAAGGAGAAAGTTACCTGGACAACCCGGTAAACAGCGCCGGATATATGCTGAAAATGTTTGTAAGCATAATTCTGATACAGTGGTTCAGAGTCAGAAAATAAACTGCAAGAAGGCAATATGGAAAACGAGAAAACAAGTTCATTGTCCTGTGGGAAAAAGGCATTGGCTACAAAAATCGCAGTGGCTTTGCTGCGGTTTGTTTTCTGCTGCCTGGCTTTTTTTATACCCTATAAGTACTATATGGGGGAGATCCGGGACAAGATGCAGACTGAGCTCTTAAACGACAGCTACACTGATTTTCTCCGGGTGCCCTCCGGGTCCCGGGCAGTGCGGAATGTAAAAATACAGGGCCCTGTCTGCGGAATAGGCGTAAAGCTGGACGCCTCCCTGCGGGGAGAGGGGACCGTCACCGTCTTTGTGAAGGACAGCGGGGGACAGGTCCTGGGGCAGAGGGAGTTTTCCATGGGGCAGGTGAGCCCCACCTACACCGTTGTGCCCTTTGAAAAGGAGATAACCGACCGGGAGGAACACAGCCTGATTGTGGAAATACTGCCTGTCCTTGCGGGGGACGGGGTGTTTTCCGTGGGGTTTGAGAGAAAAGAGGATGGGAATTTTTCCCTGCGGGGGGAGGACGGCGTGGGAGACATATCTCTCCTTAAAACCTACGACCGCTTGGGGGAAAAGCCGGGTACAGCATATAAAATCCTGGCTGTAATCGCAAGTTTTCTCTCCGCCGGACTGGCGGTGATACTCTTGTCCGTAAAGACAAAAAAGGGGAAGACAGCCCGGGTCTTCGCCACGATACTGATTTGCGGGATATACTATCAGGCGGTCATGCCCCCGTTTTCCGCCCCGGACGAAGGGGTCCACTACAGCTCCGCCTACAACCTGGCAAACAGGCTGAGCGGTATAGACAGCGACCTCGACTACTGGCTTTACATAAGGGCCACCGACAGATACTACAGGATCACAAGCTACAACACCACGGCCTACACCTACAGGTATGCACTGGACCATTTCGGGGACGAAAATGAGCCCGAGTACGTGCGGGCTTCGGACTACGGGTTTCTCTCGGATTATTCATTCCCCAGACTCCCCACAGCCATCGGGATAGTTTTCTGCCGACGGATGGGCTTAAACGGAGTGGTTACCGCCTATGTGTCAAGATTTTTAAACCTGCTGGTTTACGCTTTAATCCGGGCTGCGG
>CAZYZR010000071.1:0-5822 GCA_964651945.1 uncultured Oscillospiraceae bacterium | reverse complement strand
GGCAGGGTTTCTACAAAAGACTTACATCATATTTATGATGGTAAAATCAAGACGGATTCTACCCTTGTGACAGACAAAATGAACTCTTATGTGAGATTTACAAAAGCCAATGGCATTAACCTTGTTCAGTTAAAGACAGGCAAAGCCAAGAAGGGCATTTATAATATCCAGCATATCAACAGCTATCATAGTCAGTTAAAAAGGTTCATGCGCGGCTTTAATGGTGTTTCCACCAAGTATCTGAACAACTACCTTGTGTGGAACAACGTGGTAAACTATGCCAAGGAAAGTGAAGCGGAGAAAAGGAACCGATTTCTCATTTTTGTATTGGCAACACCGAAAAGTGTTAAATGCAGGAATTTATCAAACAGGCCGGCGGTTCCATTGGCCGCTTAATCGGAATTTGAGGTGATGTTCGCCATTCTGAAAAAGATAAACTTCATTCTGACATTTGTAATCTGCTCGTTTGTCGGCGGTTATATCGGACAAACAATCTATGATATCTGGGACTATGTAGAGCATCCCGGATTATATGCTATGCAATCAGCTCCGTGGTACACGGGCATTCTCTTTAATGGTATCATTGTGACTGTTGTGATCAGCGTGCTGTTCCTGATCAAGCTTATGATAAGAAGGAAGTTGAAGCAGCAATAACTTTCCGGTTGATATGAAGGTAATTTCTCATTTGTAAAAAAATAGCCATTTATCAACTGCTTGTTATGACATAGCCTTATAAATTTGTCAATACCTCATTAAAAAAATTATGAAAAAATAAACAAAATTAAATTGAGCATCATTTAATATAAAATTCATTCAAACGCATCCTCTATTATGTTTATTCGCTTTTCACCCACAGGGTCGTAAACTTCTGCCACATCAAACCTGACAAAACAATCTTCCAGACCGAATGCAGGCAAGAAGGCGGCAGTGGCCGCCTTTATCTTTTCCTGCTTGGACAATGTGACTGCTTCACGGGCAGTGTAAAACTGTTTTCCCTGTCGGGTCTTAACTTCCACAATGGCCACTGTCCCCTCCTTTTCAGCGGCAACGTCTATCTCCCCGAACCTGGTTTTATAATTAACGGCGATAATCCTGTAACCCTTCTTTTTATAAAGTTCGGCCACCAGATATTCCCCATAGGTCCCTGTCAATCTTTTTTCCATAGCAAATCCTGCCTGTTTTTAAAGAAAGATTTTCTGTAAAAATCCTGAATCCCGTATTTTTCTATGAGTTCATAGTGTTGCTTTGTGGGGTATCCTTTGTTTTTAGCCAGCATATACTGGGGATATTCCCTGTCCAGCTCTTCCATATATCTGTCTCTTGTCACTTTTGCGATTATAGATGCCGCAGCAATTGAAAGGCTCAGACCGTCCCCCTTTATTATGCTTTTACTCTCTATTTCCATATCTTCCGGCACTCTGTTTCCGTCAATAAGCACAATATCCGGCGTAATGGAGAGTTCCTTTACAGTCTGTGACATTCCACACATTGTGGCATTCAGTATATTTATTTTGTCTATTGTTTTCGGAGGCACAAGTACCGAACTGAAAGAAAGGCAGTTGTCCAAAATCAGGGTGTAATAATACTCCCTTTTCTTCTCTGTCAGCTTTTTGCTGTCATCAATCCCATCACCCAGAAAATCAGGAGGCAAAATAACCGCGGCACAGCAAACCGGGCCGCACAGAGGGCCTCTTCCAGCCTCATCAACACCGCATATTACAGGATAATCTTTCCTTATTTTATTGTCATATTCGAATAATTCCCACATTTTACACTGGCCTTTCCAGGGTAATACCCCCCAGTTTATTTCCTCTGAACTCATCGAGGACCATCTGTGCCGCTCTCTCCGTATTAACCACACCGCCGGAGAGAAGCATTCCCCTCTTTTTTCCTATGGTTTCAAGTATTTCATAGCTCTCTACCATCAGATCCCGGGATTCAAGTTTATATCTCTCACAGAGTTTTCCTGGGTAATTATATTTTATTTCATCCAGCAAACTGCATACGATTTCCTCAATATCCAGTATGTCATCCCTGACTGACCCTATAAATGCCCGGTTCGCCGCAGTTTTCCGGTCCTTAAATTTTCTCGGCAGAACTCCCGGCATATCAACCAGGGTGTATTTATCCGTATTTATTATCTGTTTACCCCTCGTTACCCCGGGTCTGTCCTCTGTCCTTGTGACCCTTGATCCTGCGAGGAGATTTATAAAAGTGGATTTACCCGCATTCGGCACTCCCACCGTCATAATATTTATTTTTTTACCGGTTATTCCTTTTTCCCTGCGGCGGGATAGGAGACCGTCACAGAGAGAAGATATTGCATTGTGAACGGATTTGGTATTTTTCGTGTTTTTTGAATCCAGCGGCAGTGCTTTTGCACCCTCCTTTATAAAATACTTTTCCCACAGCGGAGTTACTGCACTGTCTGCCAGGTCCCGCTTGTTGAGAATATAAAGCACGGGCTTAGACTTTACTATCCCGTCAACCTCCGGGTTAAGGGATGACAAAGGAGCCCTGGCGTCAAGTATTGTTATTGTCATATCCACATTTTTTATTTCCCGCTCAATAAGGTGCAGAGCCTTCATCATGTGCCCCGGAAACCACTGTATGTTATTCTGATTTATACTTTTGTTTTCTGATTCTCCCATATTTTCACCCTCTGATTACTGATTTTCATATGCTTAATCTGTATTAACATTCAGTTTAAAACAAAGTTTAAACAAACTTTCAAAAAAAATTACTCTGAATCTGTTTTATGTTTATGTTTTTTAATCTTAATTGAAAAAACGGCAAATTTATACAGAAGTTATTGCCTGTCTGTCACATATTATTCAGAGCTTGTGTTATGCAAATCACCAGGCAAGATAAACACCGTAAACTTTATATTAAATGCAAAATTAAAAACCGAAAATCGGAGTGATTTTCATATAAAGCCGAATCTGGAAATCGGCCAGATCCTTATAAGGGCCCTGCCTATAATATTCTTTTCATTTATGGGGCCTATGTCCGGGTTCCTCGAGTCGTAGGAATTGTTCCTGTTGTCACCCATAAGGAATACATACCCCTCCGGGACCGTGATCTCAAAACTGTCCCCGGGAGATCCGGGACTTTCCATCTTTTCCAGAATATATTCTTCGTCCAAGGCTTCTCCATTTATATACACGCTGCCTGTCCCGTAATCTATTTTAACTTTGTCCCCGCCTACGCCGATGACGCGCTTTATAAGGGAATTTCCATACCCGTTCTCATAATCCGTGACCACAATATCTCCTATTTCCGGGGTGTAGAACAGCCCGCTGACTATCAATCTGTCACCGGAATGCATAGTGGGAAGCATAGAGTCCCCTTCGACAACTATAACTTTGAACACGAAAACGAAAATAATGACAACCCGAATGAATCCTATGGCGTAATCCACTGCATTTTCAAAAAATTTTTTCAATGAAACACCTCATAAACAAAAAAGAGGACAATCTCCTTGCCCTCTTAAATGTCTTACCTGATCTTCTCCTTGACTCTGGCGGCCTTGCCGACCCTGTCTCTCAGATAGAACAGCTTTGCACGACGTACACGCCCGTTCCTCACAACCTCGACCTTTTCAACAAAGGGGGAATTTATCGGGAAAACCCTTTCGACACCCACTCCATAGGATGTTTTTCTCACCGTGAATGTCTCGGATATTCCACCGTGTTTCTTGGCAATCACAATGCCCTCAAAGACCTGGATTCTCTCTTTTTCGCCTTCTTTTATGCGGACGTGAACCCTCACCGTATCACCTATGTTGACCACAGGTTTGTCTTCCTTGAGCATATCCCGCGTCATAAGACTAATTGCGTCCATCATTACCTCCATTTATTTATCAGACATTCATTCCCGGAATTACCGGCAGAGGACTGCCCGCTTAATGTAACACATTAACCCTGTTGGTGGCCCAACAGACACTAACGCTTATATATGATAACACAACCCGCAAAATTATGCAAGTATTTTTTTCTGCCGTCTTTGTTTACTCTGTCCAATAAACAAAACTCAGCTTCATCGTATCTGTTGACATTAAATCACTCAATCACTCAATTATAATTCAGTCAATTGCAAAAGAGAAAAATATGCAGAATCCGGAAAACGGGAATACCGAAGGTAAGTCTCCTAAAGCTTTTTATTTAAAAGGGATATCTGCTTGTTTCTTCCTCAGAAAACTGGGCATAAATCCGGGAACCGGTCATACATCCTGCCGGGAAAGGTATTCGAAAATCGACTCTGCGGCCTTTTTCCCGGACCCCATCGCCTCTATTACAGTGGCAGAACCGGTCACTGCGTCACCTCCTGCCCATATGCAGGGGATGTTCGTCCTCATATTTTCATCTGTCCGGAAAGTGCCTTTTCTTGTGACCGAAATACCATCCAATGAATTTTTTAGAAGAGGGTTTGGGCTTGTCCCCAATGCCATTATCACGCCATCAGCAGGTATATAAAAGTCACTGCCTTCTATGGGCTTTACACCTCTCCTGCCGGATTCGTCAGGATCGGTAAGTTCCATTTTCACACAGACGACCCCTTTTACAAATCCCTTTTCATTACCCTCAATTTTTACGGGATTTGTGAGGGTCCAGAACTCAATGCCTTCCTCCCTGGCGTGAAGGATTTCTTCCCTTCTGGCAGGCATCTGCTCTGTCCCTCTGCGATAGACTATCTTTACATCGCACCCCAGTCTCTTTGCAGCCCTGGCAGCGTCCATAGCCACATTTCCTCCGCCTACGACAACCACATTTTCAAGGCTCGGCAACGGGGTATCCTTCTCCTCTTTATATCCCTCCATAAGGTTAATTCTGGTTAGGAATTCATTTGCGGAAAACACATTGGCAAGTCCTTCCCCCTCTATCTCCATAAAAGACGGAAGACCGGCTCCGTTTCCGATAAAGAACGCAGAAAATCCCATCTGTGACAGTTGTTTTATTGTAACTGTCTTGCCCACTACCACATCGGTATGTATTTTAACCCCCGCCTTTTCGAGATTGTCAATCTCATACCTCACTATATCTTTCGGCAGGCGGAATTCGGGTATTCCATATGTAAGCACTCCGCCGGGTCTGTTCAGGGATTCGAAAATTTCCACTTCAACACCCATTTTTGCAAGGGAACCTGCACAGGTAAGCCCTGCGGGTCCGGAACCTATTATCGCAACTTTTCCCTTTATTTTCGGCACGGATTCGCTCTCTTCTTCATAACCGCTTTCCCTCGCCCGGTCAGCGCAGAACCTTTCCAGCCTGCCTATTGCAACACTTTCGCCTTTTTTCCCTCTGACACAATTCTTTTCGCACTGATTTTCCTGGGGGCAAACCCTTCCACACACTGCGGGAAGAAAATTTGTCTCCTTAATTTTTTTATATGCACCCTCGGCATCTCCGTCTTTCAGAAGGGAAATAAAGTCCGGAATGTCAACATGTACCGGACACCCGGAAACACAGGGGCGGTTGTTGCAGTTAAGGCACCTCTGCGCTTCAATAACCGCCTCATCAAAGGTGTATCCCAGATTCACTTCCGAAAAGTTATTTATCCTTTCAGTAGGATCCCGGGTCCTCATCGGAGTTTTCGTCTCCTGTCTGTTAGTCATTGCCAGCACCTCCATAGAGCCTGCAGATGTGATCTTTAGCTTCTGTCTCCTGCTGTCTGTAAGTAAGATTTCTCTGAATCAGTTCGTCAAAATCCACCTTGAGCCCGTCAAAATCCGGGCCATCCACGCAGGCAAACTTTGTCTTTCCCTCCACTGTGACCCTGCAACATCCGCACATTCCCGTGCCGTCTATCATTATCGGGTTTAG
>CAZYZR010000070.1:4429-5832 GCA_964651945.1 uncultured Oscillospiraceae bacterium | reverse complement strand
GGAACTTCATTGAGCTCCGGGAGGGGAAGTGCATCTATATCAGCGCGCAAACCAATGGTTTTTCCCGGCTTTCCGCCTCTTATTATTCCCACTACAGAATACCCCGATCCAATTTCCTGTGTTTCTATGCCATTGTCCCGCAGAAATTTCCTTATTACAGAACTTGTTCTTTCCTCGCAAAAAGACAGCTCAGGATGTGAGTGAAAATCTCTTCTGAAATCCACAAGCCTATTTTCAAGGGCCTTGGCATTCTCTGCAAAATTCATAATTGACTCCTTTTGATTTTAATTTTTTCAATTATACAATAAATGTGATATGTTTTCAACGGGAACATCCTACTTAGGAGAGATGTGTTTCAGGCAGTGCAGAAATCTTATTCATCATTTTCACGTAGTTGTATTTTTTTTATTTTTGTATTAAAATGCTGTTAATGAATTTTATAGTTTCAAATTTAGCCTTTAATAAATTCCGGTTAATAATAAAGGAGCCGTTATGACAATATTTCTGAATGTTCTTTTTATTCTGGTATCAGTGGTGTTTTTTTCCGGGAGGTTGTACGAAATCCTTTTCCTTATGGATGCGGAGACGGGGTTTCTGCCAAACGGGGGAATAGTCACAACACCTGTGATGATGATTCTTATAACCTTGATAATAATCTGCTGTAGCGTAATAATTTTTTCAGGGGGCGGACAGAGTGAAAAAAAAGGTCTTCCCGTGGGAGTTTTCGGCTTTCTCTCAGCCGGAGTTCTGGTGGCATCAGCCGTAATGAACATAATGTGGATATTTCAGGTGGGCGGCTTTCTCGGAACTGATATTATGATAATAATTGCTTCCTTTGGCCTTGTGTTTTTTGGTATAAAAGGAATAAGAGGGACAAAAAAGGAAAAAATTCCCTTTGTTGCTGTGATGCTTTTGCCAATAGGACTATGCATTGATATAGCACTTTTCAGCGTAAGCACTTTATCGGACACCAGATATCTTTTGAGAGCAATTTCTTACATTACACTGTTTGCCTTTCTTATTTTTCTTTTCAAATATGTTTATATGCCCTCAAAACGAACCCCAGCACTTTTATATGGTGCGAGTCTTGCAAATTTTGTCGTCTCCTGTGCAGGTGGACTTGCTTCAGTGGTGGGAGCCGCAGCAGGGGGGCATCTTGTGGCCAGAATTGCACTAAGGGACGGAGGGTTGGCTCTTTTGGGCCTTTACTCTTTATATATAGCTTTCTATATTATGCCATCAGAAATTTTCCCGGGCCAGGAAATAAAGAAAAAGGGAAAGAAAAAGAAACCTGCAGGTATTGAGGCTGAAGAGGCCGGAAGTGATGAATTTACAGATGTCCGGATATACAATATAAACAAGCCAGGAATAGAGGATGATATGCAGGATACTTTTGATTATTC
>CAZYZR010000070.1:0-4329 GCA_964651945.1 uncultured Oscillospiraceae bacterium | reverse complement strand
GATCCTGTCTTTCGCAAACCTGCCTTTACATTGACAAATGGGGATCTGTGTGATAATATAACTCATAGTGACAGTTATTTGCTTAGTTAACAAAGCTTTGAAAAAAGCTTTAAATAAAATTGGAGGTACACTGAAATGGGAATAAAAATTGGCATCAACGGATTTGGCCGCATTGGCCGTCTGGTGTTCAGGGCTGCTATGAAAAATCCTGATCTATATGAGGTCGTTGCAGTCAACGATCCGTTTATTGCCCCGGATTACGCCGCATATATGGTCAAATATGACACGATACATGGCAGATTTGACGGTGAAGTCGGCTCGAAAGATGGCAAGCTGGTGGCAAACGGCAGAGAGATCAGCTTTTTTGCCTGCAAGACTCCAGAGGAGATTCCGTGGGGTGATGTCGGCGTAGATTATGTGGTTGAGTCTACCGGTGTGTTCACTACAACTGAGAAGTGCCAGGGCCATCTGAAAGCAGGCGCAAAAAAAGTTGTAATCACAGCTCCTGCCAAAGACAAAGGTACTCCAACATTTGTGGTAGGAGTCAACGAGGACAAATACACCAGTGATATGACCGTTGTTTCCAACGCATCCTGCACCACAAACTGCCTGGCTCCTTTGGCAAAAGTCATCAACGATGAATTTGGCATAGTCGAGGGGCTTATGACAACTGTTCACTCCACCACTGCTACGCAGAAGACAGTGGACGGTCCTTCATCAAAGGACTGGAGAGGCGGACGCGCTGCTTCAGGCAATATTATCCCTTCATCCACCGGTGCTGCCAAGGCCTGTGCCCTGGTTATACCTGAGCTCAAAGGCAAACTGACAGGTATGGCTTTCCGCGTTCCTACTCTTGATGTTTCCGTCGTTGATCTCACTGTAAGGCTCGCCAGACCCACAACTTATGAGGAAATCTGCGAGGCTGTGAAGAAAGCCAGCAAGGGCAGCATGAAAGGCGTTATGGCCTACTGCGACGAGGATGTGGTCTCCTCAGATTTCTATGGCGAAACTCATACCTCAGTCTTCGATGCCAAAGCCGGAATTATGCTGAACGATCAGTTCGTAAAGCTCATTGCCTGGTATGACAATGAAATGGGATATTCCTGCAAAGTTCTTGAACTTATCAAGAAAATGGCAGAGGTTGATGCCCGGTAAAAAATCCGTATAATATTTCCACACGTCCCAAAAGGACGTGTGGTTTTATTTTTTACTCTGCAGGTCAAAAAGTCTGATTTGTTGTATTTTGATTTGTAAATACAAAATTTTTAAGAACATATTTGTTTATGATTTATTCAAAATTTTAAGTAAGTCGGGGATACAGGCAATTTCTGATTCTTGTAGTCTATATTTACTTTAATTATTTTTAAAACTTAAATTGAGGATTTATGTTTTTAACATAAAATTTTAATGTATACAGATATTTTATTTTATTTTTTGGCAAATTACGTTTAAACGCCCTCCCGCATTGCAGAAGGGCGTTTTCGGATTAAAAATTTTAATAATTAATAATTAAAATTTAATATTTAATATTTAATATTTAAATAGTTTACAGACTTTATAAAAAAGTAAAATTGGAAAAGATTAATTTTCTATCAGGCTTTTGCCCGTCATCCGCTGCGGCTTCGGAAGCCTTAAGATTTGCAACATAGTGGGCGAAATATCTGCCAGCACTCCGCCGTCTCTCAATTTGCAAGGGTAATTGACAACACAGAAGGGGACAGGGTTCGTAGTGTGAGCAGTGAAAACTTCGCCGTTTTCATCCAGCATCTTGTCGGCATTTCCGTGATCCGCAGTTATTATCAGTACTCCATCTTTTTCAATTATTTTCCGGTAGAGTCTGCCTATGCATTCGTCAACCGTCTCAACAGCTTTTACTGCTGCTTCAAATACACCTGTATGGCCAACCATATCGCAATTGGCAAAATTCAATATGACAACATCGTATATATCACTGTCAAGTCTTTTTAGCAACTCATCAGTGACTTCATATGCACTCATATGAGGTTGCAAATCATAGGTAGCTACTTTTGGAGAGGGAATGAGAGCCCTGTCCTCTCCTTCATAGCTCTTTTCAACTCCTCCATTGAAAAAGAAAGTCACATGTGCATACTTTTCGGTTTCCGCGATTCTCAGCTGATTGAGGCCATTTGCAGAAATTATCTCGCCAAATGTGTTTTCAAGCTTTTGTGGCCTGAAAGCCACAGCAACGTTTTTCATCTCTGCATCATATTGTGTCATACAGACATAACACAGGTCCGAGACAATCTTTTTTCTATCAAAGCCGTCAAAGTTGTCCTCCGTAAGCGCCCTGGTTATCTCTCTTGCCCTGTCAGGTCTGAAATTAGCAAATATTACACTGTCCCCATCTGAAATATTTCCCTCGGGACAGCACTTGAATGGAACAATAAATTCATCTGTAATGCCTTCCCGGTAACTTCTTTCCATCCGCAGGATATAATCCTGCTCGGTTTTATCAAAAATACCTGTAATGGCATCATAAGCTTTTTCTACTCTATCCCAGCGGTTGTCCCTGTCCATGGCATAGAATCTACCGCATATATCAGCGACTTTTCCGGTTCCGTTTTTCTCCAGGTGTTCTTTCAGCTGTTCTAGGTATTTTACACCGTCCGTAGGGGCAGTATCCCTGCCGTCCATAAAGGGATGAATGAAGACTTTCTCCCGCCCTCTTTCATTGCACAGATCAGCCAGCGCAAGTATGTGCTTTATGTGGCTGTGTACTCCTCCATCGGATAAAAGCCCCATAATGTGGACAGCTTTTCCGCTTTTCACAGCTCTGTCCACAGCATTTATTAATGTTTCGTTCTCAAAGAAATCTCCGTCTTCAATGGATTTGGTTATTCTCGTAAGTTCCTGATAAACTATCCTTCCGGCACCGATATTTGTATGTCCCACTTCGCTGTTTCCCATCTGGCCATCGGGGAGACCTACACTCATACCGCTTGCGCCAAGGGTAACAAGGGGATACTCTGAAAATATCCTGTCCAGATTGGGCGTTTTTGCAGCCTTTATTGCATTTCCTTTAACGGTATCTGTGAAAGCGAACCCGTCGATTATACATAGTACCAATGATCTTCTCATATTTTACCTCACTTTGTGTACCGCACTATCTGTGTAAAGTCATCAGCTTTAAGGGAAGCTCCGCCTATCAATCCTCCGTCTATATCTTCCATTGCCAGAAGGTCAGCTGCATTTTTTGCATTCATCGAACCGCCATAAAGAATTGACATTTTGTCGGCAGTATCTTGGTCCGACAGCCTTGAGATAATATCCCTTATGAATGCACACACCTCTTCTGCCTGACCGGCTGTTGCAGTTTTACCTGTTCCTATTGCCCATATGGGTTCATATGCAATTACGGTATTCTGAAGATCATCTTTTTCGAATCCCTCTAAATCTTTTTCTATCTGCCTTCCTATTATTTTTTCGGTAATTCCCTCTTCTCTCTGAGAGAGATTTTCACCGACGCATATGATGGGAGTAATTCCGGAAGAGATGCAGGCCTTTGAGCGTTTATTCACCGTTTCGTCCGTCTCCCCAAAATACTGTCTTCTCTCGCTGTGTCCTATTACACAGTATTTCACTCCGAATTCGGTCAGCATGCCCCGGCTTATCTCACCTGTGTATGCTCCGCTTTTCTCCCAGTGGCAGTTCTGACCCCCGATTTCTATTATTGACCCTTCTACGGCTTTAGTTGCTGCCGGGATATCTATTGCAGGGACGCAGAGAACAACTTTACATGGGGCAGGGGAGAGCTTACTTTTGATTTCCTCTATAAGCCGGACTGCCTGCCGGGAAGTTTCATTCATCTTCCAGTTTCCTGCAATAATGATTTTTCTTTTTGACTTGTTCATTTTTCCCTCACTGCCAAACAGGGCGGCTTTTGGCCGCCCTATTCACTTTTAACATATATTTACTTGTCGTTTAGAGCCGCTATTCCGGGCAGCACCTTTCCCTCAAGGAATTCAAGGGAAGCCCCACCTCCGGTGGAAATATGAGTCATCTTATCGGCATAACCCAACTGTTCAACTGCCGCTGCACTGTCTCCGCCGCCTATAATAGAAATCGCATCGCTTTGTGCAACAGATTCCGCGACAGATTTTGTGCCTTTTGCAAATTCCGGCATTTCAAACACTCCCATAGGACCATTCCAGACGACCGTTCCTGCTCCTTTTATCGCCTCACCGAAAAGTTTTTGTGTTTCGGGACCTATATCAAGTCCCATCCATCCGTCGGGAATCCGGTCACTCTTTACAGTCTTATGGTTGCAGTCAGCCTTGAATTCATCTCCGACTACTGTGTCAACAGGCA
>CAZYZR010000069.1:0-5859 GCA_964651945.1 uncultured Oscillospiraceae bacterium | reverse complement strand
CTCCACCGAAAGAATAGAAAATAGCTAGGTCATTTGCCCCGAGATAAAAACAGTTTTCTTTTTCAAGATCTACAATCTCATAAAAACTGCACCAATGTCCGTTTTCATTTAGGTTCGAATCATTATCTATTCCCATATCAAGGTTATCCCCTGCATCACTCACTTTTGTTTTAAAATCAACAAAATTTTGAAAATTAACTTTTAAAATTTTCTGTCATCCCTGTAAACTTTTCCAGCTTTCATTACAAGGACTATGTTTTCAGGTGTACAAAGTATTTCAAGATCTTCAACAGGGTTTCCTTTTACGAATAAGAGATCTGCAAAAGATCCCGGTTCCAATACACCTATTTTCCCTTCCGAATATGGGTTTTGAAAGGTGGTCAGGAGTGATAGTTTACCGGCATTCCCGGTTATTGATTTAAGCCCTCTGTAATTTCCAAAAAATTCCTTGTACTTTCTCAAATCCGCCAACTGCCTGTCGGCTGGTTCATTATTTGCATATTCTTCCCTGAACTGATCGGTTCCAAAAACGAAATTTATATCGTATTTGTTTATAAATTCAGCTTGTCTGTACAGACCTTCGGCCATAACCATTCTGTCAGGTTTATATTTGTTAACCGGTGTTCCCATAGCTTGTGGATAAGGTTTACTTCTTTTAACTGTACTCCCTCCGTTGCCTGCAAACTGGGGGCATACACATATCCAGGCTCCTTTGTCAGCTATTCTCTTTGCATTTTCTTCGTTCATAAGTGTTGCGTGTTCGTAACTCATAACCCCAGCATCAAGAGCTCTGTCTATTGACTGGGGAATATAAAGATGAGCCATTACGTATGTCCCATAATCCTTCGCCACCTGAACTGCGGCCTTCATTTCTTCAAGAGTAAACTGAACAGTATAAAGCGGGTCAAAAAAGGATCCCATCCCGCCCCCCGCCATTATTTTTATTTGGCTGGCACCGAGAAATAGTTGCTTTCTCGCAGCTTTTAACATATCGTCAACTCCATCAGCATAAACGAACATGCCACTTCTCATAGTTGCATTTGCTCGGTTGTTTTCAATGTCCCGATCAGAATAATAAACGGAAGCGTCATGTCCGCTGGTCTGGACTATTGCACCATTTGAGGGAAAAATTCTCGGGCCTATGAGCATCCCGTTGTCTATACAGTTTTTCAGCCCTACAGTCACTCCTCCGGCATCTCTGGCACTGGTAAAACCTCTCATAAGCATTTCATAAGCATACCTGGCTGACCTGAGGACAAATTCGTCATATCTGTAAGTACCACAGACAGCGACAGGAGCAGTAAATGAAAAATGTACATGGGAATCAACTAAACCGGGGATCACCGTGTACCCTGCCGCATCCAAAATGTGGTCAAATCCATTTTCTGGGATAGTTTCATAAACTATGTCAGATACAATTTCATCTTCAATAATTATTTTCCGGCAAGTATGTATTTTCTCTTTGTTTCCATCGAAATAATCGGCATTTTTTATCAATGTTTTCATTTTTTATCTCCTTAAATCATAAAATTTTTCAACAATCGCTGCGTCAATTTCAGTATATTTTATAAACTGTAAAAAATAAATAGCGACCAATATTTTCCAAATATATGGAAATATTTTTGCTGTTCCGGGAAATTCAAATGCCCATCTGGCAGATTTAAACTTAAATATAAAGAAACAATCGCCGCGGTTATGTATTGTTCAAATCATTTCATCAACTCAAAGGAGGTACATTATGGCAGATACTGTTAAAGAGCCTAAAAAGAAAAAAGGCTTTAAAATGCCGCACCTGTTGGCAATGATTGTGGGGCTGATCGTGATTATGTCTGTCCTCACCTATATTATTCCTGCAGGACAATTTGCGATTGACCCGGTAACCGGAAAAATCGACGGAAGCTCTTTCAGCTTTTTGGGGTATCAGACTCCTGTCAATCCTTGGCAGGCTTTGCAGTACATCACCCAAGGGATCATTAATTCCGGAAATATAATATCCACATTGTTTGCATCAGGAGGCCTTACCGGAATAATTCTGGCAACCAAAAGGATGGACAATGTAATAGATTATGCCATTTACAAACTTTCCGACAAAGGTATAGATGTGCTTGTCCCGCTTCTTACCCTTGTGTTTTGTGTATATGGTACATTTTCAGGTGGAGACTGGTGTGTTGCAATGGTTCCTATTGGCTGTATGATAGCCAGGAAGCTAAACTGCGACCCGGTTCTCGGAGGCGCTTTTGTTCTTATAGGGTGTATGGCCGGGGGAATTTTCTCTCCCACAGGTCCTATGTTGGCACAATTGACAATGGATATCCCGGTATATTCAGGGTTTGGAATGAGGATGCTCTTGGACATTCCCGCATATGCCATTACAATGTTCTGGATGTGGCGATATGCAAAGAAAGTTTCAAAAGACCCCACAAAAAGCGCATTGGGTAACACGGATTGGAGAAACAACAGCAGCGAAAATACTCAGATGAAGGATGTAAAACTCGACAAAAGAGATGTAATCTGTACAGCTTTATACTTCGCTCAGCCTCTTACAAGCGTCATTCTGATGACTTCTTTTGGATATTCCGTTGAATGCATCCCTCCGCTCTGCATTATTTTTGGCTTGCTTATTGGGATCGTGCATAAGTTCAGTCTTAATGAAATGTGCCAGAAGTTCGCTGATGGTGTGCGGAGCATGGCATTTGTGGCATTTATAATCGGCTGTGCAAACTGTATGTCCCTGGTGATGACAAACGGTCATATAATTGATACAATAGTTTATGTGGCCTGCCTCCCCCTGAGAATTCTGGGAGTGGGACTCGCAGCAGTGGGAATTGCGATAGTAGTTACACTTATAAATATTGTGATACCCTCTGCATCCGCAAAGGTAGCTATCCTATGCCCAATCATTGGCCCTATGTGCGACGCTCTCAATATTCACCGTCAGATAGGCGCAACCGCATTCAAAATAGGGGATGCAGTGACCAATATGGTGTCCCCCACACTGGGAATGCTGGTGGGGGGACTGGAAGTCGCGGGTGTTCCATACGACAAGTGGCTTAAATGGATACTTCCGTATATACTTATGATGCTGGCCTATGGATATGTGGCTCTGTACATCTTGGGGGCAATAGGCTGGACCGGACTTTGATAAAACAGAAAGGAAAATTATGGAAAAACTTGAGACTGCGAAAAAATACAGGGATTACATGGTGTCTATGAGGCGCTATTTCCACGAAAATCCCGAGCTTTCAGGGCAGGAGTATCACACGGTTGAGACAATTTCAAAGGAGCTTTCCGACATGGGAATTGAGCACACCGTGGTCAAAGACGGGGGTGTCCTGGGCTTCATCAAAGGCAAAAAGGACAGTGGTAAGACCGTCCTTCTGAGGGCGGACTGCGATGCACTCCCCGTTACTGAAAAAGAAAATCTTTCCAAAAGCAGAGTCTGCTGGAGCAAAAATCCCGGAGTTATGCACGCCTGCGGGCACGACGGACACACTGCAATGCTTCTGGGAGCGGCAAAAATATTGCTTGACCATATTGACGAAATAGAAGGTACGGTGATACTTTGCTTTGAAAGAGGCGAAGAGGGCGCCGGGAACGTAAAATACATTTTCAAATATATGGAAGACAACGGGATAAGGCCCGACAGCTGCTTCGGTATGCATGTGAATGTGGAGATACCCACGGGTCAGATCGCAATAAATGACACTGATATGCTGGCCGGTGCTATGGCTTTTGACATAACAATTGAGGGCAACGGAGGACATGGGTCAAGGCCGGATCAGGCCAACAACCCCATAGATTGCTTTGTAGCCATATATCAGAGACTGGAGGCTCTGCGCCTTACAAAAATAGACCCCTTTAAAACCTGCACTTATTCGGTGGGTGTTCTGAATTCGGGAAACGTGGGAAATGTGATACCTCAGACACTGAGATTTGCAGGAACTATGAGGTGCTTTGACACCGACGGCGTGGGAATGAAATTTTACGAAGAATTCAGAAAACTCGTGGACGATGTGTGTGCAGCTTACGGCTGCAAAGCAGTTTACAACAGTTATACCCTGCCCGGATTTGCCACTGTCAATGACCCGGATTATTCCCGGTTTGCCAGGAAAGTTCTTTCAATTGAGCTTGGGAGGGAAAATGTAATTGTCCGCGAGCCTATGATGGGATCCGAGAGTTACAGCCAGTATCTAAGACAATTTCCGGGACTGTTCACCCTTCTGGGAGTTCTGAATCCCGACAAAGGGGTAGGCGCACCGAATCACAATGAGGCTTTTGACATAGATGAGGACGCTCTTGTCTATGGAGCTGCCTGTCATGCCCGGTACGCGGTTGAATTTCTGAAAAATAAAGAAGAACTTCACTGCGGAAAGAAAATGTCTTTCAGAGAGTGCCTGGAAGTAACAGGAAAGCAGGATGATATAAAACTGCTTTACGGCGAAAATTAAACTCTGCAAAGCCAATATACTCCGGGTCCCCTAACAGGACTCGGAGTTTTTTACGAGTTTAATCCAACTTTTCAGAATTCCATAATATTTTCGCTTTACTATCTGCTCCGAGGGTTTTGCCGGATTTAATCAGAGATATATAAATCAAACCGAAAAAAGCCTGAAAAAGAAAATTGGCCCTCATTGCAAATTGTGCCAAATATTCGCAAAATAATTTCAGCAAATAATATTCACAATTCCTCTTTATGTCGGCGAGCTATTTAATTCATAAAATCAAAGCATATCTTTTAAAAGCAGCACAGGAAATAAAAGATTTTGGATCCTTAAAAATGTGTCTAAAGAAAACAATTGATAAAATAATAAGCCTCATAACAGTGTAAAGGCAAAAATGCGGACAAAGTGTGATAATATATAAGGGTAGGTTATGACAATAACGCAACAGAGCCGGCCTAATGGCCGGCTCTGTTGCGTTTAAGGGAGGTTTTAACCTTCAATGTAGATTGTTGTGTCCTTCGGAGGCTCTATCTGTTTCTTCGGGACAGTGAGCTTCAGCACTCCGTCCTCCATCTTGGCTTTTATGTCCTCGCCTTTCAGCTCTTTGCCAACATAGAAGCTGCGGCTGCACTTGCCGTACCAGCGCTCGCGGCGCAGATACTTGTCGTCGGAGTCATCGCTTACATCGCTGTGCTTTTCGGCGGAGATTGTCAGGTAGCCATCATCCAGCTTGATCTCGACGTCCTCTTTCTTGAAGCCTGGCATTTCGATGAAAACCTCATACTCATTTTCCAGATTGCGGATATCCGTCCTCATAAGGTCCTTTTCATACCTGCGGGGAGCTGTCCTCTCGGGCCAGAAATTCCTCTCAAAGGGGAAATCCATAAAATCGTCGAAAAATCTGTCATTGAAAACACTTGGTAACATAATTATATATCCTCCTGAAATTTTTTCTTTTCTGAACTCGGAACCTTTTTCCTTTGTTCTGATTCTATTATAATCCAAATTTTAGCAATGTCAACAGACGAGTGCTAAGTTTCATAATTCTTTCACAAATTAAATGTAGTGTTTTATTGTTTAAAGAGCATTAAATCGTCAAAAGCCAGACTAGACACCTAATTTTATCCTTAAATATCCATTCTTTAGGTAAGCGAGTATAGCAGTAATAGCATATAACTGCTAATTTATATTTAATTTTTCGTCTCTTAATGTATTTAAATTGTTTTGCCAGTATGATTTTCCCTTTTGTCTCAAATTATTTAAAATAATTTTCGTCTTTCTGATTTTTAAAGGATATATCCTTTTCAAATTCCCTGCAATAATATTTTTCCTTTCAAATAGAATATAATAAAAAATACAAACGGAATACTGGGCCAAAGCCAAAAAATACAATAAAAGGAGACAAGTATTCCCTGCC
>CAZYZR010000068.1:4400-6031 GCA_964651945.1 uncultured Oscillospiraceae bacterium | reverse complement strand
CCCATAGCCTCCGCGGGGGCAAAACTTCCCAGAACCGAAAAGTCCTTCTCCTCGTCGCTGGCCGAAAGATACCCGAGGAGCTTGTCTATGTGGGCCTCGCTGCTGACTCCGGGCAGAAGAGTCAGGACTCCGGGCTTTGAAAGGGCGTACCGCATACACTGGTACTCGGTCAGGGCTTTCCCGAAGGGGGAGTGCTTTGCGTCCAGGAGCTGTCCGCCTCCGAAGCACTTCATAACCGCAATTCCGGTCCCCATTGCCTCGCACCTGCGGTAAAGGTCCATTCTCTCGTCTGTCCGGCCTATCCCGTAGGAGCCCTTTTTGTAGTCAAAGGCCGGGTTGATGCTGAACATAAGCATGTCCGGTTCTACCTCCTCGAGTATTTTTCTCGCGGTGGAGGGGGTGTGGGAGCCCAATCCTATGTGCTTTATGACCCCCTGCCGCTTCATCTCCAGCAGGTAGTCGTATATTCCGTCCTTAACATACTGATTCCACTGGCTCTCCTCGTCTATGCAGTGGATGTATCCGTAGTTGATGTAGTCCGTCTTCAGGGTTTTCAGCTGCCAGTCAAGAGCCCTCTTTACGTCGTCCAGCTTGTACTTCCTGGCGTAGGGCCCCTTTGAGTAGTCCGCCCCGAAGTGGATCTGGTAGATTATATTCTCCCTCACCGAGGAGAAAGCAGCCCCGTAGTACTCGAAAGCCTTGCCGTCCCCCGCGGCCAGATCCATATAGTTTATGCCGTTCTCGTAAGCCTTTGTCAGCAGCCTGTCCCGCTCTTTGGGGCTCGCCTCGTGAAGATAGGATGCGCCTATCCCGATTATGCTGATTTTGTCACCTGTTTTCCGGTTTGTCCTGTACTCCATTGTCTTTCCTTTCGTTTGCGAAAAATTTTTTATGTTGCGCAGAAAACCGGCATCACTGCCGGCCTTCCCTTTATTTCAATAATATCACACCTGTCAAGGCTTTTTGTTAAATGGGATTAATTTTTCTTTCTGCCTGCGGACCGGGAAAATTTGAAGGCGATACTTTTGTAAACCCGGAAATCAGAACTTTGCGGATTGCGGCAGAGGCCGGGTTTCTGCGCAGGCCTCGAAATTTCCCGGAAGTTTTTCCGCCCACAGCCCTTTTATTTTTATCCCCTGCCGGGCAAACTTTTCCTGGTACTCGGTGGTGAAATCCTCGGGGAAAGGGCTTTGGGAGAGGTCATTGGACAAAAAGCCGATATTGAACCCGGTCCGCTGGAAATATTTTACACTGTCCCTGAAAAGCCCGTCGTCATCTGTCTTAAACCATATTTTCCCGCCGTCGGGCAAAAATTCCCTGTACTTTGCCAGCCGGGTGGGGTAGGTGAGGCGGTGCTTGTGGTGTTTGTGTTTTGGCCAAGGGTTGCAGAAGTTAATGTATATCCGGCAGACTTTGTCCAGGGGGGAGAGAATTGTGTCGATCCTCTCTATGTTCCGGGCGGTGATCCTGACATTGGGGCAGTCCGGCCCACCGTATGCCCGCTCCAGGTTGCGCTTTGCGTTGCCCAGTACTTCGCTCTTTATGTCTATCCCCAGGTAGTTTATTTCCGGGTGGGCAGGGCCCGCCAGGGAGAGGAAGACCCCTTTCCCGCATCCCAGCTCCAAAGCCAA
>CAZYZR010000068.1:0-4300 GCA_964651945.1 uncultured Oscillospiraceae bacterium | reverse complement strand
TGAATGAGACCCAAGCCTTGTCCCGCCCCGGTATGGACTGAAAATGGAATCTGTGGTAAAATAAAATCGGATATAAAATTTGCCGGTTCCTCCGGCTTTGTTTATGAAAAAATTCCGGCAGGACCTTATGGGAAATTCCGGGGATTTTGCCGTGGGCTTTGTTTGTTTATGCTGGTTTAAAATTTTCTGAAAGGTGCTTTATGAAAAAGGGCAAGCTGAATTTCCTCGCCATGCGGATGCGGGGCAGTGCAAAATATTTCGTCGGCGCGGTGGTGTTCATCCTGGCCGGCTCCCTCTTTGCATTTTCCGGGCCGAAGCTCATAGGGGTGGCAGTGGACAGCATAATAGGAAATGCCCCCTTTGACCTGCCCCGGGCGCTGGTAAACCTTATAGACGCCCTGGGTGGCAGGCGGTTTTTCCTGTCTCACATTTACATAGTGATCCGGGTTTTTGCACTGATAAAGGCGGCCGAGGCCGGGTGCGAGTACACAAGGCTCTACTGCTCAAACCACTTGGGGGAAAATCTGGCCTACAATATGCGCCGCGGTGTTTTCGAAAACCTGCAGCGGGCAACCTACGCCTACCACAAGAGCATATACACCGGGGATATAATACAGCGCTGTTCCTCGGATATCGAGACAGTCAGAATGTTTGTCCTTGAGATGACCGACATATTCAGGGTGGTTTCCAAGATAGTGGTGGCCTACCGGTTTATGGCCGCCATATCCTGGAGACTTGCCATTGTGTCCTTTATAACGGTGCCTCTGATTTCTTTCTTCTCTGTGGTGTTCAGCTCCCGGATACAGAAAAAATTCACCATGGCGGACGAGGAAGAGGGAAAACTTCAGGCCAGAGCCCAGGAGAATCTCTCCGCCCCGCTGGTGATAAGGGCTTTCGGAAAGCAGAAGCAGGAGAGGGACGGATTCGTAGAGCAGAACAGGGAGTACTCAAGGCTTTGGGTAAAGGTGGGCGCTCTCAGCGCCTGGTACTGGTCCACGGGGGATTTTCTCACGGTGGCCCAGGTGGTCACGGTGCTCTGCGCCGGCACATACTTTGCCGTAAAGGGGTATATAACCCCCGGGGAGATCATATCCTTTATGATCTACAACAATATGCTGGCCTGGCCGATAAGGTCCCTGGGAAGAATAGTGGGGGATATGGCAAAGGCCACGGTTGCCCTGGGAAGAATAGCGGAAGTCTACGACTGTGACAGGGAGGACTACCAAACTGGCCTCAACCCCCGGATAAAAGGGGATATAGAGTTTAAAAACGTGTGTTTTTCCTTTGGCAGGCAGAAAATTTTCGACAACCTGTCCTTCAAGGTGTCCCGGGGGCAGACCGTGGCGATCCTCGGCCGGTCCGGCAGCGGGAAGAGCACCATACTGGCCCTTCTCGCCCGATTCTACAAGCCGGACAGCGGCAGTATAACCATAGACGGGATCGACATTGAGGACATAAACCTCCACACTCTCAGGAAAGCGGTGGGGATAGTTATGCAGGAGCCTTTCCTCTTCGGCAAGAGCATAAAGGAGAACATATCCATCACCGACAAAAAGCCCGACATGGACAGAGTGAGGGAGTGCGCACGGATAGCCTCGGTCAACACCACGATAGAAAATTTCCCCCGGGGGTACGACACGCCCGTGGGAGAGAGGGGAGTGACCCTCTCAGGGGGCCAGAAACAGAGGGTTGCGATAGCCAGGACCCTGTATGCGGGGTCAAAAATCCTCTGCTTTGACGACTCCCTCTCCGCCGTTGACAGCCTTACGGACGCCAATATAAGAAGACAGCTCAAAGAGAGGGTAAAGGGGCTTACCACGATTATAATCTCACAGAGGGTCAACACCTTAATGGAAGCCGACAGGATATTGGTTCTGGACGGAGGGAGGATAGTGCAGCAGGGCACCCACTCCCAGCTCCTCTCCCGGGGAGGAATATACCGGGATATAGTGAAAATTCAGTCGGATATAATAAGGCGGACAAAGCAGGAGGCGCGGCAATGAGCGACAGGCTGGACGAATACGCACTGGCGGACAAGTTCGACTTTTCCCGGTGGAAAAAGATACTGAAGTACATTAACCCCTACAAGAGGGATGTGTTCATACTGCTGTTTGCGGCTGTGGTGACCGCCTTTTTCGATGCTATATTCCCGGTGATGACAAAATTCGCGATTTCCAGTTTCATCACACCCGGAAAGCTCCTGGGGCTGGGGAGATTTGCCTTGGCATTTCTCACCCTGGGCGCCTGCCAGGCCCTTTTCAACGTGGTTTACTCAAAGAAGGCCATAGTCATAGAAATGGGCGTGGGAAGAGATATGAAGGACGACCTGTTCAGCCATGTGCAGGAGCTCTCCATGGACTACTTCAACAGCACCCCCGTGGGCTTTATTCACTCCAGGGTGATGCTGGACACCAACAGCATAGGCACCGTGTTCTCCTGGGGGCTTTCCGACTTTGTATTCAACACCGCTTACATACTTTTCGCTGCGGTCAACATGATAATACTCAGCCCATTTCTCGCCTGCATAGTTCTGTTGACGATACCCGTTGTGGCAGGGGTGACGGGCTTTTTCAGAAAGAGAATGCTCATAGCAAACAGGCAGGTCAGGAGGCAGAACTCCCTGGTGACCTCCGCCTACAACGAGGACATAAACGGGGCTCCCACAATAAAGGAGCTGGACTGCCGGGACAGGATAAACCGGGAGTTCGGGGACATAAACCTGGAGATGAAGAAAAAATCCCTGGCGGCAAGGCACATTGAGAACGTCTTCTTTCCTCTGATAATGATAATCAGCAGTGTGGCCCTGGGACTGGTGCTGGGCCTTGGCCCGGGACTGGTGGCAGGGGGAAAATTCGGGGTGGACAGCCTGGCGGTATTCATAAGCTACACCTTTACCCTTCTTGACCCGGTGGAGAGCATAGCCCGAAGCATAACGAGGATCCTGGCTCTGCAGGCAAATGTGGAGAGGGTGAACGCACTGCAGGAGGCGCAGCCCACCGTAAAGGACACCCGGGAAGTCACGGAAAAGTACGGCGGCGTATACGATCCCAAACCCGAGAACTGGGAGCCGATAAAAGGGGATGTGGAGTTTAAACATGTCTGGTTCCGATACCCCGGCACCGACAGGTACGTGCTGGAGGATTTTAACCTGAAAATCCCCGCGGGGTCCTGCATAGCCATAGTGGGTCCCACAGGCCGGGGGAAGAGCACCCTGGTAAACCTCGTCTGCCGCTTCTGGGAGCCCGAGCGCGGGCAGATACTGATAGACGGGGTGGACTACAGGCAGAGGAGCTACCTGTGGCTTGAGAGCAACCTCAGCTATGTGCTGCAGACCCCCCACCTTTTCAGCGGCACGATAAGGGACAACATAAAATACGCGAGGCCCAACGCCACCGACCGGGAGATGATACGGGCGGCGAAGACTGCCCAGGCCCACTCCTTCATAACTGCCCTTCCGGAGGGGTATGACACCCCGGTGGGGCAGAGCGGTGACAGGCTCTCCACGGGTCAAAAACAGCTGGTCAGCATCGCCAGGGCGGTGCTGGCGGACGGAAAGATTCTGGTTATGGACGAGGCCACAAGCAGTGTGGACACCCAGACGGAGCAGCTGATAAACGGTGTGACCGGAGACCTCCTCAGGGGCAGGACCGGATTCCTGATTGCCCACCGCCTCTCCACCGTCAAAAACGCTGATATGATAATCGTAGTGGAGGACGGGAAGATAACCGAGATGGGCACCCATCCCCAACTCCTGAGAAAAGAGGGGCTTTACTACAGAATGTACACCGGGCAGTGGGAAGAGGAGCGGCAGGAGGACTTCTGGAAAGGCAGGGCCCGGGGACCGGATCCCGTAAAGGCGTGATATTTGAGTGTGAGGGGGGGAAAACGCAGGTATTGCATTGTCTTTTTCGCTCATTTAAATAGCCGAAGAGAAGACAAACTCCTCAGCACCCCCCTCACCCGGTGGCTCTCGCCTCAGGCGAATGGTTTTCCCGTTAATCCCATCCGGGCTGCATTGCCCCGGGAAGGCGGGGTGAGCGGGCAGATAGCTCTGTGCCGTTGAGTTTTTAAAAAGCCGCAATAATCAGCTGTTAAATCAACTGCGGGATATGTGATCCTGCACCGCCTATTCAAAAAGAGGGCATTTAACCCATGAGGAGGGGTAAATTCCTTTTTCGAATTTGCGGCCAGATAAAGACAGCCCCATATGGGGGCTTTTTTGCGAAACTTCATTTTCTTAATAAAAAAAGCGAACCCCTTCCGGGGCTCGCTTTTTCTGCGTTTATTTAAAGCCGGACCG
>CAZYZR010000067.1:0-6079 GCA_964651945.1 uncultured Oscillospiraceae bacterium | reverse complement strand
ACCTTTTCAGTGTGTTTATGTACCGCAATTTTGACTTCTGCACACCGGGGGGGGGGTTACACAGGATTTATGACTCCGAATGTGTGGATGTTCATAAAGACATACACACCGCTGAGGAATTACATACTGAAAGAAAAGTCAATAGTTACGCTGATACAGCCTGCAAAGGGGGCATTTTTCAAAGAGGCCACAGTGGACATATGCACGTTTGTGCTGAAAAACGGCAAGGATGACAGTGAGGGGCTGTACATAAGGCTTGAAGATTTCAAGGGAGATATGGAAGTCCAGAGGCAGAAGACTTTGGATGCACTCAAAGACAAGGACTGCGGATATTTTTACGAAACTTCTGAGGACAACTTTTTCAAGGTTCCTGACAGTCCCATAGCCTACTGGCTCAGCGACAGGTTCTTTGAGATTTTCCGGGAAGGGACACCTTTGGGGGAGATTGCGGATGCTAAGCAGGGAATTGCTACCTCTGATAATGACCGTTTTATCCGTATGTGGTATGAAATTGAAGATAATAAAACATATTTTACTGCCCATAGTCACGAAGAAGCAATTGAATCCCGTAAAAAATGGTTCCCGTATAACAAGGGAGGAGAATTCAGGAAATGGTATGGTAACAACGACTATGTAGTAAATTGGGAAAATGATGGTTATGAAATAAAGCATATATTTGATGAACGTCATAAACTTCGCTCAAGGCCACAGAACCTAGATTATATGTTCAAAGAGTCAGTTGGGTGGTCGCTCATATCCACAGGTTCGGCGGCATTCAGGTATAAGCCTCCGGGACACTTGTTTGATGTGGCGGGTATGAGTTTCTTCGCAAATAAAAATCTATTGTATTTACTGGCACTGTCAAATACAAAGTTGACTTATGAATTTTTGAAACTCTTATCGCCGACAATTAATTTTCAGTGCGGTGATATAGCCAGAATCCCCGTAATCATCGACGAATCAAAACGCCCCAGAATAGAGGAGCTGGCAAAGGATAACATCGAAATATCCCGCGCCGACTGGGACAGCTTTGAGACCTCCTGGGACTTTAAGCGCCACCCTCTTGTCTAACTCCTTGTTTTTCACTCAAAAAAGACCCCGCAAGGGGCCTTTTTTATTTGATAAATTCTCTATTTTTCAAATAAACGGCAGTTATATTAAAAATGAGACCTCCTGTCATCATTTATATAATAGTATATAATACATAACATAATACATAATATACTATCACATATATTCTAACATATATATCTTCTCAGGACCTCCCGAATTCCCATACAAAAAAATAAAAAGCGGGGCAAACCCCGCTTTTTCTGCCGTAAATCAAATAAATCCGTTTATTCCAGCCCCGCATATTTTTTCAGGGCGCTGAAAGTCTCGTCGCTGATAACATGTTCTATCTTGCAGGCATCTTCCACCGCGGTCTCGTCCGACACTCCTATTTTCCTGAAAAAAGCGGAGAGAATGTTGTGCCTTTCATATATGGTTTCAGCGCGCTTCTGGCCGAGTTCGGTAAAACTGATGAACCCGTCCTTGTCCACGTTTATGAACCCGCCCTTTTTGAGTATGCCGAGAGCCCTGCTGATACTGGGCTTTGAGTACCCGGTATAACCTGCCACATCTATGGCCCTGACCTGGGGATTTTCGCCCTTCAGGACAAGAATGGCCTCAAGGTACATTTCGCCCGATTCCTGAATTTTCATCTTAACACCTCCGCAGGATATTCCCATTATATCACACCTCTGCAATATTTTCAATATAGACAAAAAAGCGGGATTTCACAACATAAATTTATAATTTCTGACAAAAGTTAAAAAAATGGTTGACAAGTAAAACATTTCAAGGTATATTATAACCGAGTTAGCAATAACTAACCCATCGTGGTGGGTCGTTTCTGTGTGAAAGGAGGAAATTCCGTATGTTGCCGTTAGCGTTCGCTAACCCTGGCGAAAAGTGCAGGGTTAAGAAAGTGGGCGGAAAGGACGAAGTCCGCAGGCATTTGGCAAATCTGGGCTTTGTGGAGAATGAGGACATTGAGGTGGTCAGCCGGAACGGCGGAAATCTCATTGTCAGCATAAAAGACAGCCGAATAGCCATAAGCAGGGAAATGGCTCAGAGAATAGTTGTTGAAAATAACCTGTAAAGGAGAAAAGGCATGAAGACATTGAGAGATGCTCCTACAGGGCGGACGGTGAAAGTCTTGAAAATCGACGGAACCGGCCCTGTAAAGCGCAGGATTATGGATATGGGCATCACAAAGGGAGTCGAGATTTATGTGAGAAAAGTGGCTCCGCTGGGCGATCCCGTGGAAGTGACGGTGCGCGGTTATGAACTGTCCCTCCGCAAGGAGGACGCCGGAATGATTTTAGTGGAATAACCCGGGATTTTTAAAAATAAATCTGCAAAATTGAAATCACCGCCCGATGAAAAAATCCGGCAAGCGGGATTCCCTGCGGAAATTATTATGAAGAAATCCTTTATTTTTCACAATGGGTTAGCCTATGCTACCTGATTTGTCCTCAAAAGGACATTGTTTTTTGAAATACTGTTAGCTTATGCTAATTAAAAGAGGAGGAAAGAAATGGCTTTGACTATAGCCCTGGCGGGCAACCCCAACAGCGGCAAGACTACGCTTTTCAACGCACTCACGGGTTCAAACCAGTTTGTGGGAAACTGGCCCGGAGTCACGGTTGAAAAGAAGGAAGGCAGATACAGGGGAGACAAGGAAGTAACAATCGCGGACCTTCCCGGAATTTATTCCCTGTCGCCTTACACACTGGAAGAGGTGGTTGCGAGAAACTACCTTGTAAATGAAAAACCCGACGGGATTCTGAACATCATCGACGGAACAAACCTCGAGAGGAACCTTTATCTGACAACTCAGCTTGCGGAACTGGGGATTCCGATGGTTGTTGCCCTCAATATGATAGACGTGGTCAAGAAAAACGGCGACAAAATAGATTCCCGGCACTTAAGCGAGGAACTGGGCTGTCCTGTGGTGGAAATTTCAGCCCTTAAAAATGAGGGTGTGGATGAGGCCGCAAAGAAGGCGATAGAGGTCGCCAAAGAGAAAAGGACGATGGTGGCCCCCCATTCATTCTCCGGCAGCGTGGAGCACGCACTCGCCCACATCGAGGAGGCAGTCCTCCACGACCTTCCCCAGGAGCAGCAGAGGTGGTATGCCGTAAAGCTCTTTGAAAGGGATGAAAAGGTCATCGAGCAGCTGGGGATCAGCGAGGAAACCCTTGCCCACATCGAGGAAGATATCAAGAGATGTGAGGAGGAGATGGACGATGACAGCGAGAGCATAATCACCAACGAGAGATACACCTACATCGCGTCCATCATAGGAGCCTGCTATATAAAGAAGAGCGAAGGGCGGATGTCCACCACTGACAAAATAGACAGGATAGTCACAAACAGGGTACTCGCCCTCCCGATATTTGCATTAGTAATGTTTGTCGTCTACTATATATCCGTGACCACGGTGGGCTCCTGGGCCACAGACTGGGCCAATGACGGAGTGTTCGGAGACGGCTGGCATCTCACCGGAGGCTCCGCATACGAGGAAGCCGCGGAGGAGTATGTGGTCCCCGCCCGGATAGTAGAGGCTTTCGAAGGGGAAGCCGAGCGGCAGGGCCTTGACCCGGCAGAGGCCACGGACCTGACGACAACTGCGTATCTCTACGATGACAACGGCGAGGTCGCCGAGGAAATCCCCGTGGATTTTGCGGCCTACGAAGAGGCTGCGGCCGTAGAAGAACCTGACCCTGCCGATTACGGGATCTGGATTCCCGGCATACCGGTCCTCATAGAAGGTCTGCTTGACAGCATAGGCGTTGCACCCTGGCTCAAAGACCTGATACTCAACGGCATTGTGGCAGGTGTGGGAGCCGTTCTGGGATTTGTACCTCAGATGCTTGTTCTGTTCTTCTTCCTTGCGCTTCTTGAATCCTGCGGATATATGGCCCGTGTAGCGTTTATCCTGGACAGGATATTCCGCAGATTCGGGCTCTCAGGCAAATCCTTCATACCCGTGCTCATAGGCACAGGATGCGGAGTCCCCGGCATAATGGCCAGCCGCACGATAGAAAATGAGCGCGACAGAAGAATGACGATAATCACAACCACATTTATCCCCTGTGGGGCAAAGCTTCCCATAATAGCCCTTATCGCAGGCGCAATGTTCGGCGGCGCCCCCTGGGTGGCACCCAGCGCATACTTCATCGGTATGGCTGCAATTATAATCTCAGGAATAATCCTCAAGAAGACAAAGATGTTCGAGGGAGATCCGGCACCCTTTGTAATGGAACTTCCCGCATACCATATGCCCACCCTTTCCAATGTGCTCCGCTCAATGTGGGAGCGCGGCTGGTCCTTCATAAAGAAGGCCGGTACAATAATCCTTCTGGCCACAATACTTGTCTGGTTCCTTTCCGGTTACGGATTCAAAGACGGAGGAGGATTCGGAGCCGTTGATATGAACGACAGCCTGCTCGCAAACCTGGGCGAAATTATAGCGCCGCTGTTTGCTCCTCTCGGCTGGGGCTTCTGGCAGGGAGCCGTTGCGGCAATCACAGGACTCATAGCCAAGGAAAATGTGGTCGGCACATTCGGCATCCTCTTCGGCGGATTTGATGAAGTGGCTGAAAACGGCTGGCAGATCTGGCAGAATATGCGTGCGGTATTTACCCCTCTGTCTGCATATTCCTTCCTGGTGTTCAACCTCCTCTGCGCACCTTGCTTTGCTGCAATGGGTGCAATAAAGAGGGAAATGAACAACACAAAGTGGACCATATTTGCAATAGGTTACCAGTGCCTGTTCGCCTATGTCGTTTCAATGATAATCTATCAGATAGGCCTTCTGTTTACAGGCGGTTCCTTCAGTCTCTGGACTGTCGTGGCAATAGCCCTTCTCATAGGTCTTATATACCTCCTGGTGAGACCGGAAAAGAAGGCTGAAAAGGCCTGAAGCAATTAAACTGTTTTTGGTATGACCCCTTCCTTTTCCGAGGAAGGGGAAAATACCGGAAAGTGTGGAAGAATGTTAGGTTTTATAACTGATAATCTCGGGACAATAGCCGTGGGGCTGGTACTCGCCGTTGTAGTGTTCCTGATAATCAGAAGTCTGGTCAAGGACAGGAAGGAAGGCAAATTCATCTGCGGCGGGGACTGCGCCCACTGCCGGGCAAACTGCCGGAGTAATACGAGGCAGAACACTGAGATAAAGCGTACATAACAATAGTTTTATCCCGGAAGGAGTGGGAAAAGTGGACAGCAGCTGCCTGTCAGCAGTGAATATAAAATACCTTGTGACGGCAAGAAAACTCTGTAACAGCGAATACGGGGTCAAAAGCACTGACATCGCAAAAGAGCTGAAGGTTTCCCGCCCCAGCGTGACTGCCATGGCAAAGACACTCAGTTGCCGGGGTGTAGTACAGAAGGACAGATACCGCAAACTTTACCTCACCGGCAGCGGGGTGGAACTTGCAGATTTGTACACATCCTGCCACGACACTCTGAGGGCACGGTTTGACACCACCTTCGGCGACGGACAGATAAGCGAGGATGCAATATATGCCTTTATGGCGCGGATGCCCAAAGAGAAGCTTATAAATATCTGTTCGGTAAATTCCCGAGAAGATACAATAAGGTAAATAATACAGAAAAAATCCCGGAGTTTCCGGGATTTTTTTATTTTTCCGCAATGCCTTTCTGTCATAGATTTTGTCGATAAATTTTTAACCCCGGATTTGCTTGTCTGTCCGGGAACTTTTTAAAGAGAAAAATTGCCGTAACTTTGTGTTCATATATTCACTGTAAAATTCAAAAATATTACTGATTTTATGGAGGACTGTTTTAATTGAAAAGACATTTATCGGGGAATCTGATAAGGGATTTCGGCATGTGGCTGAAAGACAGTGAAAAGAGTGACAATACAATTGATAAGTATATCCGAGATGTAAATAAATTTTATGATTACATCGGTGACAATGCAATAACGAAAGAAAATGTAATAGGGTATAAAAACAGCATGATTAAAGAAAATTATTCATTGAGAAGCATTAATTCAATGCTG